>JAJZTK010000021.1:0-2808 GCA_021849045.1 Deltaproteobacteria bacterium | reverse complement strand
GTTCCTCCTCATTTATCCCCATTCCCAACATGCCTGTTGCCATGACGGCAGCATTACACCGACAGTCACCGGTGAGGGAAACACTCACTACACCCCCGCCCCTGCTGCGGCATTGCGGGCACGCACTTCTTTCCGCCATGCGATGAGACGTCTCAACCCCTCTTCTACACCCACTTTTGCCTTGAACCCCAGAAGCTCCTCCGCTTTTTTAGTACTGGCCAACCGCCGCGGCACCGGATTCACCGAACGCTCCGGCAGAAACTCCGGCTCAAGCGTGGAGCCGGTAACCCTGAGCACCGCACGGAGCAGTTCCAGAAGACTGGTCTCGGTTCCGCTGGCGACATTGAATACTTCATCCGTCACATCGGATTCCATCGCCATGATGTTGGCGTCGGTAATATCGTCAATATGAACGAGATCCATGGTTTGGGAACCGTCACCGAAGATGAGGGGGGGTTCTCCGGCATCGACCCTGTCGAGCCACCGAACGAGGACTTCGGTGTATTTCCCGTCAATGTCCATGCGGGGGCCGTAGACGTTGAAGTAGCGCAGGGCGACATACCGCAGGCCGTACATCTCTGCGAACGAGCGGACCATCCCCTCGCCCGCCACCTTTGCAGCCCCGTAATAGGTGCGGTTGTTGTAAGGGGGGTGCCTTTCATCGGTGGGAAATGTATCCGCAAGCCCGTAGACGGACGCCGACGAGGCATACAACAGCTTCCTCACCTTCTTCTCCACCGCCGTCTGGAGCACATTATGGGTCCCCGCCAGCATCACCTCCATGGCTTCGCGGGGATTATCGGCACAGGCGGTGATCCGTATGGCTGCCATGTGGAAGATGCCGTCCATACCGGAAGCAAGCTCCATGAGCAGGTCCAGATCGCGGATATCTCCCTTGACAAGCCGAACCCTAGGATCCTTCATGGTCTCTTCAATATTGTGCATGCTTCCCCGGACGAAATTATCGAGCAGAACAATCTCGGAAGCTCCTCCTGTCAGAAGTCTGTCGGCTATGTGAGACCCCATAAGACCGGCCCCGCCGGTGACGAGAAACCTGTTTCCTCCAATTTTCATAAATCACTCCTCAGGGATAAGAATTCACGCCCGCCATCATAGAGTGCCGGATACCTCTCGCACTGCAGTGGCTACAATCTGTTGCTGCGCAGCAGTCAGTTCCGCAAACATCGGCAGAGAAAGCACCTCGTTGGCGGCTGATTCCGCATGGGGAAAATCTCCGGCCTTGTACCCAAGATCCGCGTATGCCGGCTGGAGGTGAACCGGGATCGGGTAGTGTATCCCCGTGTGAACCCCCTTTGCCGCGAGTGCCGCCTGGAACTTGTCACGCTGGGGAACGCGAATCGCATATATGTGATACACGTGACGGTTGCCGGACATCTCACTGGGAAGTCTGACGCCACTATTCGCCAACAGGTCCTGGTACCGAAGCGCACAGGCCCGCCGTGCTTCGGTCCATTGTTCCAAATGCCGCAGTTTGACGCGCAGGATGGCCCCCTGCATTCCTTCCATGCGGTAGTTGTACCCCTTCAGGACATGCCGGTATTTGCTTTCGGCACCCCAATCGCGGAGCATCCGAATGGTTTGGGCATGCTTCAGGTCATTCGTGACGACCATTCCCCCCTCGCCATAGGCACCGAGGTTCTTGCCCGGGTAGAAGCTGAAGCACCCCAAATCACCGATGCTCCCGACCCGCCGCCCCTTGTATTCGGCCCCATGGGCCTGACAGGCATCCTCGATAACGAGCAAGCCGTGGCGCTGAGCGATCTCAAGGATCGGATCCATGTCGGCAGGCTGGCCGTGAAGGTGTACCGGCAGAATTGCCTTTGTGCGGGGAGTTATGGCGGCCTCGATGCCATTGACATCCATGGTGAGGGTCTTCGGATCAATATCGACGAAGACAGTCGTGGCACCGGTGTACACAACGGCGGCAACGGTTGCCACGAAAGTGAAGGGTACCGTGATAACCTCGTCGCCAGGGCCGATGCCGGCTGCAAGCAGCGCGAGATGTAGGGCGCTGGTGCCGGTATTGACCGCAATGCCGGCACCGGCGTTGTGATGGGCGGCGAACTCGCCCTCGAACGCCGCAACTTCCTCTCCGAGCACAAAGGAACAACTCTCCAGCACCTTGTTGACAGCAGGCTGAATCTCTGACTTGATGGATTGGTACTGCGCCTTCAAATCCAGAAACGGGACCGGTTTGGTAACGTTATCAGCTGCGTCGGCATCGTTATTGACGCTCCGCACGTAACGGGCTGGAACGCCTGCCACGATGGTGTTTGCCGGAACGTCTCTTGTGACGACACTTCCAGCGCCGACGATTGCGTTTTCACCGATGGTGACGCCGCAAAGGACCGTAGTACTCGTGCCGATAGAAGCACCTTTCTTCACCATGGTGGGAATGCATTCCCAGTCCGCTTCGGTCTGGGGGCGCCCGTTTGCGGTAGCACGCGGGTACTTATCGTTAATAAAAGAGACGTTGTGTCCGACGAATACATCATCCTCAATGGTCACACCCTCACAGATGAAGGTATGGCTCGAAACCTTCACATTTCTGCCGATTTTGGCGTTCTTCTGGACCTCCACAAAGGCACCGATCCTCGAATTATCGCCAACCTCACATTCGTAGAGGTTTACAAAATCTGCAAGCCTCGTGTTCTCACCCAGTTTCACGTTTCGGAGACTTTTCTTGGGACTGTCAGTCATAGCTTAACCTCCTTACCCCTTTTCTTGATTGACATCTCAGAGGCTTCCAATATCTTCACGACATTCAAGCCGCTCGCTCCGTCAGAC
>JAJZTK010000020.1 GCA_021849045.1 Deltaproteobacteria bacterium | reverse complement strand
GACGTTGACCTTCAGCACCTTGCCCGGCATGGGCGCGCCGACATGGTTCGGGTTACCCTTGTCCGCCTTCACCCGCACCGCCTCGTCGGACTGCACCGACTGGTCGCGGACCACCACGCTCCGGGCGTTGCCGTTCAGCTCGAAGTAGATGTGGCGGGTGCCGTCAGGGTGGACCTTGCCGATGGCGTTCAGCTTGATGATCAGGGTCTTGCCCGGCTCGATGTCCAGCGAGGTCTCCTGGCCCGGCTCCAGACCGTAGAAGAAGATCGGGGTCGGGATCACCGAGGTGTCCGAGTACTCCTGGCGGTGCTTGTCGAACTCGGGATAGACGTGGGGGTAGAGGATGGCGGAGATGAGGGACTTGTCGTCCACCGCATGGCCGAATTTCTCCTCCAGCTTGAGCCGCTCCTCGTCGAAGTCGACCGGTTCCAGCAGTTCGCCGGGGCGGCAGGTGATCGGCTGCTCACCCTTGAGGACGATCCGCTGCAACTCCTCCGGCCACCCCTGGTAGGGCTGGCCGAGCATCCCCTTGAACATGCCGACCACCGATTCCGGGAAGGCGAGTTCATCCGCCTTGGTGAAGACATCTTCCGGCTGCAGGTTGTTCTTCACCAGGAACATGGCCATGTCCCCCACCACCTTGGACGAAGGGGTCACCTTGACGATGTCGCCGAACAGGAGATTTACCTTGTGGTACATCTCCTTGCACTCCTCCCAGCGGTCCAGGAGCCCGAGTCCGGCCACCTGGGGCTTGTAGTTGGAGTACTGGCCGCCCGGGATCTCGTGGTGATAGACCTCGGCGGTGCCGCTTTTGAGTCCCGACTCGAAGGGGGCGTAGTACTCCCGCACCGTCTCCCAGTAGTTGGCCAACTGCTGCAGCCCCTCCTCGTTCAACTGCGTGTCCCATTCGGTGCCGTGAAGGGCCGCCACCAGGGCGTTCAGGTTCGGCTGAGCCGTGAGCCCGGACAGGGACGAGAGGGCCGCGTCGACAATATCCACCCCGGCCTGGCAGGCCATGAGGAGCGTGGCGCTGCCGTTGCTTGAGGTGTCATGGGTATGGAGGTGGACCGGAATGCCGATGTTCTCCTTCAACGCCTTTACCAGTTGGAAGGCGGCAAACGGCTTCAGGAGTCCGGCCATATCCTTGATGGCCAGGATGTGGGCACCCATCTGCTCCAGCTCCTTGGCCATGTTCACGTAGTATTCCAGCGGGTACTTGTTCCGCGCCGGGTCGGTGATGTCGCCGGTATAGCAGATGGCGGCCTCGCAGATCTTGCCGGTCTTTCTCACCGCCTCCATGGCCACCGCCATCCCCTTGGTCCAGTTCAGCGAATCGAATACCCGGAAGATGTCGATCCCCGAAGCCGCCGCCTCTTCAACGAACCGCTGCACCACGTTGTCGGGATAGTTGGTATAGCCGACGGCGTTGGACCCCCGCAGGAGCATCTGGAACAGGATGTTGGGGATCGCCTCGGAAAGCTTGTGGAGCCGCTGCCAGGGGTCTTCCTTCAGGAAACGCATGGAGACGTCGAAGGTGGCACCGCCCCAGCACTCCAGGGAGAAGAGCCCTGCCCCCAGGTAGGAGGTCGGCTCGGCGATCTTCAAGAGGTCGTAACTCCGCACCCGGGTGGCCAGGTTGGACTGGTGGGCATCCCGCATGGTGGTGTCGGTGATCAGGAGCTTCTTCTGCTCAAGGATCCGCTTGGACAGCCCCTCGGCCCCCAGCTCCATGAACAGGTCGCGGCTGCCGGTAGGCCGCGGCTTGGTGTAGTCCACCTCCGGAACCCGTGCCTCGATAAGCTCCGAGGACCTGAGCGGCTTGACGATCCCGGACGAGCCGTTGACGATCACGTCCCCCAGAAAGGTGAGCACCTTGGTGGCCCGGTCCTTTTTCTCCCTGATCAGGAGCAGCTCAGGGTGCTTTTCGATGAACGAGGTATCGCAGTTTCCGTGGAGGAAGACCGGATGGGTGACGACGTTTTCCAGAAAACCGATGTTGGTCTTCACCCCCCGCACCCGGAACTCCTGGAGTGAGCGGTGCATGATGTGGGCGGCATCGGCAAAGGAGAGCCCCCAGCTGGTCACCTTCACCAGCAAAGAGTCGTAATGGGAGGTGATATGGGAACCGGTGTAGGCGTTGCCGGCGTCGAGCCGGACCCCGAAACCGGCAGCGGAACGGTAGGTGGTGATGACCCCGAAGTCAGGGGCGAAGTTGTTGGCCGGGTCCTCGGTGGTGATCCGGCATTGGATGGCGTACCCCCGCATGTCGATGGAACTCTGGCTCGGGATGTTGATCTCAGGGTCGGAGAGCTTGTGCCCCTCGGCCACCAGGATCTGGTTCTGCACCAGGTTACGGCCGGTGATCATCTCGGTCACCGTGTGTTCCACCTGGATGCGGGGGTTCATCTCGATGAAGTACCAGTTCCCCTGCTGGTCCATGAGGAACTCCACGGTGCCGGCGTTGCGGTACTTGACCTGGCTGGCGATCTTCAGAGCCGCGGTGCAGAGTTCCTGTCGGACCTTCTGGGTCAGGCAGAGGGACGGGGCGAACTCCACCACCTTCTGGTGACGGCGCTGGATGGAGCAGTCCCGTTCAAAGAAGTGGACCAGGTTGCCGTGGTTGTCCCCCAGGACCTGCACCTCGATATGCTTGGGGTTCTCAAGGTACCGCTCCAGGAAGACCGCCGGGTTGCCGAACGAGGCCTTGGCCTCGCTCCGGGCGGCCACCAGCCCCTCCAGCAGCTCTTTCCGGGTGCGGGCCACCCGCATCCCCCGGCCGCCACCGCCGGCAGCGGCCTTGATGATGATCGGGTAGCCGTGGTCCTTGGCAAACTTGAGGGCCTCTTCCTCCCGCTCGATCGGCTCCTCGGTGCCGGGAACGGTGGGGACACCGGCAGCCACGGCAACCTTGCGGGCCGCCACCTTGTCCCCCAGGGCCCGCTGCATCTCGGCGGTCGGACCGATAAAGGCGATGCCGGCCGCTTCGCACTTCTCGGCAAACTCGGCGTTTTCGGAAAGGAAGCCGTAGCCGGGATGGATGGCGTCCACATCGGCCTTCACCGCCAGGGAGATGATCTCGTCGATCCCCAGGTAGGCGTCGATGGGGCTCTTCCCCTTCCCGATCAGATAGGCCTCGTCGGCCTTGTAGCGGTGGAGCGACAGCTTGTCCTCCTCCGAGTAGATAGCCACCGTGCCGATCCCGAGCTCGGTGCAGGCCCGGAAAATTCGGATGGCGATCTCTCCCCGGTTCGCAGCCATAACCTTCCTGAACGTCCTTTTTTGCATTCAAAACCTCCCTGAACCATCTGATTTATCGAAACTGTAAATGGGACATACCGAGACGTTCAAAATTTAGCATAACTAAAATTTATTCAATTATTTTAAATAGTTACGTCACAAATGTCGCGGCAATAAAACAGATTGGTTCAGTTTTGTCAACCATGTTTTTGCGCCGGCGGAACTTTGGGTTTTCGAGGGGATCAGAAAGGATGAAAAAAGAATGGGGGCTCTGGAAAGAGAGCCCCCGGGTGCGTTTCAGGCATCAATAACGTGACGAAACGCCATCTGCTCCGTCACGGCAAGAGCATTCAGTCCCGCTCTTCGACCGTTATCAACACCTTGTCGCCAAAGGAATCCGTCACCATGTCGCGGATCTGCAGCAGACCGTACCAGCGCCGGAACGCCTCGACAAAGACGATGGTCATCAGCACCATGAGGATCACCGACATGCTCGCCAGCAGGTAAAGCCCCTTGGGTAGGTAGTTTCTGGTGATATTGAGATACCCCGACCACATGCAGATCGGCATCATGAAGAGACCGGGGGCGCCGGTCACCCAGGCATATTTCGCCTTGCCAAGCCTGATCAGCATGGTGGTGCCGACGATCAGCGCACAGGTGGCCAGGAGCTGGTTGCTCATACCGAACAGCGGCCAGATGGTGGAGATATCGCCGGTGTATACCAGATAGCCCCACGCCGAGGTGAATATGGCGCTGGTAACGATAATGCCGGGAGCCCAGCCATTGTCGGCAAAACGGGGGTGAACTTTGCCGAGCATCTCCTGCAAGAGGTAGCGCCCCACCCTGGTACCGGCATCCACTGCGGTCAGGATGAACACCGCCTCAAACATGATGGCGAAGTGATACCAGTATGCCATCATTCCTTTCATAAAGGGGACGGCGGAAAAGATATAGGCCATCCCGACCGCCAGAGATACTGCGCCGCCGGGCCGCCCCTGCACCTGCTCGCCAACGGCGGTGGCCAGTGCGGGCAGATTGACCGGAGTCATTCCCAGGGTCTGGTACACCTTGGGCAGGGAGTTGATGGCGAAGTAATCGGACGGGACCAGGACACAGGCGGCGACAAGTGCCATGATGGCGACGAACCCCTCTGTCAGCATGGCACCGTAGCCGACGAAGAGGATATCCCGTTCGCTGGCGAGCATCTTGGGGGTGGTTCCGGAACCGATAATGGCATGGAAGCCCGACAGGGCACCGCAGGCGATGGTGATAAAGATGAACGGGAAGACGGCGCCCGGGATGATGGGGCCACCACCGGCGACATATGGGGTAATGGCCGGCATCTGCAACTGTGGATGGACGGCGATGATCCCCAGGGCAAGCATGGCGATGGTCCCGATCTTCAGGTAGGTGGAGAGGTAATCCCGCGGCACCAGCAGGAACCAGACCGGCAGCACCGAAGCGGCAAAGCCGTAGGCCGGGATGAGCAGGGCGAGCTGCTTCTTGGAGAAGGTGAACATGGCAGCCAGGGTAGGATCGGCGGCAATATACGGCCCGACAAGAAGCGCGAGGATGAGAAGAACCCCACCGATGAGACTCCCGCCCTTGATGTCACCGGGTCGGATCTTCTGCATGTAAATCCCCATGATCATGGCGATGGGGATAGTGGCAAAAACCGTGAAGGTGCCCCAGGGGCTGTTGAACAGGGCGTTGACGACCGCGATGGAAAGGCCTGCCAGGGTAAGGATAAGGATGAAGAGGATGGCAATGGAGGCTACTTTGCCAGCTACCTTGCCGATCTCGCTCTCGGCGATAACGGAGAGACTTTTCCCCTTGTGCCGTACCGAGGCGAAGAGCACGATTGAATCGTGAACCGCTCCGGCCAGCACCGCACCGATCAGTATCCAGAGTGCACCCGGCAGAAAACCGAACTGGGCGGCCAGCACGGGACCGAGCAGCGGGCCGGCGGCGGCGATCGCCGCGAAATGATGACCGAACAGAACATACTTGTTGGTCTTCACATAATCGTGCCCGTCTGCCATGGTGACGGCGGGAGTTGACCGGTCGTCACGCAGGTTCATCACCTTGTCGGCGATGAAGACGCCGTAAAACCGGTAGGCAATCGCAAAGACGCAGAGTGCCACAAAAATAAGCGTTAATGCATTCATCTGTTGTTCCCCTTTCCGGGTTGATCTACCCCTGCGGCCTCGACGATGATCCGGTAACGTCCATGGAGCATGGACGAAACGCGGTCTCGTTTCATAGTAAAATCAGGATAAAGGATTTTTCCGGAAGAATGGGGGAAAATCTTCGAATGGAGCGATACGTAGAATGAATGGTCCAATAACGGGGATGAATGGTGAATTACAGATCAAAATGCCTTTTTAGATCTTTGACATTATAACGGCTCACCGGGATTTCGGACCGCTCCCGGTCGTCCATAATCAGCTTGTAGCTGCCGTTAAACCAGGGGAGCACCTCCCGGACATGGTTGACATTGACGAGGAAACCGCGATGAGTCCTGAGAAACCCGGCAAGGGCAAGCTTTTGCTCAAGTTCGTTCAGGGTGAAACGGGTCCGGTATCTGCCGTCGACGGTCCGGACGATCACCTCCCCTTCTTCGGCATGGGCAAACAGTATCCTGTCCGGTGCGGTCGGAATGATGGCCTCGCCCCGGCAAAGGGGAACCTTGCGGCAGGGTTCCGCGGCATCCCGGGCCTCCGGCGCCGGGGGAACCGTCGAGAACGCAAGCATCCTGGCCGCCTTGGCAATTGTCCTGGCAACCCGCTCCAGGGTAAAGGGTTTGCGCAGATAATCGATCGCATCGACCTCAAATGCCTGAACTGCATGCTCCTGGCACGCCGTGGCAAAGACGATCAGCGGCTTTAGCGGCAGTTCGCACAGGAACGGGGCCAGTTCCAGCCCGCTCAGCCCCGGCATCTGGATGTCGAGAAATATTACGTGGGGCTTGGCTTCACGTATCCCCTTGAGCGCTTCGGTGCCGTTGGCAGCCTCTCCGACCACCTCGACGCCGCCGACCTTTTCCAGCAGGAACCGAAGCCCCCTCCTGGCAGGGGCTTCGTCATCAATGATGTACGCACGCACTACCATCGGATTTATTGCGGCACCCTGAACGACACCGTCGTCCCCTTTCCGGGAGTGCTGTCAATACGCAAAGAGTGATCTGCGCCATAATGGGCGATCAGCCGGGCATTGACATTCTTGAGTGCTATACCCGCTCCATCCCCGGAGCATGGGGCCACTTCAGCCGCAAACAACGTGGCAAGCCGTTGCGGTGGGATGCCCACGCCATCGTCCCTGACCTCGATGCACACATGTTCCCCGTCCCGGTGAGCCGCTATAACCACCTCGCCCCCCTCCTCCCGGGGAAGAATACCGTGCTTGATGGCGTTTTCAACGAGAGGCTGGAGAATGAGTGGCGGAAGCCGGCAATCACAGGCATCCCGGTCGATGTCGTATGAAACCCTGATCCGCTCTTCGAATCTGGCCGACTCAATGGCGATGTAGGCCCGGCAGTGCTCCAGTTCGGCAGCCAGGGTGACATGACCGGATCCCGGGTTGATATTGGCGCGGAAGAAATCGGCCAGCTTCACCAGTAACCCCGAGGCGGTGTCGGGACTGGTCTGGATATAACTGATGACGGTGTTGATGGCATTGAAGAGGAAGTGTGGGTTGATCTGCGCCTGTAACGCCCTGATCTCCGCATCCTTGACCAGCTTGCGCTGCTCCTCCAGCTCCGAAATCTCCAACTGGTTGAAAAAGAGATGTGCCAGTCCGTTGGCAAGCTCCATGTCGAGTGACGTGATGCCGTTTTCCTTTAACCGGAATAACTGCAGGGTACCGATAACCCTGCCCTGTTTTCCCAGCGGAACGATAATGGCGGAGCCGAGACGGCAGTTTGCACCTGAGCAGCCGATCTCCGCGCGGGTAAGCGGCGCAGCTATCTGTCCCGAGGTGAGGACTGCCCGCGTAGAAGCGTGTACATACGGGGTGCCGGGTCGGTGGTGATCGTTTTCAGCACCCGCATATGCCAGAATGTTCGATTCATCGGTGATCGCCACCGCATCCAGATCGGTCATCTCCAGGATTATTCGTACGGTTTCGGATGCGGATGCACCGGTAAGACCGCTCCGCAAAAATGGCAGGGTGCGCAGGGCGATACGCAGCGCGGTCTGCGCCTGAAAGGCCGCAAAACGCTCCTTTTCCTTGTACACCGATGCAACCAGCTCCACGAACAGGGCCAGCCCGATCGAGTTGACCAGGATCATGGGAACGCCGATCACGCTCACAAGATTAACCGCGGCGGGAAAGGGCTTTGCCAAGATAAGGAGAATGACCATTTGCATGGTCTCCACTGCTATGCCGGTGGCAAAGGCAATGGCCGGATCGAATGGCCGTCGCTTCAGCCGGTGATAGATCAGGCCGCCGGCCAACCCCTCGATAATGGTAGCCACACCGCACGCAATCGCGGTAAAGCCGCCGATATCGATCAGGTAGCGATGCCCCCCGGCAATCATCCCGGCCGCGAAACCGACCAAAGGCCCTCCCAGGATGCCGCCAAGGGCAACCCCGACAACGCGCGAATTGGCAATGGCATTCTGGATCGGCACCCCCATGTAGGTCCCGGCAATACCGAAAAGACCAAAGAGAACGGACAGGTACAGCTTCTCATAACGATTGGCCTTGCCCGTCAGAAGCCGCTTGAATATATCGAAACGCATGATAAGGATAAAGGCTATGGCGAATATCCCGAGTCGTTCCAGAAGATTTATGAGCAGGTTGATCATGGCTGAAACTATGTTTGAAGATTTCTCCGTGTCAAGGAGATTTTGCGATAGTCAGTCTTTGCACTTTCCCGGTTTCCTGAAAAATGGTAGGATTCGGTCTTCCTGACAATTTCAATTAACAAAGGAGTCGCTGAATGATCGTTTGCAGAAAATTCCTGACCTCCATGGCATGCCTGACCCTGACACTTACAGCCTTGCAGAGCAGTTCCGCGCATGCTGCCGGCGCTGACGTGAAGGAATCTCCCGTCCCCGCCACAGCGGCCGGACAAACAGCCTCGGCCGCCAGAAAGTCGCCCACCGACACAGTGGCAAAGGTCGGTGCGGCCGCCATCACCCGCCGCGAACTGGAGATGGCCGTACAGAACATGATCGCCCAGGCCCAATCCCAAGGCCAACTCCCGGAGCAGGTTCCCGATGAAATCAAGAAACAGGCCACAGAGAGGGCACTGGACCAGTTGATAGATTTCGAGCTGATCTACCAGGAAGCGCGCAAGATGAAGATCGACGACCTGGAAAAACAGGTCGACTTCAAACTGGCCCAGAGCAAGGCGAAATTCGCCACCCCGGCCGAATTCGATACCTACCTCAAAAATGAAGGGCTGACGGAAAAGGAGCTGACGGACCAGATCCGCCGCTACGCCATCACTGTCAACTACATCGAAAAGACCATCGCCAATAAGGTCGTGATTGCCGACGACGAGGTGAAGAAATTCTACGAAGAAAACAAGGCGCGGCTCGTCGAGGAGCCGGAGGTGCGTGCCAGCCATATCCTGATCGGCGTGGATGCCGCGGCAAGCGCCGACGACAAGAAAAAGGCGAAGGAAAAGGCCGAGGCGCTTCTGAAGGAAGTCAAGGCGGGCAAGGATTTCGCGGAACTGGCCAAAACCAGTTCCACCTGCCCGAGCAACGTCCAGGGAGGCGACCTGGGATTCTTCAAGAAGGGACAGATGGTCCCCCCCTTCGAGCAGGCCGCCTTTGCCCTCAAGCCGGGCGAAGTGAGCGACGTGGTTGAGACCCAGTTCGGCTTTCACATCATCAAGGTGACCGAAAAGAAAGAAGGGAAAACCACCCCGCTGGAGGAGGTTCAGGACAAGTTACGCAGCTACCTGAAGAACCAGAAGGTGAACAAGTCCATCGGTGAATTCGTCACCGGGTTGCGGAAAAAGGTGACCATCGAGAAGCTGTAGCCTGTCCGAACCATCTCCCCTGCATCAGCACGAAGCCTGCCGATCTCCTGTCGGCAGGCTTCTTTTGTCTTACCCTTCTGAATCGGTCCCCCCCTGCCCCCCCCCCGCTTTCTTTGCTTGATCCGCGTAAACAATTTGTTTACAGTTGCATCATTTGCGAACAAGGAAACCGAACAGCTCTTTGCAACGGCGAAGCAACTGACGTTGAAATAACCGACTACCATTAAGGAGCAATCTCATGGCGACAAAAAACGGTCTCCCTCCTATACACCCCGGGGTGTTCTTGAAAAAAATACTCGATGAACTCGACATTTCGCAGAATGCCTTTGCTCAAACAATCGGCGTCTCCCCCATGCGGGGGGCAGGTGGGGTCGGGCTTGACAGGTTGACACTTGGCTAAGTCTAACTCTTAAGTGAGCGAAAAGGAGAGAAAGCGGGGGCGGGCTTCCGGTGTGGCAAGATTGAGCCTTGAACTTCCCATCATGGATGCCCCCATGGCCCATTTATCGGGCTTCTGCGTGGAGTTTGAGTCCCAAAGCCGAAACGATTTTTAAAATCGTATCAAAACCCGGAATACGTTCACCTGAAAGTGCCTTGTAGAGGCTTTCGCGAGAAAGGCCGGCATCACGCGCTACCTGCGACATCCCTCTAGCACGTGCTATGTCACCAAGTGCCTTGGCAATAAACGCCGCATCGCCATTGGCCTCTTCAAGGGAGGCTTCAAGGTAGGCCGCCATCTCTTCCGGTGTGCGGAGATGTTCGGTAACATCATATCGACTGGTAGCTGTTTTAGTCATGTTCAACCCCTATAAAGTTCTGTGCAAGCAGAATTGCAGACTTAATGTCACGAGACTGGCTGCTTTTGTCACCACCAGCCAACAGGATGATCAATTCGCTGCCACGTTGGATGAAATAAACTCGATAACCGGGACCATAGGCGATTCGCATTTCCGAGACACCTTCACCAACAGGCTTAACGTCTCCCGCATTTCCTGAAGCAAGCCGTTCAATCCTGACAAGGACACGGGCCTTGGCCTGAATGTCACGCAGATTATCGAGCCATTTGGCAAAGAGCTCTGTTTTGCGAATTTCAACCATGGGCTCACTGTAGCCTCTTGGCTACATCATGTCAAGCAATCAGTCGAGAAGAAGGCGCAGCCCAATCGGGAAGAGTCTACGGGACGTTGTTTAAATGTTTACCAACTCCGCATTTAATAGACACAAATAAACAACATCCCCGGAAGAGCCCCACAAAATGCAAAGCCTGCAGACCAATACTGGCCGGCAGGCTTCGTTCGTTTCAGGCAGCGACGGCTATCGCATCACTGCCGTTTCATTTCCGCCACGATTTTCCGGTACAGCTCGTCACCGTCAACGGCGCAGACCTTCTTCCCGTCCACCACGGCGAACGGCGTCTTGTGGCACGGTCCGCACTTCTTGATGCAGTCCTTGATTTTCACGTCCAGCTGCGGAAACTCTTTCATCAGCCGTTTGCAGGCCTTGGACTTTCCCTTGTTGTGCTCGCAGAAACGAATCTTCATGGGCAGTGTCACTAAGCCTGCGGGGCATCGGGAGGCGGGACGAAAACCCGCTGCCCGAGTTCGTTGTCCAGCATGAGGAGGCCGTAACCGTTGTCGCCGATCAGCTTCAGCTTGCCGATGATCTCCCGATCGTTTTCCTCCTCCTCGATCTGCTCGGTAATGAACCACTGCAGAAAGATCTGGGAGGCGTGGTCCTTCTCGCTAACGGCGTGGTCGGTCAATTCGTTGATGCACCGGGTGATGTGCTGTTCATGTTGCAGGGTCTCCTCCAGCATGTGCAGGAGCGACATGAAACTGCTGGTGGGCGCGGTCATCGCCTCGATCACTGCCTGCGCCCCCTGGCTGTTGAGGTAGCTATAGAACTTCATGAAATGGACCATCTCCTCCTGGTACTGGACGTTGAACCAGGTGGCAGCCCCCTTGAACCCCATGGCATTGGCGGCGGACGACATGTTCAGATAGAGGTATGCCGAATAGAGTTCGGTATTCATATGCTTGTTGATGGCAGCGTACATTTTCTTGGACAGCATGAAATATCCTCCTTTAATGTCTAATGCTCGATTACAGCATAGCAGGTAACTGCCGTGCCACAAGGTGTAACACCGTTCGGGGCAAAGGGCTTCCCCCCCGAACCCTGAACCCTCACCCCTCTTTCTTGTCCACGAACAGCTTGATCAGGTCGATGGGGACCGGGAAGATGGTGGTGGAATTCTTCTCCGCAGCGATCTCGGTCAGGGTCTGCAAATAACGGAGCTGCATGGAACTCGGGTGCTCGGCAAGCACCTGGGCTGCCTGGGCCAGTTTCTCCGATGCCTGCAGCTCCCCTTCGGCATGGATGATCTTGGCCCGCCGCTCGCGCTCGGCCTCTGCCTGCTTGGCAATGGCCCGCTGCATCTCCAGCGGCAGGTCGATGTTCTTCACCTCCACCGTGGTTACCTTCACCCCCCATGGGCCGGTGTGGTTTTCCAGTATTTCCTGGAGTTCCTTGTTGATCTTCTCCCGGTTGGCCAGGAGCTCATCCAGCTCTACCTGGCCCAGCACGCTGCGCAGGGTGGTCTGGGCCAGTTGACTCGTGGCGTAGAGGTAGTTCTCCACCTGGACGATCGCCTTTTCCGCCTCCATCACCCGGATGTAGACCACGGCTGAGACCTTGATCGTCACATTGTCGCGGCTGATCACGTCCTGGGGGGGCACGTCAAGAGCGATGATCCGCAGCGAAACCCGCACCAGCCGGTCGATGCCGGGAATGATGATCACCAGCCCCGGGCCGCGGGTCGCCTTCAGGCGCCCCAGACGGAACAGCACCCCCCGCTCGTACTCGGGCAGGATCTTGATGGCGTTGGAAACAATGACAATGGCAACGATCACGAAAAAGATCATCGGGACAATACTGGCGATGTCGATCATTTACTCCTCCGAACACTGCAATGATAGCTGCCCCAAAAGTATAGCCCCCTCTGACGCGGCGTCAAACCGGCCTTGCCAAGGGAGCGTCAATCGTGCTATGAAGCGAAGTTATGAGGGAGAAGATCAACATCCTGCTGGTGGACGACGAGGAGGCGAGCCGCAAGGCATTGCTGCTGCTCCTGGCCAAAGGTGGCGACAGCTACCTGAAGGGGGTCGGCACCGGGGCGGAAGCCTTTGAACTGCTGACCCAGGAGCGGTTCAGTATCGTCATCACCGACCTTTTCCTCCCCGACTTCAGCGGTATCGACATCCTGAAGAAGGTGAAGGAAGACTCGCCCCAGACCGAGGTCATCATGATCACCGGTCACGCCTCCGCCGAAACGGCCGTCAGCGCCATGAAGGAGGGGGCCTACGATTACATCACCAAGCCCCTCAATATCGACGAGCTGAAGATCATCATCGGCAAGGCGGTGGAAAAGGGTCGACTCCTCTCGGAAAACGTCTACCTCAGGAAGCAGCTCCTGGACAAATACGAGTTCGCCAACATCGTTGGCAACTCGCCGGCCATGCAGACGGTCTTCAACCTGATGAAGCGGATCGTCAAGACCGACTCCACGGTCCTGGTCATGGGTGAATCCGGGACCGGCAAGGAGGTGGTGGCCAAGGCGATCCACTTCAATAGCCACCGCAAGGACAAGCCGTTCATTGCCGTCCACTGCGGTGCCATCCCCGAAACCCTGCTGGAAAGCGAGCTGTTCGGCCATATGAAGGGGTCGTTCACCGGCGCTCACAAGGACAAACTCGGCAAGTTCGAGGCAGCCAACGGCGGCTCCATCTTTCTGGACGAGATCGGCACCATGCCGCTCCAGCTGCAGAGCAAACTCCTGCGGGTCCTCCAGGAGCAGGAGATCGAGCGGATTGGCTCCACCCGCCCCATCAAGATCGATATCAGGATCATCTCCGCCACCAACCAGCATCTGGAGGAGGAGGTGCGCAAGGGAACCTTCCGGGAAGACCTTTACTACCGGCTGAACGTCATACCGCTCGTCATCCCGCCGCTCAGGGAAAGGGTCTCTGACATCCTGCCGCTGGTGCGACACTTCATGGTCAAGTACTGCGACGAAATGGCGCGCCCCAACCTCACCATCGCCAAGGAAGCCCTGGAGGCAATGGAGCGCTACGACTGGCCGGGAAACGTGCGCGAACTGGAAAATGCCGTGGAACGGAGCGTTGCGCTGACCGAGGGGGAACAGATCACCCTCCTGGATCTGCCGGCGAACATCAGCAAACTCTACGGCCAGGCCGAATTGCTCGCTCCCCGCGTGACCGAGCAGGGGATCGACCTGGTCAGGGTGGTAAACGACATCGAACGGAAGATGATCATCGAGTCACTGGCCATTGCCAGGGGGGTCAAGGCCCGGGCCGCTGCACTCCTCCACCTGAACCGTACCACCCTGGTGGAGAAGATGAAACGGCTGGGGATGGAGGGGTAGTCACCCGTTATTATCCGCAACAAAATAAATCCTTCTTTCTTAAGGTGTTGTCACACCCCGTTTAAGCATTCGCAGATCCCCTCCGAATAGTACTCAGAGTAGAATTCACCTTTGTGTTTACCTGAAACAATGTAAACTGATAACTTAACGTTCCCGGGGATCGACTCTCCGGAAATGAGATCAGAATATCGGTAAATCCCGTGAAAACCCTGCGTGTGGCGATAACCAATGATGGGATGAGGGCGTTCAAGCGTGACCGTCGAGGGTTCACGCTGATCGAATCGATCGTTGCCGTAGCAATACTGGGAATTCTCGCCTCAATTGCCGTGCCGGCTTATAATCTGTATCTCAAAAGGGCAAAAATTTCGCACGCCATCGCCGAAATCCAGATGTTGTCAACCGCAATCAATGCCTACAGAAATGATCATAACCGGTATCCGGCTACACTTAATGATCTTGGCAACGACTACGGGACACTTACCGATCCATGGCAACACCCTTATCAATATCTGAACATTGCGGATGGGGGCATTAAAGGCAAGGGGAGCCTTCGTAAAGACAAATTCCTTAACCCGCTGAATACGGATTACGACCTCTACAGCATGGGAGAGGACGGGCAAAGCAAGCCGAATCTGAACGCCCCTGTGAGCCAGGATGACATCATCAGGGCCGCTAACGGCGGCTTTATCGGAATAGCATCAGATTTCTGAGCGGAATCGATATGAAAAAAAATGTGTCATATGTTCGCAGCCTGTTCGCCCAGAGAATGTTCGCACTATTCATTTTATGCGCCCTCGTTCCAGTCTGTATTTTGACGTTCATTTCCCTCGGGCAGATATCCGGCAAGGTCAGGGATGAAAACTTTGAACGCCTGCGCCATGCAGCCAAGAATGTCGACTCGACAATCCATGAAGGGCTGTTTCTTATTGATGCCGAGATAAATTCTGCATTAGTTCCAAGGAAATACAGCTCCGAAGAACTGCACAAGCTGACGCAGGAGAAGACGCACCAAAAGTTTCTCGGGCTGACATTGTTCAGAGGAGAGACGTCTCATAAGTCAATATTCGGCGCTCCTATCCCCCCTCCTCACCTGGATACCACGGGGAAAAAACAGCTGGAAGCAGGCACCCCCTTTTTGTATCTGCAAAATAATGCAAAGCAGACACCGCGTATATTCATAGTCACATCAAAGAGCCAGAAACAGCCCGGACAAAACATGCTTGTCGGGGAGATCAATCCCGAATACCTGTGGCAGCTGGTAGAAGACGGTATTCCGCCAGCCGTCAATATCTGCATTCTCGACCCGAACGGAACACCGCTTTTCAGCACCACCAACATTGCATCAGGGCTCATCAATTCGGTCCTGGGAAAACTCAGTCGATCACAGATTGGTCATTTCGAATGGAACGATGGCGCTGAAGAGCATCTGATCAGCTACCGGTCGGTATTTCTCAAATCCAACTTCGGCGCAGACGGATGGACCGTTGTGGTAGCCCAATCCAAGAAGGATGCCTTCAAGCCGGTCAAGGCTTTCCTCAAAACGTTCTACCTCGTCGTGTTTCTTACTCTATTAATAGTGGTATTCATCAGCAGTATTCAGATTCGGAGAAGTCTGATTCCTCTTTCAATTCTCAGAGAAGGTGCGCAAAAAATCAGCGATGGTGATTTAACCACCCAGGTTACCATCTCCAGCGGAGACGAATTTGAGGACCTTGCCAACTCATTCAATACGATGTCAATCAAACTTGGGAGAAACTTCAATTCTCTTGACAGAATGGGAAAGATTGTCCGCAGCATGTTGGGTTCAAACTGTCAGGAGAGCATCGTAAAGGCAGTCATGCCGGAACTGCGCGAAATCATCCTCTGTGATTCCATGGGCCTCTCTCTGATGGACACCGAAATAATCGACATTGCAGTTACGATATACGATTCTCCAACCTCTCCCTTTTCCTCTGCCAGCAAGCGGCATGTCACGGTTTTCACCAGTAACGATCTGGAAACATTGCAAACGGCTGCCGAGAGTATCCACGTACATGAGCATGATAATTTTTCCTCACTGCTTGCACCGTTGACTACAGAAGGAGCAACTGAATTTCTGCTGCTACCGATTTTTATCAAAAATAGAGTCGCAGGAGTACTCACCTTAGGTTATCGGCAACTACCAGTGGATACTCACGAAGTCCTGATACAGTCACGTCAGGTTGCAGACCAGATAGCAGTGGCACTGGAAAATATTTTCCTGATCGAGGACCTCGACCGACTCAATTTGGGAGCAATGAAAGCCCTGGCAAATACAGTCGACGCAAAGTCACCGTGGACTGCCGGTCATTCGGAGCGGGTGACCAGATTGGCAGTAGCTATCGGCCGGGAAATGGAACTCACGGAACCCGAACTGGACTTGATCCACAAAGCGGGGCTTTTTCACGACATCGGCAAGATCGGCATTCCCGAAGCAGTCCTGGACAAGGCCGGGAAGCTGACCGACGACGAATATGCCCTCATAAAAAAACACCCGGAGAAAGGTCGGGAAATCCTTATGCCTATCGAGGCATATCACGACCTCATCCCCTTGATCGTTCAACATCACGAAAGGTTCGATGGACATGGCTATCCAGCCGGGCTGTCAGGCGATAAAATCTCTCTGGGAGCCCGTATCATGGCGGTGTCTGATGTTTACGACGCACTGATCTCCGATCGGCCCTATCGTCCGGGGTGGGAATTTCCCCGGGTTCTGGAATACATGGGGGAGGAAGCGGGAAAACAGTTCGACCCTGTCGTTGTCCAGGCATTCTTCAGGACAATAAACCAGGACACGGCGACCCGGCTGTCGGCCAGCGACTTAGATGACTCAGAGATCAGCGTAGCAGGAAGGTAGTGTCTCGATGAAGTTGCCATGCCCAAACTGCCGGGGGGGCTGCCGGATCGATATTCCCAAAATACCTTGGGACTCCCTCCAGGCAACATGCCAACGATGCTCGATGGTTTTTGTCATAAAAGCCAGAGTCGACACCCGGCCAGACCATCGCGAGGCAAGGGTATACTGTTCCAACTGCGGCAATACACAGGCCTTCTCGGATCACTGCACGTCATGCAAAAGTCGCTTTGCACGCTTCATGCTCGTACAGACGGAAAAAAGGATCACTGGTTCGAGAGCCAACAAGTCGGACTCTGCGATTGAAGGGAAACAGGACTCCGTCAGCAGGGGAAGAACGGCTGAACGGTTCGTTACCTGGCTTGGTTCACGGCCGCGATGGTTAACATCAGCCATGGTTGGCCTGGCCTTCCTGGTATGTTTGACGCTGCTGGTCGGTCGCATGGTTTTCCATACGGATTTGGAAAAAGAGTATCTGACCAACTATGTGCAGACTGTGTATGGAATAAATTCCGGCATCAAACTGAGCAAAAACATCTGTTTGAGATATTCTACTGAAGGGGTGAACAGTTTCGAACCAGCCACCATAAGCCATATTGTCAAAGGTGATGAAAAAGAGAACCTTGACATGGTAAAGAATGAAATAGATGGCCTCATGCTGAAACTTGCAACACATCCCAAAACATATGATGCGTCGTTTCATAAACTTCAACATCTGTATGAAACATACAAACAACTAAATTCTATTGTCATCGACTCGCTGGCCTTACCTACATGCAAAACAAGTGACATTAAAGTATTTGAGAATGAATATGCCTCCAGACTTAAAGATATCAAGCAGGACTTACCCAGCAAACTTTCTAATCAGTTCATCATTTCCGGCAGCAAGTATGATCTGCGTTTTTTCAACGATCTATAGCATTTCGAGGTAGGGTATCAGGTCGTTTATACCGAGAGAGCTTATGACCAACCTGGTTGTCATCTCCAATGATCAGCGCGTGTCGACATTGATCGACTCTGCTCAACCGCTGGTGCAGGGCAAGATTGCCCTGGCGGACAGCTTTGACCTCGGGATGGCGTACGTCTTCGAAAAGCACCCCGCTGCCGTGTATCTTCAGGACACCATCGATGGGATATCCTGCCAAAAGGTGGCGCACCATATCAGGAGCATGCTGCAGAACAGCGCGCCAAGACTCATCCTGCTGTACGATTCAGCTGCCGGCGCTGTTTCCGGCAGCGTCAATTTTGACGGCAGGATAGATCTGGCCATGGCCGATCCGGAGCGGACATCCTGTTTCCTGGACACAATCAAAGGCTCTTCTACTGAGACCACAAGCCGTCCTCCATCCGGAACACCGGTATCAGCGACTCCCGGACCGGCGCCCCACCCCGCCGATCCGCCAAAAATCGTCGAAACAGCAGCCACCTCCACCGGCAGCAAAATTCAACCCCACTATTATCTGATTGGAGTGGTTGAAGGTAATGTTGCGCCGAAGCATCCTACTCTCGTCAGGAACATCAGCCGGTATACTGTCGGCCTTGCATTGATGGTTGTTGTTGGCGCTGCTCTCTACTATCTACTCCATAAAGGAAATGTCTCACCTTGGAATACACAGTCTGTTTCGCTTTGGGGGCACAAACCCGCTCCCAAGGAAACGGCGCTGCACCGGTCAGCGCTGAACGCGCAGCGGTTGCCATCCCCGGTTCAACATGCGCAACCTGACCCATCGTTTGCAGCAACCGCACCCGGCTGGGAGCGCTATATTTCGGATACCGGGGAATTTCGCGTATTCCGCGAACATGGGGCCATCAAAGCGATACAGGTTATTGCCCGTAAAGGCAGCACACTGACCGATTCGTTCTTCAAGGAATTCCTGCATGAAATATGCACCGAGAAAACCGTTGGAAACAATTCACACCGTAAAGAAAACGGCTATGAACTGGAAAGTGGAACCTTGCCGTGTGGAGTGGAATTCACGATCTACAGGAAGCATGGCAGTAGCACCATGACCGCCTTTGTAGTTTCCTTGCCATAAACCATTAGATATGAACCTTATTGCCTCAATGCGACAGAAGAACCGGGACGGTCAGGTGCCTGAGCACATGCAGGGCAATCGGACTCAGGGCGAGAGCTCCCCGGCGGTTTGGGGCAAATGCCCCCATGACCAGCAGGTCGGCCGTATGTTCGCAGACAAGGTTGAGGATTTTGTCGCCGACCGATAGAGTACCGCCACACATCAGGTCAGTTCGCGCTGTTACCGCATGCCGGGCGAGATAGCCGCGGATGCTCATGAAATCGCTGTCGGTGTCAGCGGGGAGTGCCTCCGCACTGACACCGACGACTGAGACCTGGAGGGACTTTTTGATATGCGGCATGGCGTCGTGCAGGCTCCTGACCGACTCCCTTCCCGTCTTCCAGGCAATCATGATCCGGTCGCCGGCCGTTTCGAATGATCCGGTATAGGGTACGACGAGCACGGGCCGCCCACAGGTCATCACCAACTGCTCAGGGAGGTCCGTGGGGACGTTCAGCCCCGGGGTGCGATGATTGGTCTGCCCGACGATGACCAGGTCCGAGTAGTAGGCCCGGGTGGTCATGATGTCCGAAACACTGGCCCCGATAACCGATGAATCGGCGAAGACCCATTCAGCGGCGATCCCGGCTGCGGCCGTCTTCTCCCTGAACATCGTCTCGACACGCTCCAGACTGGCCCGCTCGCCTATGCCGCGGGATTCGTAATAGGCCTGGGTAATCGGATACATCCCCCGCAGACTGGCCTCGTGCTTCCGGGCATAGAGGATGGCCAGGTCCAGCCTGCTTTCCGCGGCATCGGAATCGTCCAGATGCACCAATATGTCTTTGATTCCCACAATATGGCTCCTTGCCTGATGTTTGGCTGCCCGCCGGTTGCTCCCGCACCGGCTACGTTCCCGGTGCAGCTTTCTGTTCTTTCCCCAGATAGGCACGCTTGACCTCGGCGTTTTCCATCAGTTCATCTGCCATCCCTTCCAGGATGACCTTGCCGGTTTCCATCACATACCCACGGTCGGCCAGTTTCAGGGCCGCCTTCGCATTCTGTTCCACCAAGAGGATGGTCATGCCGGTTTCCTGCCGCAGCCGTTCCAGTACCCGGAAGATTTCCTGGACCACCAGTGGCGCAAGCCCCATGGAGGGCTCGTCCAGGAGCAGCAGTTTCGGCTTGGCCATCATGGCCCGACCGATGGCGAGCATCTGCTGTTCCCCGCCGGACATGGTGCCGGCCAGCTGATTGCGACGTTCCTCAAGACGGGGAAACAGCCTGAATACCTGGTCCATGTCCTTGTGAATGGCCGCGGTCTTCTCGGAACTCCGGTAGCGCAGGTACGCCCCCATTTCCAGGTTGTCCTCTACCGAGAGCGGCTTGAATACCTGGCGCCCTTCGGGCACCTGGGAAATGCCGAGTTTGACGATCCGGTCCGGCGCCAGCGCGGTAACAGATTCGCTCCGGAAGCTGATCTCACCGCTGGCGGCAGGGGTCACCCCGGAAATGGTGTTGAGTATGGTGGTCTTGCCGGCGCCGTTGGCACCGATCAGGGTCACGATCTCTCCCTCACCCAGGGCCAGGGAAACATCCTTCAGGGCGTGCACCTTGCCGTAGTAGGTGTTGACATTGTTGACACGGAGCATGGCTATTCGTCCTCCCCCAGGTACGCCGCAACTACTTCATGGTTGTCCTGGATCTCGCGGGGCGTCCCTTCGGCCAGTTTTCTCCCGAGGTTCAGCACCACGATCCGATCGCAGATATCCATGATCAGTTCCATGTCATGTTCCACGAGTACGACCGTGATGCCCGTTTCCCGTATCCGCTGGATGAGTTTTGCAAGCTCCAGGGTCTCCTGACTGTTGAGTCCGGCGGCCGGTTCGTCCATCAGTATGATCTGGGGTTCAACGGCCAGGGCGCGTGCAATCTCGAGCAAGCGCCCTTTGCCGAAGGGGAGGTTGCCGGCGGTGACGTCGGCCAGATCGGGAATCCCGGTGAAGTCCAGCCAGTTCAGGGAGTGTTCCCGAATGCGGCGTTCTTCCGCCATGTTCCAGGGCATTTTGAGACCGCAGGCCAGCAGCCCGCTGCTACTCTTCGTGTGCATGCCGACCATGACGTTCTCGTGGACGGTCATGCCGCCGAACAGTTCGATGTTCTGGAATGTCCGCACGAGTCCCAGCCGGGCCAGACGCTCGGGCGGCAGTCCGGAGACATCCGCCCCACCCAGCAGGACCTTGCCGGCAGTCTGGGTGTAAATGCCGGTGATGATGTTGAAGAGGGTGGTCTTCCCGGCGCCGTTGGGGCCGATCACTCCGGTAATATCCCCCTTGGCAATGGTGAAGGAGACACGATCGAGGGCGGTGACGCCGCCGAATACCTGGCTGATGCCGGAAACTTCAAGCATGCTCGACCCCTCCTTCCGACTTGAGCGCGGTCTTTCCTTTCGACTTGAGCAGTTTCCGGTACAGTTCGGGAATGCCCCGCACCAGCCCCCCCGGCATGTACATGACCATTACCATCAGGAGGCCACCGTAGATGATGATGTCGTAGTCGTGCGCGGCACGCAGAAATTCGGGAAGGAGGGTGAGGAGCGCGGCACCGAGGAAAGACCCGTAGATGCTCCCCAGCCCGCCGATGACCACCATGGTGAGCAGTTCGACCGAGAACGTGAAGCCGAACGAAGCGGGTGAGATGAACGTCATTGTGTGGGCGTAGAGGCTCCCGGCCAGGGCGCAGAAGGTGGCCGAAACGGCAAAGATCTGGACCTTGAGCAGCCGGGCATTGACACCCACCACCCGTGCCGCCACCTCTGAGTCGTGCACCGCGCGCAGTGCCCGGCCGATCCTGGAATTGGCCAGATTGAGGGAGAAGAGCACCATTAGCAGGGCGAAGATCCAGACCAGATAATAGTTTTTCAGATCCGAGTCGAACGTGATGCCGTTGATCGAAAGGTTGGGAATGCCGGAAAGGCCCGAAGGGCCGCCGGTCAGGTCGACCGTCTCGTTGAAGACGATGTAGATGATGATGCCCAGCCCAAGCGTTGCCATGGCCAGGTAGTGCCCCTTCAATTTCAGGATCGGAAACCCGATCAGGTACGCCACAATGCCCACGATAACAGCGGCCAGCGCCATGGACAGCCAGGGGTTCCAGCCGTAGGTGGCGGTCAGGACTCCGGACAGATAGGCCCCCAGGCCGAAAAAGCCGGCGTGACCCAGTGATATCTGGCCGGCATAGCCCAGCAGAAGGTTGAGGGCAATGGAGAGCATGGTGTTGATCCCGACGAACACCAGGACGGTCATCAGATAGCCCCCCTTGAAGGCCAGGGGCGCCAGCATGATCAGCAGCGCAAAGGCACCGAATTTGAGAAGTTCTTTCTTCATGGCGTCAGACCCTCTCGCTTTCTGCTTTGCCGAACAGTCCCTGCGGCCTCAGAAACAGGAGCAGGAGCAGGATGATGAAGGCGATGGCGTCCTTGTACCCGGAGGAGATGAGGCCGGCGCCCAGCGATTCGAGCACGCCGAGGATCAGGCCGCCGAGCACGGTGGAGATGCCGCTGCTCATGCCGCCGATGATGGCGGCACAGAACCCTTTCAGCCCCAGCATGCCACCCACGTCGTAGGCAACCATGGTCAGCGGCGCGACGATGATGCCGGCCACCGCCCCCATGGCCGAACTGATGACAAAGGAGAACAGTACCATGCGGCGCACGTCAATGCCGACCAGCCCGGCGGCTCGACGGTTGTAGGCGCACGCCCGCATGGCTTTGCCACTGATGGTGTGGAAAAAATAGAACTTGTTGATGGCAATGATGATCACCGTGATGCCGAGTATCCAGAGATGCTGCGGCAGGACGGTAGCCCCGCCGATGGCGATCGGCTCGTCGCCGGAAAAGGGCGGAATGGCGTGGGTATCTTTCCCCCAGAGCAGCATGGCCAGACCGCGGATCAGGATACTGCCGCCGATGGTGATGATGACCAGGTTGATCGGGGTTGCCTGCCGCAGCGGTCTGATGGCGAGCCGTTCGAACAAAATCCCGCCTACGGTGGCTGCCGCTACGGCACAGGGGATCGCCGCCCAGATCGGCAGTTTGAGCAGCTCCAGAAAAAAGAGCGTCAGCATGCCGCCCAGCATGACGAATTCACCCTGGGCGAAGTTGATGATGCCGGTGGCGTTGTAGATGATCGAAAACCCGATGCCGATCAGGGCGTAGATCGCCCCGGTCGACAGACCGGAAAGTGCGTATTGCAGTAGCTGGTCAAACTGCATGATATGCTCCGTTTCGACAGTCGGTTACGGGCGAACCGTGACATTCAGAACATGTAACTCCGCAGTTATTTCGCAAATGTCCAGCCTTTGTTCTTGACCTCAATCATGACGAAGGCATCCTTGGTCAGACCGGCGTGGTCAGCTTCCGAATAATTGAATACCCCACCGATGCCGGAGAAATTTCTGGCCTTCTCCAACTGGTCGCGAATGGCTGCCGGACTGTCGCCACCCCTCTCGATGGCATTTTTGATCAGCATGACGGCATCCCAGGCATGCCCGCCGAAGGTATCGCCCTCGGCCTTGAAGTGGTTCTGATAGTCTTTGAGAAAGGTCTGCAAAGATTTCTTCTGCGGGTCGGAGTTGGGAAGCATGCCCGCCACCAGTGCCCTGCCGGAAGAGAGTCTGATACCTTCGGCAGCGTCACCGGCCAGATCGATGAACTTCTTTGAGGAGACACCGTGGCTCATGTAGAGTGGCGGTTTGATGCCGAGCTGGCGGGCATTTCTGGCGATGATGGCCGGGCCGGGGTTGGTACCCCAGCAGATCACGGCCTGGGCCTGGGAGCTGCGGATCTTAGTCAACTGGGCCGTCATATCCGTGTCCTTGGGGCCGTAGGTTTCGTCGGAGACGATCTTGATACCGTATTTCCCCGCCAGGGCCTTGAGCTGTTCGCGGCCGGACGAGCCAAAGCCGTCGGAAACGGTCAGAAGTGCCACATTGGTCTGTTTGCTTTTCTGCAAATGCTCATAGATCTTTGCTACTGCCAGGGAATCGGTCGGAGTGCTCTTGAAAACCCATTTTTTGACCGGCTCGGTAATCTTGATGCTGGCGGCGCAGGACACCAGCGGAATATGCTCTTTTTCAACGACCGGAATAACAGCCATGCTCTCGCCGGACGTGTTGGGACCGATAATTGCGACCACTTTGTCATTTTTGATCATTTTGGTTGCCAGTTGTACCGCCTTGGTGGCATCTCCGGAAGTGTCGTACACAATCAGTTCCAGCTTGCGCCCTTTGACCCCGCCCGCCTTGTTGACCTCATCCACGACCATCTGGACGGTATTGCGCATCGGTTCGCCCAGGAAGGATGCGGGACCGGTCACCGAGAACAGTGCGCCGATCTTGATCGTATCCGCGGCAAACGATACTGATGAACAGGCAAGACACAAAAAGATGATGCTGCAAACTACCTGGATTGTTTTCATAAGACCCTCCGCTGGATTTTTTTCTTTTCCAATCCTGTCTATACTCTTGTTTGCTGTCACAGTGCCCCTCCTTTTGTTTACCAATCGCCTATTGTCAGGCTGCGGCGCCCCCCTTGAGGGCTTTCAAATTTACGTCAGCCCCCCTATCCCTGGAAACCTCCCTGACGACCCCCTCCACAACCTGCGCATCGATGGGGAGATGCTTCATGACCGAACCGACCATGACCATGTTCACGGCCTTGGCGTTGCCCGCCTCCTTGGCGATGGCGAGCGCATCGATACCATGGGCATCCGCGCAGGCCCGGGCGATCTGCTCCTCCACATCGGCCGGATAGGTGGCCATGCCGGAGGCGACCGTACTGGGGTTGATGGTGACCTTGTTGAACACGAGCTTCCCGCCCGGCTTCAGATAGTGACTGTACCTGAGTGCCTCCAACGGCTCGAAAGAGATCAGGATATCAGCACTGCCGGGCATGACCACCGGAGAGTAGACCCGCTCCCCGATCCGGACGAAGGAGATGACGCTCCCGCCTCGCTGGGCCATGCCATGGACCTCATTCTGCTTGACATCCATGCCACAGGCAAGGGCGCTTTCAGCCAGCACCCTGGAGGCCAGCAACACCCCCTGCCCGCCTACCCCGGCAATAACGATATTGAATACATTCATGATTATCTCCTGTTCTTACGCCACGGACATGGCGTCGAATTTACAGACCTGGCTACAGACACCGCACCCGTTGCAGATGTTGGGGTCGATCTGCACCTTCATCCTGTCGCCGGCCGGCACCAACCCCAGCGCCACGCAGGTGACCTTGAGACAGGCGCGACACCCGGTACATTTTTCCGTATCCACGCTCAGCAAGGGCTTCTTCACCCGATACCGGAGTATGCAGGGGTTGCTGTCGATGAGTACATACGGACCGGGGGTCTCCAACCCCTTTAGGATGGCGGCCTCTGTCTCTTCAAGGTTGTAGGAGTTGATCGCGGCAACATGGTCGATCCCCAGCGACTTCACGATCGCCGTTATGTCAACCTGTTTTGCTGGCTCCCCTTCCAGCACCAGGCCGGAGCCCGGATTTTCCTGGCCGCCGGTCATGGCCGTGGCGCGGTTGTCCATGATGATGACCAGCGCGTTGCCGCCGTTGTAGGCCAGGCTCAGGAGCCCGGTCATCCCCGAATGGAAGAAGGTGGAATCGCCGATGACCGCCACCGGCTTCTCCGTCCTCCCCGCAATCCGGTTGACCTTGGCCATCCCATGGGCCGCGCTGATGCTCGCCCCCATGCAGATGCTGCTGTGCATGGCACTGATGGGAGGGAGTCCACCCAGGGTATAGCAGCCGATATCGCCGGAAACGAAAACCTTGAGCTTGCTCAGGATCGTGAAGAGCCCGCGGTGGCCACAACCGGGGCAGAAGGTGGGAGGACGCTGGGGAAGCCCATCGACGGGGGCGCCGCACACAGTCACGGCATCGCCGGCCGCTGCCCGGACGATATCCTCGCTCACCTCGCCACAATAGGAAATCCGGTCCTTGCCGATGTCGACCCGTATCCCCATGGCCCGAATCTGCTCCTCGAAGATGCCATCCATCTCCTCGACGATCATGAACCTCTTCACACTGGCCGCGAACTCCCGGATCTTTCGCTCCGGCAGCGGATGGACCAGGCCGAGCTTGAGCACCGAGGCGTTCGGATAGGCCTCTTTCACATGCTGGTAGGAGATGCCGGAGGTGAGAATCCCCAGGTCGGTATCCGCCATTTCAACCCGGTTGAGCGGGGTCGTCTCGGCAAACGACTGCAGCTTAAGGAGGCGCTCTTCCACCAGTTGGTGCTTGATCCGGCCGTAATTGGGGAGCATCACGTATTTGGGGACGTCTTTCACCCACTCGCCGACCTTCGGCGCGCGCTTCTCGCCCTGCACCACAACCCCCTTGGCGTGGGAGATCCGGGTGGTGGTGCGGAGCATGAGCGGGGTGTCGAACTGCTCGGAGATCTCGAACCCGACCCGGACAAAGTCATAGGCCTCCTGGGAATCGGCCGGGTCCAGCATCGGCACCTTGGCGAATTTCGCGTAGTTGCGGCTGTCCTGCTCGTTCTGGGAGGAGTGCTGACCGGGATCGTCGGCCACCATCAGGATCAGACCGCCGTTGACGCCGGTGTAGGTCAGGGTCATGAGCGCGTCGGCGGCCACGTTCACCCCGACATGCTTCATGGTGGACAGGGACCTGCCGCCGGCGATGGAGGCGCCGATGACCGATTCCAGGGCCACCTTCTCGTTGGGTGCCCATTCGCAGTAAACCTCGCCCAGGCGGGCCACCTCTTCCAGGGTCTCGGTGCTGGGGGTGCCGGGGTAGCCGGAGGCGAAGACGCCGCCGCTATCCCCGAAGCTCAGAGCAATGGCTTCGTTACCGGAAATTATCTTCTTCATGAATGATATCCCTTCTTTTTAAGGTAGAGCCACTTGCAGAAGGCTCAAAAAGTTCCCTCCCCCCTGGCGGGGGAGGGCGAGGGTGGGGGGGAAGTGGCCACGAAGTTGGCGCGTTGCACCTTCTCCCACCCCCTGCCCCCCTCCCGTCAAGGGAGGGGGAAGAGACCTTCTCAAAAACTCGGGTTACAGGTAGTTCAGCTCCCTCGCCTGCCGTGTGATCTGCTCGCGGAACTCGGGATGGGCGATATTGATGAGCGACTGGGTTCGCTGCCGGATGCTCTTGCCGTACAGTGACGCAACGCCATACTCGGTCACCACGTAGCGGACATGGTTGCGGCTTGTGACCACCCCGGCGCCATGCTTGAGCATCGGGATGATCTTGCTCACTTTGGTCCCGTTCCTTAGCGTCGAACTGCTCGGCATGGTGATGATCGGCATCCCCCCTTTGGAGCGGGAGGCGCCGTAGATGAAGTCCAGTTGCCCTCCCACGGCCGAATAGAGCCTGGGACCGATGCTGTCGGCGCAGACCTGGCCGGTGAGGTCCACCTCGATGGCCGAGTTCACCGCCACCATCCGGTCGTTCTGCGCGACAACGAACGGGTCGTTCACGTATTCGGAACGATGCATCTCCAGGAGCGGATTGTTGTTCGTCCATTGGTACAGACGATCGGTACCGAGGAGAAAGCCGCAGACGATCTTTCCGGGGTGCAGGGTCTTGCGGCTGTTGTTGATCACCCCCTTTTCCACCAGTTCGATTACGCCGTCGGAGATCAGCTCCGAGTGGATACCCAGGTCTTTCTTGGCGTGGAGATGCTTGAGTACGGCATCGGGGATCGAGCCGATCCCGAGCTGCATGGTGGCGCCATCGGGAATCAGTTCGGCAATATGGGCCGCGATCCGTTCCGTCGTCACCTCGTCGGCCTCATCCCCCATGGCCCGCTGCGCAAGCTGGTGGTCGGCCTCCACCACATACTGCATGCGCGACACGTGCATAAGGGTATCCCCCATCGTCCGCGGCATCTGCCGGTTCACCTGGGCGATGATCGTCCTGGCGCTTTCCACGGATGTTATGGCAAGCCCGGCCTCCGCACCCAGCGAGCAGTACCCCTGCTCATCCGGCGGGGAGACATGGGTGAGCGCCACATCCAGCGACAGGTGGCCGTCTCTGAACAGGAGCGGCTGTTCGGAAAGGAACACCGGGGTGAAATCGGCGCGCCCCTCGTTCACGGCCCCGCGTATGGTGTGGCTGATGAAGAAGGCATTGGGCCGGAGGTGCTTCTCCATCCCGGGGACCACATAGTCACCCGGACAGATGGTCAGGGGCTGGAAGACCTCCACGTCCTTCAGCTGCGGAGCGCGCCTGACCAGTGCGGCCAGGAGCTCCAGGGGTGCCGACGCATTTCCGGTCAGATAGATGCGGTTTCCCGATTCGACCGCCTTGAGCGCCTCATCAGAGGTTGTGAGTCGTGATGCGTAGATCTCCCGCCAGCTTGAAACATCCTGCGCGTTCAGAGCAGCCATGAATCGGTTCTCCTTAGGTTAGATTCTGATCCTGCCGTCCACGGCGTAGACGCCGTCGCTAAACGCCATGATCGGGTTCATGTCCATCTCCTGGATCATCGGCAGGTCAATGAGTAGCTGGGAGACCCGCTGGATCAGGTTGATGATCCTTTCCTTGTCGACCCCCTTCTCGCCCCGGACGCCGTCCAAGAGGGCCGCGGTCTTCAGGCTCGCCAGCATCTCCCCGGCCTCCACCGCGGTGACCGGTGCGATCTTGAAGGCCACATCCTTGAGGACCTCGACGTAGATGCCGCCCAAGCCGAACATCACCAGGTGTCCCAGCTCACGCTCGGCAGTGGCGCCGATGATCAGCTCGCGCCCGCCGGGAAGGAACTGCTGGACAAAGAAGCGAAGCTTTCCGTAATCACCGAGGCGTCCCTGCATATCCTCCACCGTGGCGCGGACCGCGGCGCTATCCCTCAGGTTAATCGCTACCCCGCCCATGTCGCTCTTGTGGTCGATCTCCTCGCAGTCCACCTTGATCACCACCGGGTAGCCAATCTGCTCCGCAGCGGCGACCGCTTCGGCTGCGGTATCCACCACCCGCCAGCCGGCCACCGGGATACCGTACGCCTCGAAGATAGAGTAGACGTCGCTGGCACTGAGAACGCTGCAGCCGTCCTGCTTTGCCTGGTCGATGATCGCCCTGGCCCGGGCGCTGTCCACCCCGCTGAAGGTCTCGGCCTGGCCGATGTCCCGCTGCCTGATCCGACCGTACTTGGTAAGAGCGCCCAGCGCCTTGGCTGCGTCGCTCGGGTTGGCGTAGAACGGGACCTGTCCATCCTTCAGTATCCCCATGGTCTTCTGGAACCGCTCCATCCTGACACTGGTGATGAAGTTGCACACGAGCGACTTCTTCCCCAGCCGGTTTGCCGCCACGATCTCACGGGCAATGGCGTCGGTATCGGTGAACGGGGCGGTGACGAAGGTGATGTAGATGCTGTCGATCCGCTCATCCTCCATAAGCACATCCAGGGCACCGCGGAACTGGGGGCCGCCGGCTGTGGCGATCACGTCGACGGGGTTCTCCAGAGCCGCTTCCGGCAGCTGGGTCTCGGCCAGCCTGGCGATGGAGGCGTCCGCAAGCCTGGGCACTTCCAGACCGCACGCAACCAGGACATCGGTGGCGATGACCGCCGGTCCGCCGGTGTTGGTGATGATCCCGACCCGGTTCCCCCTGGGGACCGGCTGGGAAGCGAAGGCCATGGCAGCCTGCGCCATCTCCCCCTCGTCACTGAAGGAGAGGATGCCGGTCTTTTCGAAGATCAGTTCGGTGGCGATATCCACCCCGGCGAGCGAACCGGTGTGGGAGGAGGCCGCCTTGGCCCCCTCTTCGGTCCGGCCGGCCTTCATGGCCAGGATCGGCTTCTTCGCCGCCACCTCCCTGGCCACCTCCAGGAACTCCCGCGGGTTGGCGAACCCTTCGGTGTAGAGGATAATGGCCCTGGTCCCCGGATCGTCTCCGTAGTAACGGACGATCTCGGAGATGGAGACGTCGCAGGCATTGCCGTTGGAGGCGTAGAGCCTTTGACCGATCCCCAGATCGTCAAGGGCCTGCATGATCAGCCCGCCGACACCGCCGGAGAGCGCCACCACCGAGATGTAGCCCGGCTCCGGATAGGTGAAGGTGAAGTTGCAGTAGGCCTTCAGTTCCGGATCGGAGTTGATGATCCCCTGGCAGTTGGGGCCGAATACCCGGATGCCGTAGTTCCTGGCCGTGGCGAGGAACTCCTCCTGGAGCGTCGCCCCCTCCTCCCCCATCTCGCTGAAGCCGGCGGAGTTGATGATCACCGCCTTGACCCCCTTCCGGCCGCACTCCTCCATGCTCTGGGGCACCTGGCTGCCGGGGAGGATGATGTGGGCCAGGTCGATCTCCCCGGGCACCTCCGCCAGGGTCCTGTACGCCTTGATGCCGCGGATGTCCGGCGCATTCGGGTTGATCGGGTAGATGGCCCCTTTGTAGCCATACGTCTGCAGGTTTTTGGTAATGACGTTGCCGATGGAGAGCTCCTTGGTGGAGGCCCCGACAATGGCAACCGACCGGGGTCTGAACAGTGCGTCCAGCATCTTATTTCCCCTCCTCAAGCTGTTCGATGAATGCTTCCACGTTGGTCCTGGTCTGTTCGTCGGATACGCAGCGCAGGTCGTTAAGGTCGCCGGAGATGACCAGACTGGGGATGCCGGTTGCCGCCTCCAACCGCTTGGGCAGGCCGTAGCGGCTGTTGGAATTGCAGGGGCAGGTCTTGGCGTCGTGGTAGATGATCCCGTCGATGCGGAACTTCTGCAGCATCTCCCGGAGGTACGTCTCCTTGTACGCGTCGGAGCGGACGATGAAGAGCTCCAGGTAGGCCTTGGCCATGCTGCGGATGGGCTCCTTTGCGTCGAAGGAGGGGAAGATCCAGCTGCTGCAGTAGGTCGAGGCGAGCACATTGGTCCTGAGACCGGCAAACAGCTCAGAATGCTGCCGCAGGCGGCCCCAGACCGGCATCCCTTCCCAGTAGATCCGTAACGACTCCCCCTCGACGGCGGCTACCCCCTCCGTGACCCGCTGCTCCAGTTCGGCCAGGAGCAGTTTGTAATAGTCGATCGCCTCTTGGGTCCCCCGCAGCACCACGGCCGGCCCCATGTGAATGGTACCGTCGAAAAAGGTGAGTGGTGCGGGGGACGCGGTGGCCGTCTCCAGGACCTGCCTCCAGAGTTCGGTACACTCCCGGGAGAGGGCGACGGTTTCCTGGAGGCGGTCCATGTCGAGCCTGGCTCCGGAGATCGCCGCCAGTGTGGGAATCAGGGCCTCCATCTGCCGTGCCACATCGTCGATGAGTGGGTTGGTGACGTCGTTGATGCTCTTGGGCGAGGTGATGCCGATGCAGGGGACTTTCAGCTCCCTGGCGTACCAGGCGAGCCAGTCCTGCACGTCGCGGCACTGGTTGGTGTTGAAGACCAGCACGTCTGGCCTTGGGATGGAGTTGATCCCCTGGTACGCCTTGGCCAGCGGGGTGACCCCTTTCAGGTAGGCGCCGATGTCGGATGTCAGGTAGGAACAGATGTCCGGAGAATAGCCGATGGCGTTCGCCTCCGGTATCATGTCGGTGGAGAGGCGCGTGGCGCCCAGCAAGGCCGCATGGTTTTCCGGGAAGTACACGTCGAACCCCATGGCCCTTAGCAGCTCGGCCGGGCCGACACTGGTGCACCAGGCAATCTTCTTTTTGCCGCTGGTTGCCGCCTCGTTCAGACCGTAGAAGTAATCGGCCATGATCCTGTTCATCCGGTCGGTGGCCTGGATCTTTTTTCTCACTGTCGTGCCCTCTTCAGCCATTACTGTCTCCTTCCTGAACCCGTGAGGCATGGAGTCGGTAGGTTGGGTTAGACGGTTGTATCGCCGTAACCCAACATAGCAGCGTTGCTTGTTGGGTTACGCTATCGCTAACCCAACCTACTTGGCACTACCCTTTTCCATCCATGGCGTAGAGCGCCGCGCCGATGGCGCCGGCCAGTTGGGGGAACTCCGGCGTCACCACCGGCCGGCCTATCATCTCTGCCGCCATCTCGACGATGTAGGGGTTGTTGGCCGCCACCCCGCCGGTCATGACGACCCGTTCGGTGAGGGAGTCCATCTCCAGCACCCGCTTGACGACCGAATGGAAGATCCCCTTGACGATGTCGCTGATCTTTCTGCCGTGGCGGATGCTCTCCAGTACCTCCGTGGCAGAGAAGACCGTGCAGTAGCTCCCCAGCTTGACCATATCCCCGGACTGACGGGCCAGGTCGTTCATCTGTTCCAGGGGAAGGTCCAACCGACCGGCCATCTCCTCCAGAAAGGCACCGGTACCGGCCGCGCACTTGCGGTTCATCTTGAAGCTGCTCCGCCGGCCTCCGCTGTCCAGCTTGACGATCTTGTTGTCCTGGCCGCCGATGTCGATGATGGAGATCGCTTCCGGAAAGAAGTGGTAGCCCCCCTTGGCCAGGCAGCCGATTTCGGTCCTGCTCTCTTCGGTGACAAAAGATACATTGGCCCGGCCGTAGCCGGTGGAGACGGCCCTGACAATGTCGGCACGGGTGGCGCCGGCCATTGCCAGCGAGTCGTCCAGACAGGCGGAGGCGGTCGCGGTGAAGTCCACCCCGGACTTCCTGACCGCATGACCGATCAGCGCTCCCACCCGATCCAGGACGGCAACCTTGGTTCTTGATGCCCCTATGTCGAGGCCGACAAACAGCTGCTTGGACATTGTTCCGTATCCCTTCGCTTTGCTGATCACTACGCCCAATTTCCTCTTGGTTGGCACACAGCTCCCCCTGCCCCCTCTTAACGTACGAGGGGGATACCTTCTATCCGAGGGTAAGGGGAGGTTAGAGGGTTCTTACAACCGGGTGAGTCAGGAGCCGGCCGGCTCCCGGGGATACAGGCCGTGCACCCGCGCATGGAGTCGGCTGAGGCCGAGCAGGGCATCGATGTTCGGCGTGGTTTCGCCGACCTTCTGGCCGATCTCGCGCACGACGCTGACCAGGGCGTCGAGTTCCACGGCCCGACCGGCCTCCACGTCCTGCAGCATCGAGGTCTTGAACGCGCCCAATTCACGCGTTACCGCGTTTCTCGACTCGCCGCTCTGGGTGATGGGGCAGCCGATCTTCGCGCCGATTCGCGCCGCCTCGGCCATGACGTCCAGGCAGAACCGGTTTACCAGCGGATCGTCCAGTATCCGGTCACAGGTGGCGCCCGTCATCGCGGAAACGGGGTTCATGGTCATGTTCCCCCAGAGCTTGAACCAGATATCGGCCTGGATGCTCTTGGAAACTTCGACAACCATTTCCGCAGCGCCGAGGATCTCCGCCAGCTTGCGCAGGCGTGGGGAATCGCTGCCGTCGGGCTCCCCGATGATCAACCGCTTGCCGAAGCCGTGGCGCACGAAGCCGGGCTCGTTCAGGGAAAAGCTGCCGTGTACCACGCACCCGACCACATTGCGGGCCGGAATCGCTGCCCCAATCGAGCCGTCAGGATCGACCGAGGCGAGGCGCGTCCCCGCATGCTCGCCACCGAACCCTTCGAAAAACCACCAGGAGATGCCATTCATGGCCGTCATGACTACGGTGTCCGGTCCGATCAGCGGGGCGATCCGCTGTGCCACATACTTCAAGGCGGGTGCTTTCACCGCGATGATGACGATATCCTGCACGCCGAGTTCCGCAGGGTCGTCGGTGGCATGCACCTTTTCCGTGAGAAAGACGCCGTCACTTTGCAGCCTCAACCCATGCTCACGTAGCGCCTTCAGCGTTGCCCCCTGGGCCACGGCGTTCAGCTCGAACCCGGCATGCGCGAGCCGCGCCCCGATGAATCCGCCGACCGAGCCGACTCCGTAGATGCAGATTTTCATGATCTCTTTCCCCTTTCATGATGGAGATGCCGGGACAGCTTGACGTTGACCGTATAGTGGCCGCCCTCGGCAATAAAGCAGTGCTCACAAGAGTGCCCACATTTTACCAAACATTGGTTTGCTTTCCACCTCATTAAGCAGCTATCGTGCCGAGCACGTTAAATCACACGACAGAGTCAAACCAGAACAACACCATGGAAGTAAGCGAAGTCCGACTATCGCCATCCATTTGAACTCAAAATAACATCGTTACACCAAATTGGGCCATTTAGACCTTTCAATCCGGGATACGTAGGGAAACTGCTTTTTCTGGTTTAATTTTTTGCAGAAAAGAACTCGGGGGAAATCTTGAGCCAATCAGGCCAAGAGACAGTCGTACCAAGCACGCTTGTATTTCAAATTTGAAATACGCACTTCAAATTTGAAATACTGTCAACGGAAACGGCGTCATGGCGCGTTGGCAGCTACGTTACACAATCTGAACGAGGGTGATTTCAGGCGGGTCCGGTCGGGGGAATTTGCTACCGCCTTACTGGAAGCGGGTTGCGAGCGGTCGAGGTGAACACGACGGCTATTTCAGTTTTGAAACAGCCTATTTCATCGACGATCAAGGTTTCTTTTTATAGCTCAGCTTGCGCCATAAGGTAGGTTTGCTGATGCCGTACTCCCGGCACAACCGCTCCTTGTCGCCGTCATAGAGTTGAAGCAGCTTGGTGAATATCTCCTTTTCCATCACCTTCAGATCCCTGGAGATGCCGATGGTCAACTCGCTCTCTTTCTTGCGCGCCACCTCCCGGTAACTGGACCGGAACAGGTCACTCACGGCAGTGCTGGTAATCTCGCCATCCCCGGAGTAGGTGGCGAGCTTAACGATGAAGTTTCGCAGCTCCCGTATATTGCCGGGCCAGTCGTAGTCCAGGAGTGGCGCAAAAGCTGTCCTGTCTTTCCAGTACAGCTTCCGGTTGATTTTTCCCGCCTCCCGGTGGAGGAAGTTTTCCGCAATGGACAGCACGTCATCCCGCCTCTCGCGCAGCGGCGGCAGATACAGCTCCAACTCGCTCAGCCGGTAATACAGGTCCCTGCGGAACTGACCGCAATCGGCCAGTTCCATGAGATTCTTGTTGGTCGCGCAGATAATCCTGGCGTTGAGATCGATGATCTTTTCGCTGCCAACCCTTCTCACCTTCCGCTCCTGCAGAACCCTCAACAGCTTCGCCTGCATGTTGATCGGGGTCTCGCTGATCTCATCCAGGAAGATGGTGCCGTTCTGCGCACATTCGAACAGTCCTTTCTTCCCCCCCTTGCTGGCGCCGGTGAAGGCCCCGCTGTCGTAACCGAACAGTTCGCTCTCGAACAGGCTGTCGCTTATGGCGCCGCAGTTCACCGAAACGAACGGTCCGTACACCCGCTCGCTCTCGTTATGGATGCTCTGGGCGAACATCTCCTTGCCGGTACCGGTTTCGCCTTCGATGAGGACGTTGCCGTCCGACTTGGCAAAAAGCCTGGCCATCGTTACCGCCCGCTCGAGATCGCTCCCCTGTCCCAGGATGTCGCGAAAGCTGTAATTGGCCACCCAGCCATTCTCCAGGATCTCCTTGCGGCGCCTTATCAGCTGCTGGCTGCCAAGCCTGTTAGTTTCGACGATCCGCATCGCCTCGTCGACGGCGAAGGCCACCGACTCCTCATTCGATTCCAGCAATACGCTGTCAATCCCGTGCTTGGTCGCAATGGCACAGACCAGGGCGTCGCCGATGATCAGATCATAACCGCCACCCTGCGCCAGTTCCTCGGACCGAATCCTCTCGTCGATCCAGTTCTGGCAGGAGACAAAAGAGTCATCGCTGGTAATGAAATCGATGCTCAATCCCTGTATCTCGCTGATATATTTGGGGTCGCAGATAATATTGGCAGTACTGATGATCACCTTTTTCCTGCCTTTGCCCCCCTCTATCCTGCCAACGGCATCGAGGATATCCGATAACGTCACCGGTATTTCTATCACCGGCACGTTTGTGTAATGCTTTGCCAGCATGGCCATCCCGCCCCGCGAAATGATGACTTGCGCCTTTCTGTCGATTCCTTTGACGATCTCTTCGGACTGCAGGGGCGGCACTTCGATGACCTCGAACCCCACCTCCCTCTCCTTGAGGGTCTTGTGGGCAATCTGCGTCATCTTCGCGTACGGCGACAGGAATATAACTTCAGACACGGCCTTTCTCCTCCACAACAGACGATGCGCGACAGATCGGATGCGAAAGATCCGAACAGGACGAGGTACGGCGTCTCCGCAGCAATCATCGAGTCTTCCCGGATCACGATCCTTATAACATAAATATTGCAGGTTCATACATCAGTGGGATGGAATATCGGGCAGGGATGTGCAGGGGGAGGACAGGGGCACGATGTACCCCTGTCATTCGGATCGTTGGAATGTTCAGATACTCCTCTTTGACCGGCCTGACATCTATGAATTTTTCAACATATCTCAAACAGTCCGGCCGCCCCCTGGCCGCCACCGATGCACATTGTAACCACAACATATTTTGCCCCACGTCGGCGGCCTTCAATCAACGCATGCCCCGTGAGCCTCGAACCTGAACACCCATACGGATGGCCAAGTGCGATGGCCCCACCATTGACGTTGAGCAGGTCGTCAGGAATTCCGAGTTTGTCGCGGCAGTACAGAACCTGCACCGCAAACGCCTCGTTAAGTTCCCATAGGCCGATGTCTTCAACCTTTTTACCCGCCTTTGCCAACAGTTTCGGCACCGCATATACCGGACCGATCCCCATCTCATCGGGCTCACAACCGGTTGCGGCAAAACCTCGAAATATCCCCAACGGCTGCAAACCTCTTTTCTCGGCCAGCCTGGAGTTCATTAACACGCAGGCCGACGCGCCGTCGGAGAACTGGCAGGCATTCCCGGCCGTGATCACCCCGCCGGACGTTACCGTCTTCAGCGTCGAAACCCCTTCATAGTTGGTGTCGCTGCGCACCCCTTCGTCGCTGGCAAGGGTAACCTCCCGGGTGGAAATGGCCCCGGTTTCCTTGTCGGTGACTGCCATGGTGGTGGCGAACGGCACGATTTCATCGTCAAAGCGGCCCGCGGCCTGTGCTGACGCCGCTCTCTGATGACTCCGGACCGCATACCGGTCCTGCACCTCTCTGGCAATGCCATAACGGCCCGCCACCGTCTCGGCTGTGGCAATCATGGTCCAGTAGACTGCCGGCTGGTTCTTTTTCAGCCACTCCTCCTCCAGCATGTGAAGATTCATTTCGTTCTGCACGCAGGAGATCGACTCCACCCCGCCGGCGACCAGCAGGTCACATTCACCGGTCATGATCCGTTGCGCGGCAGTGGCAATGGTCTGCAACCCCGACGAACAGAAGCGGTTCATTGTCATGCCGGCCACACTGGCCGGGCAGCCGGCCCGCAGCGCGATCTGGCGGCCGATGTTGCTGCCGTTTGCCCCCTCGGGCATGGCGCACCCCATGACCACATCCTCCACCTCCCCCGGCTCGACGCCGGCCCGCTCCAGAGCGGCCCGGACCACATGTCCCCCCATGGTGGCGGAATGGGTCATGTTGAGCGCCCCCCGCCACGATTTGGCCAGGCCGGTACGGGCCGTGGATACGATAGCTACCTCATTCACGTAAGACCTCCTTGTTATCCCTTTTTATGTTTGAAACTACGGCGTGAACTTCTTTCCTTCAGCTGCCAGCCGCGCCAGCAGCGGGGCAGGCTCCCAGAAACGCGCATCGCCGTAAGGGTTCAGCGCATACCGTTTCATGGCGCGGACAATGGCCCCGAGCCCGACGCTGTCGGCATGGAACATCGGGCCGCCCCGCCGGGCCGGAAAACCATAGCCGGCCAGGTAGACCAGATCGATATCCGAGGCCCGCTGGGCGATTCCCTCTTCGAGTATAGCCGCCCCTTCGTTGACCAGGGCATAGATGCACCGGCCGACGATCTCGTCGTCGGCGATCTTTCGTCGCACGAGGCCGATGCCGGCGGAATGTTCCCCAATCAGCAGCGCCACCTCCTGGTCCGCCTGGGCCTCCCGGACGCCGGGGAGGTAGCGATACCAGCCACGGCCACTCTTCTGGCCGAACCGGCCCTGCTCGCACAGCCGGTCCGCCACCCTGGAGCAGATCAGCTCCGGCTGCTCGACATAGTGGCGCTTGCGCACCGCCCACATCACGTCGTTGCCAACGATGTCGCACATCCTGAACGGTCCCATGGCCATGCCGAACCGCTCCAGCGCCTTGTCGACCTGCCAGGGGAGCGCCCCTTCATCGAGGAGGAACATCGCCTGGCGCAGGTAGGCATCGATCATCCGGTTGCCGATGAAGCCGTCGCAGACGCCGGCAACGACCGGAGTCTTGCGCAACCGCCGCCCTAGGTTAATGACCGAAGCGAGCAGTTCGTCAGAGGTTGCGCCTCCCCGCACCACCTCCAACAGCGGCATGACATTGGCCGGGTTGAAGAAATGGGTGCCGATGACATCGGCGGGCCGGCCGGTGCAGGCAGCAATCCGGTTTAGATTAAGGGTCGAGGTGTTGGAGGCAAGGATCGCCCCCTGCTTCATCACCCTGTCCAGTTGCCGGAAGATCTGCTCCTTGATGGGAAACTCCTCGAAGGCCGCCTCGATCACGAGGTCGCACCCGGCGATCTCCTGATAGGAAAGGGTCGGCTGGATCAGGGCCAGCAGTTCGGCAGACCGGGCCTCGCTGAGCCGCCCCCGCTTCATTGCTGCCTCGTAGGTGCGGCGGATGGCGGCCATTCCCTTATCAAGCAGCTCCTGCCGCTGATCGAGAAGCTTGACCGGAATGCCGGCATCGGCGAAACAAAGGGCGATGCCGCTCCCCATGGTGCCGGCGCCGACAACCGCCGCGCTGCGGATCTCGCGCACCGGGGTATCGGCCGCCAGGCCATCGATCCTGGCGGCATTTCGCTCGGCAAAGAAGGCGTGGCGGAGCGCCTTCGCCTCCGTGCTCGCGGAAAGCGCCATGAACAGGGAGATTTCGGTCTGCATCCCCTGGTCGAACGGCTTGTTGACCGCAGCCTCTACGGCCTCGACGATCGACCGGGCCGCGGCCGGGGCGCTACGGTTCGACGCCACCGCACTCCGGGCATACCTGAGCAGGGGAGCGGCATGGGGGTGGTCGACGCGGCAATCCCGCAGCCGGGAGAGCGGCCGTTCGTCAGCGACCCGCCGGGCAAAGGCGATGGCACCGGCCACCAGGTCACCCTCCACGATCTCCTGCACCAGGGGGGTCGCGCTGAACTCTTCGGCGCGGTGGTGGGCACCGGAAAGCATCATGTTGAGGGCCCGCTCCAGACCAACCGCCCGGGGCAGCCGCTGGGTCCCACCCCCGCCGGGGATGAAGCCGAGCTTTACCTCCGGCAGCCCCAGCCGGGTGCCGGGCGCGGCAACGCGGTAATGACACCCCAGAGCCAGCTCCAGCCCGCCCCCCAGGGCGAGACCGCTCAGCGCGGCAACCACCGGCTTTGACATCCGCTCCAGGATGGAGGTGACCAGTTCATTCTGGTCCGGCTCGGCAAAGGCGAGATGCGAATCCAGTTCACCGATGTCGGCCCCGGCGGAAAACGCCTTGGCCGAACCGGTCAGAACCACGGCCCTGACGGCCGGGTCGAGATCGGCCCGGTCGAGGGCGTCGGCAAGCCCTCTGCGCACCTCGTGACACAGGCAGTTGACCGGCGGGTTGTCCATGGTCATGACCGCCACATCCCGGTCCTGTTCGTAGCGTACGAAACTCATTGTTCCCTCTCTTCCCATTTCTGCTTTGTCACCTTCATTTCCCCCCTCAGAGCAGTCCCATATTCTTGGCCACGATCTGCTTCATGATCTCGGTCGTGCCGGCAAAGATCGGGAAGATCCGGATGTCGCGGTAGTAGCGGCTGATCGGGTACTCGTCCATGAAGCCGTACCCGCCATGCAGCTGCACGCACTGGTATGCCACCCGGTTGGCCATCTCGCAGATCCATGCCTTGGCCATGGAGGCTTCGTTGACCACATTCTCCTGGCGCAGATGCTTCTGGACGAGGCTGTCGATGAAGCACCTGCCGAGTTGGATGTCAGTGGCCATTTCGGCAAGTTTGAAGGCGTTGTGCTGGAAGCTGCAGATCGGTTTGCCGAACTGTTTCCGCTCCCTGGTGTACTCCAGCGTCATCTCCAGCATCTTTTCCGCCATGGCCTGCGCCTGCACGGTGCAGACGATCCGCTCCTGCTGGAGATGCTCCACCAGGTAGTAGAATCCCCGGTTTTCCTCCCCCAGCAGGTTTCCCACCGGCACCCGGCAGTCGTCGAAGAACAGCTCCGCCGTGTCCGACGAGCGCAGCCCCATCTTTTCCAGCTTCCTGCCGCGGGTGAAGCCGGGGGTGTCCCGCTCCACGCAGATGAGGCTTAACCCCTTGGTCCCGGTGGCGTTGCGGTCGGTCCGGCAGGCGACGATCACCAGGTCGGCGTAGATGCCGTTGGTAATGAAGGTCTTGGCGCCGTTGATGACATAGTGGTCGCCATCCCGCTCGGCCCGGGTCTTTATCCCGGCCAGGTCCGACCCGGTGTCCGGCTCCGTCATCGCCACGGCCAGTACGGTCTCTCCCGAGGCGGTGCCGGGGAGCCAGCGCCGTTTCTGCTCGTCACTCCCGAGACGCATGATGTACGGGGCGATGACATCGCTGTGGAGTGCCGTCATGAAGCTGACCGCCCCTCCCTTTGCCAGCTCCTCGGCAATGATCACCGAATAGAGGAAGTCCGCTCCGCTCCCCCCGTACTCCTCTGGCAGCCACGGGCAGAGATACCACTCGGCCCCCATCCTGTTCCAGAGCTCCCGGGGGATGGCCCCCTTGCCTTCCCATTCGTCCAGATGGGGGGTGATCTCGGTCCGGACGAAGTTCCTGAACGACTCCCGGAAAATATTGTGTTCTTCCGAATACATGAATGACTCTCCTTCCTGATCTTTCCGGCAGACGCGCGCGACTGCCGCTCCTCAATGCTCCGCTGCCTCGGCCCTCCCCAGGCCGGTCTTTATCCGGACATACACCTCTTCATAGGCGTCCTCGGCCCGCTGGTCGCGGAACAGCAGGCAGCCGAAAACCGCTGCCAGGAAGCCGATCGGTATGGAGACGATCCCCGGATTCTTGAGCGGGAACAGCGGCGTATCCAGACCGAACATCGACTTAGCGTCCCTGTTTCGCGCGTAGTCGGCCCGTGCCTTTTCCAGGGTCTTCAGCTCCTTGTCGGCAAGCACGGACCCGCCGGCCTGCTTCTTCTCCAGGGCGGCGACAGTCTTCGCCGCATCGGCGGCGATCTTCTTCGGATAGGTCATGTTGGGGGAGACGAACATCAGCACCAGACAGGCGACCACCCCGACGGCATACCCGGAAACGATGCCGCCGGCATTGAAGCGCTTCCAGAACAG
>JAJZTK010000019.1:15845-41000 GCA_021849045.1 Deltaproteobacteria bacterium | reverse complement strand
AGAATCCTACCGGGCAAAAACCCGCCCACAATCACCGGTACCGTTTTCTACATTCACTGGACCCACCGAAGACTGACTGCTCAATTCCGTTGGTTCAAGGGGTGCTCAATTACGGTGGTTCTTGACACTTCATGTAGAGTCGGTCGCGAAAGCAAGTGCGGAGGCGATTACCCAAAAAGTGCTAAAAATGGCACTAAAACACTGTAACTGCAACAAGTCAAAAACCGCCGGTCTCCTCAAGGTAAGCCGCAAGATTTTCTATCGCTGATATGCAAGACCGGCAACCCTTTCCCCTTTGTGTCCGACCACGGGACACATCATGCTCATCCCACCCATAACATGCTTAAATTAAAGCTTTTTTCCTGAACCTGAAGCCCTTGACAGGACTGCTGTCGAAAATAGATTTTCCCCCCCATCCGACCGCCCACACCTCAACACAGTTGTAACATGTTGAAGTTCCAAGACTACTCCCACCCCTTTCAAAGTTGTCCCACCTAGACACAGTTCGTTGTCCCTATACCGGACACGCCTTCTCCCCTAGCTGAGCTAACCAATTGATATTCCGTCCACCCTGGTGATGGCATGTTTCCTGTAATCCGGTCACCCAGTAAAAGGCAGACAAGGCCTAAAACAATATTTCAGATGAAGCATGCCTCGCTGGGCCAGAGTGCGGATCGATAACAATGAAATGGGTCCAAAATGATCGAAAGCGTAGAGGCCCCAGGCTGAGTACCTGCAGCGGATCAGATTTATGTTGCCACACAGGCCACCATTTGAGGGAAGAGGAAGATTATGGGAAAGACAAAGAAAATACTGGTGATCAATCTAGGCTCGACTTCAACAAAGGTCGCCGTCTATGAATCTGAAAAAGTGCTGCTGGCGGAGTCGGTAAGTCACCCTCCTGAAGAGTTGAAACAGTTCCAGACGTTCATTGATCAGTATGACTTACGAAAAAATGCCATCCTTGAGGTCGTAGCAAAGCATGGCATGACACTGGACCAGTTTGATGCAATAGCCAGCAGGGGTGCCCAAATGAAACCTGTCCCGGGCGGCATTTATGAAATAACTCCTCCGATGCTTGAAGATATGAAGAGCGGGAAATTCGGCATGCACGCCTGCGTGTGCGGCGGCATGGTGGCTTACAACTTTGGTAAAGAGCTGAATATCCCTGCTCTTACAGTTGATCCTCCAGTTGTGGACGAGCTTAGTCCATACGCTCGATACTCAGGCATTCCGCAAATCAAAAGAGACAGTGCGTTTCATGCCCTGAACCAGAAAGCCACTGCCAGAAAAATCGCGGCCCGGCTTGGGAAAGGTTACGATGAGGTCAACTTGATTGTTATCCATCTCGGAGGAGGCATCTCAGTAGGAGCGCACCGTAAAGGACTTGTAGTTGACGTGAACAATGCACTTTATGGTGACGGCCCCTTCTCTCCGGAACGGTCTGGAGGGCTTCCCGTAGGGGAGCTTATAAATCTTTGTTTCAGCGGTGAATACACCAAAGAGCAGGTGTTGAGACTCATACAGGGAGGTGGCGGTTTAATGGCCTATCTGGGGACTACCAGCGGCCTGGAAGTAGAAAAGCGGATCCGTGAAGGGGACGCCGTTGCCGCCGAGGTATTTGAAGCGATGATCTATCAGGTTGCCAAAGAGATAGGCGCTTGCGCGGCTGTGCTTGAGGGGAACGTGGATGCCATCACACTCACCGGCAGCCTGGCCTATTCGCAGCGGCTGGTCGACAGTCTGACGCAAAAAATCTCTTTCATAGCCCCAATCCACCTCGATCCCGGCGAGAACGAAATGGATGCCCTGGCAGCCGGAACCATGCGCTACTTTAACGGCAAGGAACAACTTAGGATCTACTGAAAGGCACGTTGATTAGTCAGCGTATTCTTTAAACAAAGAGTTATGTATGGGAGGGAGAAATCTTGAGTAATAACGTGATAGGCAGCAAATTGATAACCCGGGTTGACTCATTTAATAAAGTTACCGGTAATGCATATTTCTCAGCAGATATAAAGCTTCCGGGAATGCTTTGTGGAAAAATTCTTATGAGTCCCCATCCACATGCCCTGATTCTCAATATTGACACTTCAAAAGCTGAAAAGTTACCCGGAGTGAAGGCAGTCATTACAAGTCTTGATACTCCTCAGAAAAACTATGGCATCTTTCCATCCACCCGGGACCAGTATCCTATTGCCCTGGATAAAGTCCGGTTTGTGGGTGAACCTGTAGCTGCGGTGGCAGCGGTTGACCTTGATACCGCCGAAGAGGCCCTGCGGCTGATACATGTTGAATATAAAGTTTTACCGGCAGTTTTTGATCCGGCCGAAGCTCTCCGGGATGGAGCACCGCTGGTGCATGATAATACAGAGCGCAACAAGTGCATGGACTATAAAGTAGTATATGGTGATATGGATGCGGGGTTTGCCAAAGCAGACCTGATCAGAGAAGATACCTTTACCACCGAGGCGTTAGCCCATGGTCAATTAGAACCCTACGTAGCAGTGGCTAATTTCCAGCCGGTGGGCAAATTGGAGGTTTGGGTGCCTAATCAGTCACCCTTCGCCAAACGGACCGCATTAGCCCGTACTCTGCAGATGACTTCGAGTGACATCCGCTTACATCCCATAGAGATTGGCGGCGCTTTTGGTGGTCTCTCGGAAATGGGATCAGCCGAGTTTTGTGCGGCCCTGTTATCGAAGAAAGCAGGGAGACCGGTGAAACTTAGTTACAGCCGGGAACAAACAATGATAGCAATCCGCCAAAAGCATCCGATGGAAATAACCGTTAAGACCGGAATGACCAAAGATGGGTTTATTACGGCCAAAGATCTTCGCATCCTGGCGGACGGGGGCGCTTACCATAGCACCAGTGGGATAGCGTTGACCAATCCCTTTATCATGTACCTGGCTCTTTACCGTATCCCCAACGTTAGCTATGAGGCCGCCAGGGTATATACCAATAAAGGGCCGCGCGGCGCAATGCGAGGGCATGGAAACCAGCAACTGCGTTTTGCCGACGGGGCTCAATTGGATTGGATGGCTGAGGAACTGGGGTTAGACCCGCTGGAAATAAGGCTGAAAAACGCAGTTCAAACAGGTGACACCCTGCTTAACGGTTCGAAAGTGCACAGTTGCGGGTTTAGCGAGTGTCTGGAAAAAGTCAGGGAAAGATCAGGATGGGAAGAAAAAAAACAAGCACCCCCAAAAGCCCTAAGGGGTATCGGGGTAGGCGCCGGAATTCATATATGTGGTTTTGATCTGGGGATCCGTTCCAAATCGGGCGCTATTATCAAGTTTAATGAAGACGGCAAGGTTCATATTTTGACCGGTTCGATTGATAATGGACAGGGCAATAAAACCATGCATGCCCAAATTGCCGCAGAAACTTTAGGCCTGCCTGTCGAGGATTTTAGTCTGATCTGCGGTGACACCGACATTACTCCTTCTGATCCGGGAACCTATACCATGAGCACGGCTTATATTTCGGGTAATGCTGTTCTGAGGGCAGCCCAAGATGCCCGTAACCAGCTTTTGGCTATAGCAGCAAAAAAATTAAAGGTAGATGCAAATGAACTTGAAATATCTAATCGGCGAATATTCGTCAGGGAAAAACCTGAGCAGAATATTGGGATCAAAGAAGTTTTAATTGCCGGTTTGGTTGCCGGGACACAAGTAATTGGCTGCGGTGAATGGCGGCCAACCAACGTAACCCCGGTTGACTGGATGAACGGCAAAATCGACGGCCAGCCTACCGGCGCTTACAGCTACGGGGCAGTGGTGGCCGAGGTAGAAGTAGATCCGGTGACTTACAAGGTTAAAGTTTTGGCTGTCACAGCAGCTCATGATTGTGGCTATGCTATCAACCCAAAAGCTGTTGAGGGTCAATTTGAGGGATCGGTGTCTTTTGGTATCGGTCAGGCCTTATCTGAGGAGTTGATCTGGAAAGACGGCCGGGTTCTTAATGCAGGATTTTTGGATTATAAGCTTTGTCTTGCCGGTGAGATGCCGCCAGTTGAGTCAATTATCATAGAATCTCAGGACCCGGCCGGACCCTTTGGGGCTAAAGAAGCGGGTATGACTGTCAGCATTGCCGCAGTTGAAGCGGTGGCAAACGCCGTGCACAATGCTTTGCAAGTCAAATTCGATTCCCTGCCGATTACGCCTTGGAAAATTCAGCAAAAAATTGCGAAAGGATAATAGCCGTGAATGTTCAAAAATTTGATCTGTATCTAGAACCGCAGAACCTGACGGAACTGTACTCCCTGACGGCAGAATGGGGCAGCAGGGCCAGAATTATAGCGGGAGGCACAGACCTGCTGGTAAGGTTAAAACAACGTACCTGTAAGCCCGAAGTACTGATCAGTCTGAAAAAAGTCAAGGAATTGAATGAAATATTATCTAAGGACGATGGTGTCTCTATTGGGGCAGCTGTAAAGTTAAGTGACCTGATTGCTTCACCTGTTATTTCGGAGGATTATCCGCTGTTAGTTGAAGCCGCGTTAAAGGTGGGTGCATACCAGCACCGTTCGATGGGGACTTTGGGTGGGAACCTTTGCCTTGAAACCCGGTGCTTATATTTTAACCAGTCTGAATTTCTAAGAGAATCACTGTCTGTGTGTTTAAAAGCGGGGGGCACTGTGTGCCATGCAGTTAACGCGCAGAAATGCTTTGCGGTTTATTCCGGTGATACGGCTCCGGCGTTACTGGCATTAGGGGCAAAAGTCCGGATCGGATCATTGAGTGGTGAACGGTGGGAGGAGTTGCGAAATATATACACTGGCGCAGCTCTAAATCCGATTTCTCTCAAAGACGGCGAAGTTTTGACAGGGGTATTTATCGGTAAAGAAAGTGCGAAGGCTGGTGGAGCATATAGCAAGCTTGCTGAACGCATTTCAACTGATTTTCCCAGTTTGGGAGTAGCTGCCAGTATAACTTTATCGGACCGCAAAATTTGTCAGCGGGCGAGCCTGGCCCTTACGGCAGCCGGTCCCGCGCCGTTCCTGGTCGAGGAGGCTCGGAACCTGGTTGGAGCCGAACAATTAACTGAAGCTTTGCTTGAACCGATTTTGAAGGAAGCTAACAAACTGGCTGTGATGGTAAAGAACAAAACGATAAATACAGGCTACCGGAGGGCTATGATTAAAAAAATGGTGCCCGCAGCGCTGGAAATGGCTTGGGAAAAAGCTATGGGAATTAAAGGAGGTTGCTGTTGCAATGAGTAAAAAACACGAAATAAATTTAAAAGTTAACGGGGAAGATTGGGAAGTCAGAGTTGCCAATAATACTACCCTTGTGCAGGTGCTGCGTGAAGAGCTAAACCTCGTAGGTACAAAGGAAGGCTGTGATGACAGCTCCTGCGGCGCCTGTACAGTAATAATCAACGGCAGACCTGCGTTGGCCTGTATCACTTTGGCAGTTGATTGTAATGGAGCAGAGGTTTTAACTGTGGAAGGACTTAGTGAAAAAGGCTCTTTGCATCCATTGCAGCAATCTTTCATTGAAAAAGATGCTGTTCAGTGCGGTTTTTGTACTCCGGGAATGCTGGTTGGGGCTAAACATTTATTAGACAGCAACCCTGATCCTAATGTGGAGGAGGTGCGTGAAATGCTTTCCGGGCATGTTTGCCGGTGCACTGGTTACGTTAAAGTAATTGAGGCCGTTCTGGATGGGGCGTCCCAAACAAGTCAGAAATAGTACGTTAAGAGGTGCTGAGAATACCCAAAGAGGAGAGAGTGTATGAGCACAGTACCTCATCGTTGGATGATGACCGCAGTTGGGGAGCCTCTGGTAAAGGAGGATTTTAATCCGTTTCCGCCGGCAGATGGCCATGTTGTGGTTGAGATTGCCGGCTGTGGGGTCTGCAAAACAGATCTGAGTTACCACAGTGGCGGAGTCAGGCCGAACCACGCTCTACCGTTGGCCATGGGGCATGAAATCAGCGGCCGGGTGGTCGCGGCAGGGGCCGGGGCCGAATCCTGGCTGGGCAGGGCAGTGGTAGTGGTGGGCGTTATCCCCTGTGGCGAGTGCGAACTCTGCAGGACCGGGCATGGCACCATCTGCAGAAGTCAGCAGATGCCCGGCAATGACATCCAGGGCGGGTATGCCACACACATTTCCGTTCCTGTCAGGGGACTCTGTCCGGTGGATGAGCAGCGACTGGCAGCGGCCGGCCTGGAACTGGCCGATTTGGCGGTTGTAGCCGATGCAGTGACAACGCCCTATCAAGCGGTTTTTCAGGCTGAAGTGGAGCAGGGCGATCTGGCCATCGTGGTCGGAATCGGCGGGATTGGCTGCCACGCAGTGCAGATCGCAAGGGCCTTTGGCGCTACGGTAGTGGCCATCGGCCGGGATCAGGCCAAGCTTGATGAGATGCTCAATTTCGGCGCCAGTCTGGCCATCAGCACCCGGCAGATGCAGGGGAAGGAGTTGAAAAAGGCGATTCAGGATTTTGTCAAAACAAACGGTCTCAAGAACACCGGCTGGAAGATATTCGAATGTTCCGGAACTGCATCCGGCCAGGAGACTGCGTACAGCCTTCTGACCCACGGTGCGACACTCTCGGTGGTCGGTTTCACGATGGACAAGCTGGAGTTGCGGTTGTCCAACCTGATGGCGTTTCACGCCAAGGCTATCGGCAACTGGGGATGTCTGGCCGAACTCTATTCGGATGCACTGGATCTGGTGCTGGATCGCAGGATCGAACTGGCCCCATTTATCGAACGCCATCCACTGTCTAACGTAAACGAGGTGTATGCAGCAGCCCATGCCCACAAACTGAGCAAGCGGGCCATCCTGGTTCCGGAGGTATCCTGACATGAGTGCGACCCCTCTCAAGGTCTGGTTGGATCAGAGCGGCACGCTTCTCCGCCTGCGACTTGCCCGCCCCAAGGCAAATATTATCGATGCCCCAATGATTGCGGCCTTGCGAGCCGCTCTCGACGAACATCTTGCAAACGTACGGCTGCGTGGGGTGTTGCTGGACGCAGAAGGACCGCATTTCAGTTTCGGAGCCAGTGTGCAGGAACACCTGCCGGAAGCGTGCGCGGAGATGATCGATCAGATGCATGGCCTCATTGCGCAGCTAGTTGAAAGTACCGTGCCGATTCTGGTCGCGGTACGCGGTCAATGCTTAGGAGGCGGTCTGGAGGTCGTGGCGGCAGGTCATTTTATCTTCGCCGCGCCAGATGCGATGATGGGACAGCCTGAGGTGAAGATTGGGGTATTTGCCCCGCCGGCATCTTGTCTTTTGCCGGAGAAAATCGGTCAGTCCCAGGCCGAAGATCTTCTCTTTTCCGGGCGTAGCATCGGTGCGGAAGAGGCACATCGAATCGGGCTGGTCAACGTGGTGGCCGAAAATCCTGAACAGGCGGCACTTGGCTATTTTCAGGAGTTTCTGGCTCCACTTAGCGCCAGCACAGTGCGATTTGCCGTTAAGGCAGCCCGCATAACGGTAAATGAGCGTATAAAATTCAGGCTTGACGCAGTAAAGAAGTTATATCTCGAAGAATTGATGGTCACCCATGACGCAGTGGAAGGATTACAAGCCTTCTTATCAAAGCGTACCGCAGTTTGGATAGATCGCTAACTTAGAGCTTGTCCGTACATAACGTTACGGCGGATAAATAAATGGGAGAAAGAGTTCACACAGAATACTGCACATCTCAAAGGAGGCCTAATCATGCAAGTAAAAAAAATCAATCCGCTCGGTTTTATGTTCGTAATGATCATGTGCATCATAGGTACTCTTGGAGCTGATCAGGCGTGTGCCGCGGAATCTGTCATCAAAGTCGGCATAATTGCCGAAATGACAGGTCCGTTTGCCGATTTCGGGAGGCATATTGTCAACGGCGCCAAGGCGTATATGAAGGAACATGGTGATACAGTCGCGGGTAAGAAGATCGAACTTGTGATCAAAGATACTACCGGCCCCGCACCCGAAATCGCAAAAAGGCTTGCCCAGGAACTGATTGTCAAGGACAAGGTCAGTTTCATCACAGGATTAGGCTTTACCCCTAATACGCTCGCGATCGCACCGGTTGTGACCGAGGCAAAGATGCCGACCATCATCATGAATGCCGGGACATCAATACTAACCACCAAGTCGCCCTATATTGCCAGAGTGTCGTTTACGATGCCACAAAGCTGCGTGCCCATGGCCCAATGGGCGTTTAAGAATGGCTATCGAAAGATATATACACTGGTCGCCGACTACGCTCCGGGCCATGACTCCGAAGCTGCCTTTAAAAAGGAGTTCATTAAGCTGGGAGGCCAGGTGGTAGGCGAGTCGCGGGTACCGCTGAAGAATCCCGAGTTCGGCCCCTACGTGCAGCGCATTAAAGACAGCAAGCCGCAGGCAGTATTTGTGTTTGTAACTCCCGGCGAAATGCCGATCGCTCTCATGAAGTCCTATAACGAACGAGGACTGGCAAAGGCGGGCATCAAGCTACTGTCAACCGGTGACGTCATGGATGACGCGGTGCAGGATGCCCTGGGGGAACATGCACTGGGCGTAATATCGACACATCACTACTCCGTGGCCCACAACTCTCCGGAAAACAAGGCCTTCCTCGCGGCCTATGGCAAGTTTGACTCCCTGCGACCCAACTACATGGCGGTTGGCGGCTATGACGGCATGGCTGCAATATATGCTGTGATAAAGCAGCTGAACGGTGTAATGGATGGCGACAAAGCGATGACGGTGCTTAAGGGGATGAAGATAAACAGCCCGCGTGGCCCGGTCCAGATAGATCCTGAGACCAGAGATGTCATTCAGAACGAGTATGTGCGCGAAGTCAAGAAGGTGGATGGCCATTATTACAACGTCGAGTTCAAGACGTTTAACTCGGTGAAGGATCCTGGCAAATTATAGTCATTTCCAGGGTAAACTACTTTGAATTTGAGGTAGCCTGGTCCGGGCGGTCTTGCTCATTATCATTATTGCAGCCGAACCGGCAATCATGATGTTTGTGTTCTTCCTCTGCCTTACCTCTTGCCTGCTGCCGGGGACCAGGGAACGTCCCTGACATGCGCAGCAAGCTCATCCTTGCTGTAGCGGTTTGCCCGGCGTAGCGCCAAGGTGACGACCAGCGCCAGGGGGAGAATGACTATGAACAAGCCGGTAACCGCAATGGTCCTCTCATCGATTACCACGGCCATGGTCAGGTTGAAGCCGAGCACCGACAAGTAGAGGATCGGCCCCAGGAGCGCACTGAACGGGAAGTTCCCCACCCCGGCCGGCGGCTTGTCGGTGGCCTTGCCGGAGGCTGCCAGTCGTTGAAGGGCGAAGATCATGGCAGCGCTCACCAGCCACCACCCCAGGTAGTTGGAAAGGGGAACGCCGAAATGGTACCCCTGCTCCCGGTAGCCGTAGATCTGCCCCAGGAACCAGCGATTTCCCTGGAGCGAGACCGGGTCGATAATGATATCCAGATAGGCCTGGAGCAGGGAGCCGAGGAAGAGCGCGGCAAACGATCTCCGAATGGCGCGGGTCTCCAGCGGCACCAGCTGCCAGCGCCGGGACTTGAGCGGCGAAAGGATGAACAGGGCCGTAGCATAGCTGCAGTAGCAGAGGAAGACGTAGGACAGGGAGTCGAAGAACGGCACCCCGGCGATCCAGAGCTCTTTCGTACTGGTTCTGTCGATGTAGTAGTACCAGCCGTAGGGGAAGCCGGTGTTGATGGAGGAGACTTCGGAGGCAAAGGAGATCAGGTAGCCGATGCCGGTGAAGGCCAGGGTCCGGCGCCAGCCGATATGGGGGACCGCAGCCAGGAGAAAGGCGGCAAAAAAGGCGAAGACATACGGCCGCATGGTGAAGGTGCCAACGGCGATATGCAGGATATCAGACAAGATAGGGACTCCGGGCAAAAAGGAACAAGGGGAAAACTTACGTTGTCCTCGAACCTCGTTCCTGCATTTTAGAAGAGTGTGCCGATGATGCTGCCGAGGACCGAGATCGGTCCGCTGTCCCCCAGTCCTTCGGCTGCCTTCTCCACCTTCTTCATGGCGGCTGTGGTATCCCGGTAGAGCTTGTCCTCGTTCACCAGCTTGCCCAGGGTCCCTTCGCCGGTGTTGATTTTCTGGGCAATCTCCTTGATGTTTTTTGAGGCGTCACGCAGCTCGGTGTAGAGTGCCTCGTCGTTGACCAGTTTGCCTGCCGTCCCCTCGCCGCGGTTGATCTTGCCGGCAATTTCCTTGATATCCTTGAAGCCGGTGCTCATTTCCCTGGCCCCGTCCTTCAGGCTGGCAACCGCTTCCCTGGCATCGTTGTACAGGGCCGGGTCGTTTACCAGCCTGCCGATGGTGCCATCACCCTTATCGATCTTGGTAGTCACACTCTTTAGGCTGACGATGGCATCGTTGGCATTGGTGTAGAGCGCCTTGTCGTTCAACAGCAGGGCCAATGAGCCGTCGCCCCGGTCAATTTTGTCGGTGATGCTCCGGAAATTGGCCACGCTCTGTTGCAGATTGGTCCGGTTATCGTCCAGCATGGCCGAGATCTTTTTCAGGACCTCGTCCTGATTCCGGTTCAGGTTATTGATAAGGGACTTGGCGTCCTTGGTCAGTTCGCTCACGTTGTCGACAATGACGTCGATGTTGGCCGAATCCTTGCCGAAGAGGGTGCCGCCCGGCTCCAGGATGGGGGACTTCGGACTCCCCAGGGAGATGCTCAGGAACTGTCCCCCCAGGAGGTTGGTGAGACGGAGGCTGGCCACGCTGTCGGTCCTGATCTGGGTTCCCGGTTTGACGTCAAAAACAAGCTCGACGTTTTCGTCCTTGACGTTGATCTCCTTGATCCGGCCCACGTCCACCCCGACCAGGCGTACCGGGTCACCGAGCTTGAGGCCGGTGACGCTGGTGAGATAGGTCCGGTAACGGATCTGTTTTTCGAAGGGGTTCCATTTTTCACCCACTTCCAGAAGTCCGCCGAGGATGATCAGGCTGACGATAAAGAATAAGCCTACTTTCTTTTCAGTGGAAAATGCCATGGACTGCTCCTATCGTTTCGAACCTCACATCAGGATGCGGGTGAGGAAGTAGTCGGCAACAAGAATCAGCATGAATGAAAGGACTACGGAACGGGTGGTGGATACCCCGATCCCGCGGGCACCCCCGCTGGTGTTGAAACCGACGTAGCATGAGACCAGGGCGATGATCCCGCCGAAGGCAGTTGCCTTGATCAGTCCATTGCCTACTTCCTTGATCTTTAGAGCGTTGGTCAGGCTGTCATAGTAGGTGTAGTATGACACAAAAATCTGCGGATGCAGGTTGCTGATGATCGCCCCGCCGGTGATGCCGATCAGGTCCGAGTATACCACGAGGGCCGGAACGCAGATCAGGCACGCAATGAGTCTCGGCATGGCCAGGTAGCGGACCGGGTTGATGTCCAGGGTCTTCAGGGCGTCGATTTCCTCATAGACTTTCATGACGCCGATTTCGGCAGCCATGGCCGAGCCGGCCCGGCCGGCAACCAGGAAGCTGGTCATGACCGGACCAAGTTCCCGCACCATGGAGTGGCCGACAATGGCGCCGATGATATCCTGGCTGCCGTATTTGTTCAGTTCCACCCCGGTCTGGAGCGCCAGGACCATGCCGACGAAAAAGGCCATGACCGAGGCAACCGGCAGGGTTTCGTAGCCGATGATCATCATCTGGGTGGCAATGCTCGGCAGGTTGCGGGGGATCTCCCTGAAAAAATAGAAGGTCTGGCCGAGGAGAATGATCATCTCCCCGACGATCTCGTTAAAACGGATCAGATGTCTGCCGATAAATTCGAACGGTTTCATGGGTTAATGCTCCCGTTGGCGCGCGTCACGGTCTTGTGCTCGGGTGATCCGCTTCCCCAGGAGATGCCGAAGGGGAGCCAGAAGAGTCGGACCGATTTTCCTTCCCGGTCGGTCGTGTAGCGGAACAGCCCCTTGAGAAGCTGAAGGTCGGACGTAGCCGTGGTGGAGCGGTAGCGCAGCAGTGGGAACAGCTCGTACGCCAGGGCGTCTTTACGCGCTTCGTGCCAGTAGAGATTCCAGGCAAAGGATGCTGCCGAGTCGCCGTTATCGTTCCACCTTTGCTGATAGAGCCGCCAGAAAGGGGCCCAACTGCGCTCGATCCCCTCCCTGTCCAGCACCGGCTCCACTGGTGCGGGAAAGCTGAATGACTTCACGTTGTCGGTGGTGCGATTGTAGACGAAGAGGGGCCAGAAGGCGATCCGTTGCCGGCTGGCCCCGTCGGCCGGCCAGCTTTCGCGGTTGTTGCTGTACAGGAAATAGAGCAACCGCTCCTTTTCCTGACGAAAGGAGGGGGCGACCGACGTTTCTTCCTTGTAGAGCGGCCACAGGTACCAGCGTTTTTCGTTGTCGCCGTTTTGCTCCCGGTCGAAGAGCGGCAGGAAGCGGGTGACGTTCCGTTTTTCGCCCCGCACAACCTGCCAGAATGGCCAGAGTAGATTCCACCCCTCCTCTTTCGGGTCCCGGTTCTCGTAGTGGCCGAAAAATGGCCAGAGGTAGTCCCGTACTGTCAGCTTGGGGGAGTCTACGGTCGCGTAGAGCGGCAGGATCTGAAACCTGCTGGTGGGGTTGTCCGTATTGAGCCCCTTTTCTTCCTGGTGGAAGAATGGCCAGAGGACAAAGCGCTTCCGGTAGACCCCTTCCTTGGCCGACTGTCCGTACAGGGGCCAGAATGCATAGCCTGACTCCCGTTCGCCGCGGGTGACCGAGAAAAAGGGGTAGAGCACGTTGTAGTTTGTGGTTCCCTTGTTGACGGTCCGGCCGTAGAGCGGGAAGAGTAGATAGTGGTATTCGTCCCGCCAGAACCGCTCGTAGATATCCCCGTAGATGGGGAGGACCGAGGTGTACGGTCCGTATTTCTTCGATGTCCCGGTTATGTAGAACGGAAAGATCATGAAGTCCCGCTCCCGCTCTTCTTCCCGGTCCTTCCGGAACAGGTTCTTCTGGTAGAGCTTCAGTACCTGGAAACGGGTGACGTCCGGAGTAGTTTCGCTGGAGGCGAGCGGGTACAGGTACTCGGTGGAGGCGGTTTCGTTTTTTCCGTTGCCGGTACGGAAAAAGAGGGGACGGACGGCGACGGTCGACTGTTCTTTATGGTTCTGGAATTTGAAGAGCGGCCCGAGGATGCTCAGGTTGCTGAACCCTTCGGCCGGGCTTTCCCGGTAGTCGATCAGGGGCCAGAGGGTAAAAATGGTCCCTTCGACAGAGCCTGTCTCGTCAGCCAGGGCAGACCGATGCGGTACGAGGACCGCAAGGAGGGCGATCAGGAGGCAGATCTGCGATATGGGAAGCAGGCGCATGTTCACGGGTACCTTGTCCGGTGCGCTGCCGGGATGTACGAATCTGGTTCCCGGCACAACGCGAAAGCAGTGCATATTATCCCTGCCAGAGGCGCAGAGTCAACCCGAAAGCGGTATAAAATACGGACTGACAGCTGCTGCAAACGAAAAAACCCGCTTTGTCGGCGGGCTTTTTCGTTTGCAGGGGGAAGAGCTGGTTAATCAATACTTCTGGTCGGCGAAGTCGACCCAGCCGCCGGCCGTCACCAGTGCCTTGTCAAAGGGGGAGACGTCGAAGCTGAAGGTTTTCTGCTTCCCTCCTCCGCTCATGGTAAGTGCCCGGGCTTCGATGTCGATGCTGATAGTGGCATCGGCATCGTTTGCATGGGAAAAGATCAGGTCGAGGTCTTCCTTGGGGAGCTCGATGGCTGCCATGCCGCAGTTGAACATGTTCTGCCGGAAAATGCGGGCAAACGATTCGGCGATTACCGCCGTAATGTCGTTTACCTCGAAGACCCAAGGGGCGTGCTCGCGGGACGAGCCGCAGCCGAAGTTCGCCCGGCTGACGATGACCCGGGCCGCCTTCGTCTTCTCCCCTTTGGGATCGAAGCCGGGGAGCTTCAGGTCTTCCAGGATATAGGGCTTGAGGTCTTCCTTGGTGATCTCAGTCAGGTACTTTGCCGGGATGATCTCATCCGTATTGATGTCCGACCGGTCAAGGAAAAGGACCGGTCCGCCAAACGTTTTCATAGTGTCGCTCTCCTTATGTATGCATGAATGTAGTGGAGCGGTTGCCGCGCCCGGGCGGGGAGGCCCCGCCCCTACAGGTATTTCCGCGGGTCGGCGATCTTTCCTTCAATGGCCGTGGCCGCGCTGGTGGCCGGCGACATGAGATGCACCATGCCACCCTTTCCCATGCGACCCATGAAGTTCCGGTTGGTAGTGGATGCGCAGACCTCTCCCTCCGCCAGCACGCCGTTGCTCATGCCGAGGCATGCGCCGCAGGTCGGGTTGGTGACGCAGAAGCCGGCTTCCATGAAGATGTCGATCAGCCCCTCATGCAGCGCATCCTGGTAAATCTTCGGGGTGGCCGGCGACAGAATGCCGCGCACCGTGGGGGCGATCTTCTTCCCTTTCAGGATCTGGGCGGCAATCCGCAGATCTTCCAGGCGGCCGTTGGTGCAGGAGCCGAGGTATACCTGGTCAACCGTCTCTCCGGCGAGTTCACCAACCGGTTTCACCTGGTCCGGCTTGTAGCCGAAGGTGACCGTCGGCTCCAGGTTGGAGACGTCGAACTCAAGGACCCTGTCGTAGATTGCGTCTTCGTCGGACCACCACTGGCGGAAATCGGCCAGGGCAGCCTCTTTAGAGGCGTAATCGCTCTGGATGAACGGCCAGAGGTAGTCGACGGTAACGGCGTCGGGCATGCAGATGCCGGAGGTGCCGCCGGCCTCGATGGCCATGTTGGAGAGGGTCATGCGGGATTCCATGGTCATGGCATCGACCACTGGTCCGCGGAATTCCAGGACCCGGTCGGTGGCGCCGTTCACGCCGAGCTGGCCGATGATGTAGAGGATGACGTCTTTGGCGAACACCCCTTTCGACAGCGAGCCGTTAAGGTTGATCCGGATGGTTTTCGGCTCGCGAAAGGCGCAGACCCCTTTGAGGATGCCCACTTCCAGGTCGGTCGTCCCCACCCCGGCGGCAAAGGCACCGAAGGCACCGTGGGTACAGGTGTGGGAATCGCCCATGATGACCGTATAGCCCGGCCGGATGAACCCTTTTTCCGGAAAGAGGGCGTGACAGACGCCGTTGGCGCCGATGTCGAAGAAGTCCTTGATATTGTGCCGGCGGGCCCAGTCCCGGAGGATCTTGGCCTGGGTGGCTGTTTTGGAGTCCTTGCTCGGCGTCACATGGTCGACCACTGCCTTGATCTTTCCGGCATCAAAGACCCGGTCCTTGCCGCGGGCCATCAGGTCGGCAATGGCAATGGGGGTGGTGATTTCGTGGCAGAGCACCACGTCAAGTTTCAGAACCTTGGTTCCCGGGAACGGCTCGTTCACCAGGTGGGTGGCAAAGATCTTTTCAGCAGTGGTTTTTCCCATAAGCAGCAGCTTCCTTTCAGGGCTTGAGTCGCGTGGCCAGCATACTGTAAACAAATCGTGGTAAGCGTGCAATGTAATCTTTGTTCGATATCCTTTAACATTTGCTACCCCTGCGACACGGTGTTATAATCCGCGCTCATTTTCTCATGGGGAGCCACGTACCGATGGAGCTGAGTTTTACACGCAAGAACGGAGAGATCGATGCCCTGATTGACCAACTGGTCGCAACGGCTGACGGGGTGCACCACGCCGGCCTGGTGCGTGAGATGATCATCTCCGCCCTCAAGGCGGGACAGGAAACCAGCTATCTGGCCGACCTGAAGATGCTCAACAACACCATGAAGGAGATGCGCTACACCAACAAGATCTTCAGCCCCTATCGACACCGCAAGAAGGTGACCATCTTCGGTTCGGCGCGTACCGAGCCCAGCGAACCGATCTACCAGACCTGTATCCAGTTTAGCCGTGAACTGGCCGCCCGTGGCTACATGATCATCACCGGCGGGGGTGGGGGGATCATGCAGGCGGGTAACGAGGGGGCCGGCAGCGAGAACTCCTTTGCCGTCAATATCCGGCTGCCGTTTGAGCAGTCGCCCAACGTAGTCATGGCCAGAAATCCGCGGCTCGTGACCTACAAATACTTCTTCAACCGCAAGGTGGCCTTTGTCAAGGAGTCGGACGCCATTTCCGTATTCCCCGGCGGGTTTGGCACCCTGGACGAGGCGATGGAGGTCTTTACCCTTATCCAGACCGGCAAGACCTCTCCCAAGCCGCTCGTGCTGGTGGATGACGAGAGTGGCTACTGGGACCGCTGGTTCGAGTTCATCAAGAGGGCGCTTCTGGTGCGGGGACTGATCTCCGGCGAGGATTTTTCGCTCTTTACCATTACGAAGAGTGTTGAAGAAGCGGTCCAGGCCATCGATGATTTTTACCGGAACTATCATTCGCTGCGTTTTGTTGACGGCCTGCTGGTTATCCGGCTTAACAAAGAGCTGTCGGATGGCGAGATCGCCGAACTTGAGAGCGAGTTTCCGGAACTCCTCCGTCCCGGTAGCCGGATGGAACGGTCGGGGCCGCTTCCCGAGGAGTCTGACGAGCCGGATCTGCTGGAGCTTCCCCGGCTGGTCATGAAGTTTGATCACCAGCACTATGGGCTGTTGATGGCCTTTATCAGAAAAGTGAACACACTGTAATGTTTGGGCCGAAAAAGTTGAAAATGCCTTGACAGTATTTGGTGTAGGTGGTAGACTAACGACCGCAGTAGGATTCGGAAGTTTTTGCAGTATCAGGAAATCTCGTCGTTCGTCAGAAGAACCGTAGCTTTCCTGCCTCAAGACTCCGGCAGCTGCAGTAACCTTCACAATCCGGCACCAGGCCGGAGCAACAAAAGGCAAAAGGAGGCAGGAAAAATGGCACAGGGTAGGGTTAAGTGGTTTAACGACGCTAAGGGGTTCGGTTTCATTGAGCAGGAGAATGGTGACGACGTGTTCGTACACTTCTCGGCCATCATGAGCGAAGGCTTCAAGTCGCTGGCAGAAGGTGAAGCGGTTACCTTCGACGTGGTCAACGGGCCGAAAGGTCTGCAGGCCGCCAACGTTCGCAAGGCCTAATCAGGCAGTCGGGTAAACCCGAAATCAGAAAAGCCCCGCTGGGATGCCAGTGGGGCTTTTTTTGTCTTTCCCCGTCTTCCAGACGGAGAGGTCAGGATGGCTCAAGGCTGAAGTACTAATAAGTTCTACTTCGCACATTCAGTTTCGTCCCATCGGGACAGAATGCATGTAGCCGGGGGATTCATCCCCCGGTAGAGGTAGCGCAATCCTTCGGTCACGTACGTGACGAAAACGATATGATAATCCACGAGTCCCGGCGATAAATCGCCGGGCTACTGGCATTCTGTCCTGATGGGACGTAATCTGACAAAATAGAATTAGCCCACTGAACATCTCCTCCCTGTTACTGCACCTGCACCGCCCATAACGAGCAGGGTCACTACGAGGGCGGCGATGGACACCTTCCCGTGTTCCACGGCGAAGATCACCGGGGTGAGGAGGATGCGGGTCCCGGCGCGCAGCCTTTCGTGGCGGGCTATGATGTCAGCCAGCGGCGGGCTGAGGCGGTAGTAGAGGGCAACCAGCTGCCGGCCGACTGCGTTGGTCAGGAGGTAACGGTCGCGGAACTCCCGCAGCACCTGGACCTTGGGATGGAGGTAGCTGCCGTAGGCGGCAGTGGCGATGAAGCAGCCGCCTCCACCTCCACCTCCACTGCTGGCGGTGCTTGTGCTGCTGGAAGGAAGGTTCGGTGCGCTTCCGTCGCTGGTAAATCCGATGGTCTGGCCGTCGCTCGTACTAGTGTTGGCGATGAGGAGCACTGCTTCTGACGTGCTGCTGCTGGTGAAATTGGTGATTACAATCCTTCCATTGGTGCTGTCAAAGGGGAATTCCTGGATCGATCCGTCGGTCAGTTTCTTAAAGGCGGTGATACTCATCGTTGCCGGCTTGGTGCTGAACGTCAGGGTCAGGTCGGACAGTGACGACGAACTGTTCACGAATCTGATAAAGGCGAATGAGTAGTGCGGCAGGGTGGTGACGGTCGATGGCGTGGCTGACGCTGTGATCGGAAAGCTCGAATAGCTGGCTGTCGGCACGACCGGATGAATGAGGCTGATCTCGCCCGTATGGCTCTGCCAGTTGCGCAGGTACAGCCGCTTGCAGAAGTCAAAAAATGCCGTTCCAAGGCTGGAGGAGTTTCCTTTCAGCACGTCGTCAATGAGCGGTGCCATCGGGATGTCGCCGCCTGACGAAGGTGTGGTCGAAAGTCGTACCCAAACATTTTTGATGACCGGGGTGGGAAAGGTTTCCGTCAGGTAACGATTGAAAATCCAGCGGCCGTAGCCGTAGCCAAAGGTGACATTATCGTTTGCCGTGGGATTGATGACGAATTTGTCAAGGCTTTCGGTCGTGTGCTGGAAATAGGCAGGGAGATAGTTGTAGAGCTGGTTCACGGCATCGTAGACTTCGTCCTCCATCCAGGTCGAGGTTGCCTCGGCGTACCAGGTATCGAAGAAATAGTTGTAGCCAAACTGGATGGCATGGTGGAATTCGTGGGCCGCCGTGATCTTGAGCGCCTTCTGGGCCTTCACATCGGCCGTGTCGTTGCCGGGAATGGAATTTTGAAATACCGAGTTGAGGAAATCTTTGTCGATAACTATGTAGCTGGAGACAGAGACGACGCCCTGTGCAGGAGGGTCCGGCACCGGTTGGGTGAAGCCGAATTCCGCCTGGCTGTTGAGTGCCTGCAGATAGACGTCGTAAATTCCGCCAGATACGGGTGGAGCGTTGTATCCCATCGAGGTGATTTCGGTCTTATAGACATTCTCAAATGTATCTGCAACGGTGGTGATCCATGTGTTGAGCGGGATAAGTGGGGTAGGCATGTCAGTTCCGGAGGTGGCATAATGGATTCTGAAGTGGCCGCCGCTAGAAAGTATGGGCGTATCGCCGGTGAGAACAGGTGCTGCCACATACTTGGCCAGGACCACCTGGGTCGCGGTGGCAAGCTTGCTCCAGTCCTGCGCGAGGCCGCGGCGAAGCGGCATGCCACAGTGGGCGACGACAGCGACTGGCTCGGCCTGAAGAACGGCGCCGGCCAGAGGGGTATTCCCTCCTGTCGCGCCGGTGAAGGCCTTGAGATAGTAGTCGTCCAGTTCTCCACCGTGGGCCAGTAGCGGCAATGCTGACAGTAGCAGTGAGCAGAGAAAGATCGTCAGCCGTTTCATGTCAGTCCACCATCCTTTTTCCGCCCCGTAAGGGTACGAGTGTGGTTTTGTCCGGTTCGATGGTCACGGTCGAGGAGTCAGCCCCGCTGCGCACTTCATAACGACCGGGCGGCAGGGCCATGGAGAAGAAGCCGTTCCCGTCGCAACGGGTTTCCTTTTCGCCACCGGCGCCACGCACCGTCACCAGTATGTCGGGACGCGGCAGAAAGGCCGGGTGGCTGCCGAGCTTGCCGCCGCTTTGCTGGATATAGCAGATGCCGGCCAGTGCACCGGTTCCTGAGGGAAGGGGTACTGCCTCCCTGGAGGTGCCGTCCCGGAGCAGTCGGGGATAGTGGCCGATCCTGGTTGCTATTGCCGGCTGGCCCTCTGTGTTTTCCTCTCGGAATGCGCTGCCGTCAAAGTACATGGTGCGGCTGTCGTCGGGCCGGCTTCCCATCGACAGGCCAGCGGTCGGGATGATCAGGCTGGCGACAAGCGCCGCGATGATTGCTCTCTTATGCATGGCTGTTGCTCCAGATAGTTGATGATGCCTGCTGCCAGGGCCTCGGCTGCCTGCCTGCTGTTTCTGGCGAGCCGGATGAGTTGTGGGACGATTCCTGGCCGTTTCAGGATGGTGAAAAGGACCTTGACGGGCCGGATGCGCAGGTCCGCGTCGCAGAATTCGGCAACGGTGAAACCGAGTTCCTCATCACAGTCGTCGCTGATGGCCCGGATGGCCAGGAGCGGAATGCCCCGCTCGCCAGCTGCCCGGGCAATGGCGGAGGTCTCCATCTCCAGGACCGGTGTTTCCGTGTTCGCGGGAAGTTTTCCGCGCAGTGCCGCTTTTGACATGGTCTCGCCAGTGGTGATGAAGGTGCCGCGACGGCAGCGGCTGTTGCCTGCCTTTACCATAAATTCGTCAGCCAGTGACAAGGCCGGGCCGGTCTGCTCGCTGAACCCGACTCCGTCGCTGACAAGGAGGCGCGTAGCGACCACCAGGTCGGCGACCTGCGGGCCGGGGGCAATGGCCCCTCCCAGGCCGAAGTTGATGATCAGGTCCGGGCTGGTGGTCGCCAGAAATTCCCTGGTGGCTGCTTCGGCATTTGCTGGCCCCATACCGGACTGCAGCAGGATGAGATCCAGGTCGCCAACGCGGCAGCGGTAGAGCGGGAAGCCTGCAACCCTGTCCCTTTTGATGATGTCGACCCTCGCCAGCAGAGGTTTGATCTCTTCCGGAAGGGCGGCTATCAGGGCGATTGAGGCGGTCGGCATGGCGTCGAGCGTTTTGGACATTGCGTAAGTATATACCAGACCAACCGACTGGCCACAATCACCATTGCCAATCCACGGTAATGTCCGATTTTTGTCTTGACAAAGTTTTGGGTGCTCCTCTATATTCCATCCTTTACAAGTCCCACTGTGCCCGTGGTTTGTCTGTTGTGGTTGGGTGGGGTAATTAACTGAAATATAAGTGATCTTGATGTTTGATACGCTTTCCGACAAACTTGAATCGGTATTCAAAAAGCTCCGCGGCCAGGGGGTAATGACCGAGGACAATATCAAGGAGGCGCTCCGCGAGGTGCGGCTGGTTCTCCTTGAGGCGGATGTCAACTTCAAGGTCGTGAGGGATTTTGTCGAGCGGGTGCGTGAGCAGGCCGTCGGCTCCCAGGTGCTGCAAAGCCTCAGTCCCGGCCAGCAGGTGATCAAGATCGTCCATGACGAACTGGTCGCTCTGATGGGTGGTGGCGAGGAGAACGGCCTCGATCTGGCGGCCAAGCCGCCGGTGGCCATCATGATGGTCGGCCTCCAGGGTGCCGGCAAGACCACCTCCTGCGGCAAGTTGGCGCGCTTTCTCAAGGGGCAGCGTCGCCGTCCGCTGCTGGTGCCGGCCGACGTCTACCGTCCGGCCGCCATCGAGCAGTTGAAGACCCTCGGTCGGCAGCTGGGGATCGAGACATTCGACTCGCGGGCCGACCAGGACCCGGTGGATATCTGCCGCAGCGCGATCCGCTATGCCGAGCTGAACGGTCTGGATACGGTGATACTGGATACGGCCGGTCGCCACCAGATCGATGACTACCTGATGAACGAACTGGTCCGGATCAGGGACGAGGTCGAGCCGCGGGAGATCCTCTTCGTGGCCGACGCCATGACCGGCCAGGAGGCGGTAAACGTTGCCAGCGGCTTTAACGAGCAACTGGAGATTTCCGGCGTGGTGTTGACCAAACTGGATGGCGATGCCAAGGGGGGCGCGGCCCTCTCCATCAGGGCGGTCACCGGCAAGCCGGTCAAGTTCGTCGGCCTGGGCGAGAAGCTGGATGCCCTGGAGGTGTTCCACGCCGACCGGCTGGTTTCCCGCATCCTCGGCATGGGTGACGTACTCACCCTGATCGAGAAGGCCCATCAGACCTTTGACGCCAAGGAGGCAGAGCGGCTCCAGAAAAAGGTCAAAAAGGGCGATTTCGATCTGGAAGACTTCAAGAATCAGCTCCAGCAGGTCAAGAAGATGGGCTCGCTGGAGTCGATCATGGGCATGATCCCCGGTATGGGGAAGATGATGAAGCAGATGGGCAATGCCCAGCCGTCTGAGAAGGAGATGCAGCGGATCGAGGCGATCATCGATTCCATGACCCGCGGCGAGCGTGCCAACCATACAATCATCAACGGCAGCCGGCGCTTAAGGATTGCCAAGGGGAGCGGTACGACGGTTCAGGAAGTGAACCAGCTGCTCAAGCGTTTCACCGAGGCCCAGAAGGTCATCAAGCAGCTCCAGAAGCTGGGACCTAAGGGGCTCATGAAGGGGCTCGGCGGAATGAAGGGGATGCTTCCTTTTTGATTTTCATTTAAGCAAGGCGTTCACCATACACCAATAAACGAACGGCGGCGACAGTCGCTGTAACACCAGGAGGAAACAATGGCAGTAAAGATCAGACTCGCCCGGGCCGGCGCAAAAAAGAAGCCCTTCTACCAGGTTGTCGTAGCTGATGAGCGGGCTCGCAGGGATGGTCGCTTCATCGCCAACGTTGGCACGTACGACCCGAACCAGAATCCGGCCGCCTGCCGCATCGATGAAACGGCGACCCTGGATTGGCTGGGCAAGGGAGCACAGCCGACCGACACCGTTAAGCAGCTCCTGAAAAAAGAAGGAATCTGGGCCAAGTTCGTTACCGCTGCCTGAGCTCGACTTTTCCCGGTCCGCCGGACACTCCAGAGCACGAGGATACCGACATGAAACAGCTCGTAGAGACCATCGCCAAAGCACTTGTTGACGACCCGACCCAGGTCAGGACCACCGAGGAGTTGGAAGAGGATACGACAGTTATCAAGCTGACGGTGGCCAAGGAAGATATGGGCCGGATCATCGGTAAGGAAGGGCGGACGGCAAAGGCCATCCGGACTCTGTTGAACGCTGTTTCGACCAAGGACAACAAGAAGGCCGTCCTCAAGATCGTCGAGTAATGTCCGGTAGCAGTGAACTGGTTCTGTTGGGTAAGGTGGTAGGCACCCATGGCATCAAGGGCCAGTTGCGGGTAGCACCCTTTTCGGGGGAGAGCGAGACGTTTCTCTCCCTCGACAGGGTTATTCTGAGAGATACAAGCGGTAAAGAAGAGACGTATGCCGTTGCAGGGGCAGCAGCCCACGGCCGGAAGATTCTCCTCACCCTTAAAGGGATGGCTGACATCAATCAGGTGCAGCATCTGGTGGGACGTGAGATTTACGTCCAGCGCAGCCAGCTTCCGCCCCTGGCAGATGACGAGTTCTACTGGTTCGATCTGATCGGGCTCCGGGTGGTCACCGACGACGGCATGGAACTGGGCCGTCTCGAAAACATCATGGAGACCGGCAGCAACGATGTCTATCTGGTCCGGGCCAATGAAAAGGAATACCTGATACCGGCGATCGACGAGGTGGTCAAGGCCATCGACCTCGAAGCCGGCGTCATGACCATAAGCCCTCTCGAAGGGCTGCTTGATCTATGAAATTCCGGATTTTGACCCTCTTCCCGGCCATGTTCCAGGGACCGCTCACCGAGAGCATTCTCCGGCGTGGGGTGGAGAGCGGCGCCATCAGCGTCGACCTCCATAACATCCGCGACTTCGCCCTGGACAGGCACCGGACCGTCGACGATGCTCCCTATGGCGGCGGCGCCGGGATGGTGATGAAGGTCGAGCCGCTGGCAGCCTGCATCGAAGCGGTGAAGGCCCAGGCACCGAGGGCGCGGGTAATTCTCACCTCGCCGCGTGGTGAGCCGTTTACCCAGGTAGTGGCCCGGGAGCTGGCTGACGAAGATGGTCTGATCATCCTCTGTGGCCGGTACGAAGGGATCGACGAGCGGGTCCGGGACCTGTACGTGGACCGGGAGCTCTCCATCGGCGATTTTGTCCTGACCGGCGGCGAACTGGCGGCCATGGTGATCGTGGATGCAGTTTCCCGGCTGGTTCCCGGTGTCTTGGGGAGCGAGGAGTCGGCACTGGACGAGTCGTTCAGCGACGGACTGCTGGAGTATCCGCAGTACACCAGGCCTCCGGAGTTCCGGGGACGCACGGTACCGCCGGTTCTCCTTTCCGGCAACCACCGGGAGATCGATCGCTGGCGTCGCCAGCAGGCTCTGCGCCAGACCGTGCAGCGCCGGCCCGACCTGCTGGCCACGGCGCACCTGACCCGGGAGGATGAGAAGTCTCTCCGTGAGCTTGCAGGAGAAACAGCGCCATGAGCAGCCTGAGTATCGCCCTGATCCACCACCCGGTCTATGACAAGAACCGGCAGGTGGTGGCCACGGCCGTGACCAATCTGGATCTGCACGACATTGCCCGGGCCGCCAGGACCTACGGCCTGTTTCGCTACTATGTGGTGACACCGGTGAAGGAACAGCAGGCCCTGGCCAACCGGATCGTCGGTCACTGGCAGGAAGGGTGGGGGGCCGGTTACAACCCCAAGCGGAAAGAGGCCCTGTCCCTGGTGCGGGTTGTGTCGACCCTGGATGAGGCCGTGGCGGACCTGACAAGGGAAACGGGAGTTGCTCCGTGCCTGGTGGCAACCGGCGCTGCCGAGCGGACGGATACCATCGGATGTGGCGACCTGGCTGGCCGGCTGGCAAGGGATGAACGACCCAACCTGTTGTTGTTCGGCACCGGCTGGGGGCTCACGGAAGAGGTCTTTGCCCGGGCCGACATGGTCCTGGAACCGATTCGCGGGTATGATGCATACAATCACCTGTCGGTGCGGGCCGCAGCCGCCATCATCATGGATCGGCTCCGGGGAGACAGACACTAACAGCAATCAGTCCGGTCATCAGGACGGTTACTACTATCAAAAGCTTCGGCTTTAACCGTAGGGAGGAAAACATGAACACGATAGACAGAATCGAAATGGAGCAGATGAAGAAGAACGTGGTACCGTTCAAGCCGGGCGACACCGTCAAGGTTCACGTGAAGATCGTGGAAGGCGACAAGAGCCGTATCCAGGCCTTCCAGGGCGTTTGTATCGGCCGTCAGAACGGCGGGGTCCGCGAGTCGTTCACCGTGCGGAAGATCTCCAACGGCGTCGGCGTCGAGAGGGTGTTCCCGCTGCACTCCCCGACGGTGGAGACCGTCGAGGTGATCACCCGCGGCCATGTACGCCGCGCCAAGCTCTACTACCTCCGGAAGCTCAGGGGGAAGGCGGCCCGCATCCGCGAGAAGAAGTACGTTGCAGGCGCGATCTAAGCAAGAAAAGGCCTCGGGAAACCGGGGCCTTTTGCTTATTGGTGAACCCATGACGGATTGCGTAGGGGCACCCCTTGCGGGTGCCCGGAACAAGGATACCCGCAAGGGGTATCCCTACAGGATGCACGTTATTGTGTAAACCATCCTCCGGGAGCAACCATGAGCCTGACCCTGTTTGGCGACGAGCCGGCACCGACCATGTGGGAGTTTGAAGACCTTGCCCGCCGCCAGGGATACCGCTCCATTGCCGGCATCGACGAGGCGGGTCGGGGGCCACTGGCCGGACCGGTGGTGGCGGCAGCGGTGA
>JAJZTK010000019.1:0-15835 GCA_021849045.1 Deltaproteobacteria bacterium | reverse complement strand
GGAATAGCCGAAGCGCGTCGGCGCATGTTGACCTGTTCGTGGAGGGCGGCAGCAGTGAGCCGCGATCTTGGTACGGCGTGCGGCGGCATCAACGATTCCAAGAAACTGATGGAAAAGCAGCGGGAAGGGCTCTTTGACCGGATCATGGCGACCGCACTGGCGGTCGGGGTGGGGATCATGGACCACGACGTCGTCGACCGGGACAATATCCTGCAAGCGACCCTGGCGGCCATGAAACAGGCGGTGGAACAGCTGGCAACGGCCCCCGACTTCCTGCTGATCGACGGTATTTCCACGGTACCGCTACCATTGCCCCAGCGGACCATCAAGCAGGGGGATAGCCGCAGTATCTCCATTGCCGCTGCCTCCATCATCGCCAAGGTGACGCGGGACCGGATGATGGTGGAGTACGACCGGCTCTACCCCGGTTACGGTCTGGCCGGCCATAAGGGGTACGGCAGTCAGGCCCACTTGGAAGCCATTGCCCGCCTCGGTCCGTCGCCAATCCACCGGACGACCTTCCGGGGGGTCCGGGAATATGTGAGGAGTGGGGAGTGAAGGGCGGGGAAAAACCGGCGGGCAGCAACCAGAGTGTTGGTGCCGTGGGGGAGGAGTTGGCAACGGCTTTTCTCCAACGCGCCGGCTACCGGATCGTGGAGCGCAACTTCCGCTGCAAGGGGGGAGAGGCGGACATCGTGGCCCGCCACGGCAAGACCCTGGTCTTTGTGGAGGTGAAGACCCGCCGGAGCCTGACCTACGGCCCGCCGCAGCTGGCGGTGACCTCCTTCAAGCAACGCCAGATCAGCAAGGCTGCCCTTACCTGGCTGGCCAAGAACCGACAGCAGGATGCCCCGGCCCGTTTCGACGTCATCGCCATCATGCTCCTTGCGGACGGTACCCACCGGATCGAACATATCCCCAATGCGTTCGATCTGGCATACTGAACTTCCGCTAGACGCAAGACGTGAGATCGTTCGCGGCGCTCACTTGCGAGACGTGAATACACCCTACGACTTCTTTATCCCCTCCGTTGTTGCTCGACTGCTCTTGTCTATTCCCATACAACTGCTCATTTATCTGCAATCGCAGATAATCTTATAATCCAATGGGTTATAGAGCCTCGGTAACACGCTGATTGGCCTATGATCGCAGATGCTGAAGCGGTCCGCTCTTTTCGTACTTTTGCTTGATATACACATATTTGGTGGGTATGATGTGTGTATGTTGAAGCGGAGGCTTACCATGGCCATGGTCCGGTATCAGATGTTCATAGACGAAGGGCAGAAACGGATGCTGGACGAGATGCACCGCCGGCTGAACGTGCCGGTCGCGGAGCTCGTCCGCAGGGCCATAGACCGTTTGGTTGCGGAACAGGCAGCGAGTAAGGCCTATCCTGCCCTGGATGGACAGACTGACAGCCTGCTTTCCCTGACCGGTGTCTGCGAAGGCGGCCCCAGCGACCTGGCCGATAACCATGAACAGTACCTAGCCGGAGAAAAGGTTTAAGTGAAGTTTGACCGTAAAGTCTTCTTCGACACCTGGGGATGGCTGGCCATTGCGCACCGGGATGACCGCCGCCATGCCGAGGCAACATCTTTCTACCGGGAGTTCATCGTTGCAGGCGGGGTGCCGGTTACCAGCGATTACATCCTGGCCGAAACCATCTCGCTGCTTCGTTCCCGGACAACTCTCAAGGGGACGGAGAGCTTTATCGACGGCATCCTCGCCGCGCAGCAGAGCGACAGGATCAGGGTTGAGAGAATCGGCGAAGAGCGGTGGCTTGCCGCCTGGAAGCTGAGCAAAAAGTTCGGCGACAAGCCGGACATCTCCTTTGCCGATTTTACCTCCTTCGTAATCATGAAGGAGCTGCGCATCACCGAGGCCGTTACGGCGGACCGGCATTACGAGTTGATAGGGATGGGGCTGAAGAAGTTATTTTAGCGATTCAGTACGTATGCTGAATCCAGAATCATCCTGAGTCTGGCGGCGAAGCAGAATCGGTATGGATGTTTGAAAGCGTCGGTCAAAACCGGTGAGGTGCTAATATCATCCTTCGTCCTTGGTATGTCTCCCGTTGACTATAGCCAGTAACGGGTGTATTGAATTTACTTAATTTTAAGCTGTCATGGGAAGAGATGATGGAGTGCGAACATCGGAGAAAAACGAAGATCGAAAGCCGCCTTGTCAGCATAGTGCTGAAGGCGGCTTTTGAATTTGTGCAGGCATTGACGGAAAATAAGCATCGAAAATAATTCTGTCCCGGATATTCCTTTGTCCCGGATATTCTTGGGCTGCTGACATACTACAGTTTTAGCGTCAGAGAGGATGTTAACATGGACCACACTCACATCGTGCAAGCAGGCGACTTGGACCGTTATGCGCCTACAAGAGACAGCCAGGCGGTCATTCCAGAGCTGGTTTACTGGCTTGTAAAACAGTCTTGTTCTGATCTTGTCATTTGTAGAATCCCTTACGGCGATGCTGTGAACCAGCCTGGTTGGGATGGAATGGTTGAAACCGAGGAGGGTTTTTTCGAGTTCGTGCCGAAAGGGAAGTCTTATTGGGAAATTGGAACAGGAGCAGATCCTCAAAACAAGGCGACTGATGATTTCAAAAAGCGAACGGACGAAATCGATGATGCGGAACGCGCGAATTCTTCATTCGTCTTCGTAACTCCGCGCTCATCGGGGTCTGGAGGTTGGAACGAACCCGAGCAGACGAAGTGGTTGGAACGAAGGAAAGACAAAGGATGGAAACTGATCCGCGTGATCGATGGTGTAAAACTCGCAGATTGGTTACGAGAATATCCGGCCATCGGAAAGTGGATGGCCACGAAACTTTCCTTGATGGCGAATCTCGGAGGGATATCGACCGCAACCGAACATTGGGACGATCTGGTTTCGGAATGTGCTACTGACGATCCGCCCTTCCCCCCAAAACTATTCACTGTCGGAAGGACAGGAGCATGTGAGGCATTGCAGGCATTATTCGAAGGAAAGATACAGGTTCTGATGCTCTTTGCTGAAAGTCCGCAAGACGTCGCTGATTTCGTCTCGGCCTTTCTGGCGGGATTGGACCCGGACACATCTCGGACCTTCGCCAATCGGTGCCTATACATCAACGACGAGCAAGCCTGGCGAAGCATTGTTGAAACACGGTCCCCTCACGTTCTGGTTGCTGATCCCCGCCTCGGTTTGGAGACCGAGGAAGGCGCAGCACTTCAGACAATTGCCCGTCGGAAAGGCCACGCTGTGGTCGTGCCGCTTTGCGGAGCATGGTCAGGAAATAGCCCGGAAATCCTAAAGCTACGGAGTCCTTCGCAATCACAAATAGAGTCAGTTCTCAAAGATTCAGGATACTCCGATATACGCTCAAGAGAACTTGGCAGGATTGGCGGCGACCGAATCTCTGCGCTTCGCCGCCATTTACGAGGCTATGGAACTCTGCCGCCATATGCGACATGGGACAATGCGACTCTCATCGCACAAGCAGGGCTTGTGGGTAAATGGGATGGATCAAACCCCACAGATCGCTCCGCACTGGAGAAATTGCTGGGAAAGAGATATGGGGAGTGGATCGAGATTCTGAGACCTGACACGCTTCGCTCGGACACTCCCCTAATTCAACATGACGAAAAGTGGCGAATAGTCGCTCGTGGTGAAGCGTGGAGTTCTCTCGGGAGTCGGATTACTGACGACGATCTCGACAGATTTCAGGAAACGGCAGTTAGCGTGTTGGGCGAACGTGACCCCAGATTTGACCTCCCCAAGGAAGAGCGTTACGCCGCGAGCATTCACGGTAAGGTGCTCGCGCACTCAAGCCTAATTAGGAAGGGAATTGCTGAGACTCTTGCACTGATGGGTAGCCGCCCGAAGGCAGTGTCTTCATGCAGCGACGGGAAAGCAGAGGTCACTGCGGTTCTAGTTGTGCGCAGATTATTGAGCAAGGCGAATTGGGATCGCTGGGCCAGCTTGGATTCTATTATGCCGCTTTTAGCGGAAGCTGCTCCTGATGAGTTTCTCGATGCTGTGGAATCTGTTCTTGTTGATCTAGAAGACGCCCCATTCCATAAGATCTTTGCAGAAGAGGGCGGAAGCGGATTAGGCGGTTGGAATTATATGAGCGGACTTCTTTGGGCACTAGAAACCCTGGCGTGGAGTCCCGAATTCCTCTCTCGCGTGTCAGTGATCCTCGCCGATATTGCATCGATTGACCCCGGTGGGAACTGGGCGAATCGTCCTTCGAATTCGTTGGCAGACATTTTTTTGCCATGGCATGTTCAGACCATAGCGCCGCTTGAAAAGCGTAAATCAGCCGTTGAGGCCGTGATAAGAGAGCAACCAGTGGTGGGTTGGAAGCTTCTCTTGGCGTTGTTACCCCACAACCATGGGTTTACCAGTGGGTGTCATCGCCCTGTCTGGCGCGACTTTATTCCTCGGGATTGGAAAGACGGCGTGTTAAGGACCGAATATTGGGAACAGATCACCGCCTACACTGACCTCGCCGTCTCCCTAGCGAAGAGCGATTCAGGGAGGCTCTGCGAACTTGTTAAAAGACTATCCGATTTGCCAAAGTCAGCGCACGAAAGTCTACTAGAGCACCTGGCCTCGGAAGCGGTTGTGTCATTGCCCGAGGCGGACCGCCTGCCACTTTGGGAAAATCTAGATAATCTGGTTAGGCATCACCGGAAATTTGCCGATGCTGATTGGGCATTCCCGGAAGATGCGGTCAACAAGGTAGCGGAAACTGCTCAAGCGCTGGCTCCAACCTCACCTGTATTTAAATATCATCATCTTTTTGGCGGCAGAGATTTTGATCTGTATGACGAAAAGGGAAACTATGAAGAGCAACAAAAACGTCTCGATCAAGCACGTCAAGGTGCCATTGCTGAGATTTTGGGTGGAGGAGGTGTCGATGCGGTTTTGAAGTTCGCCGCGAAAGTTGCCGCACCTTATGAAGTGGGCCGAGCGCTTGGAGTGATCGCATCCGATGAAATTGAACTTTCGATACTGCCGTCCCTATTTGACTCCGAAGATGACACATTGGTTCGTGCCGTCGCAGGGTTCATTTGGGCTCGTTTTTGGCAGCTCAATACGGACTGGGTCGATGCAGTTCTCGAAAGAGACTGGACTCCAGAACATCGAGCCAAATTCTTAACGCTCCTTCCATTTGAAGAGGAAATATGGAAGAGGGTGGCATTGCACCTGAAGGATGCCCACGAGGCCCTTTATTGGAAAAATGCGAAAGTAAATCCCTACGGCCCGGATCGCGACTTAACAATTGCAATTGAAAAACTGCTCGAATACGGGCGTGAAGGGGCAGCGGTCATGTGCGTCGCCCGCATGGCGGATGACAAATCGCGGTTTGATGAGTCTCTAGCCACGCATGCTCTTCTGGCAGTTCTCGGCAGTGAGGGTGGGATTAAGGAGTTGGACAACTACCAGACGGTAGAATTGATAAAGCATCTTCAGGAATCCCAAACAGCTGATAAGGACGCCCTTTTCCGAATTGAATGGAACTTTCTCCCGTGGCTAGATCGATTCTCATCTGGATCACCGGCCACTCTGGAAAAGCGGCTCTCCTCTGATCCAGCTTTCTTCGCAGAGGTTATTGGGCTCGTTTTCCGCTCAAAGAAAACCAACAAAAATAATAACAAAGAGCCCGACGAACACACGAAACACCTCGCCACAAACGCATACAAACTTCTGACGGGATGGAAACGTTGTCCCGGTAGGCAAGATGATGGATCGTTCAGCACGGAAGAATTTAACGCGTGGCTTAATGAAGCGCGCAGGTTAACAGAAGAATCTGGGCATGCAGAAGTTGCTCAAATTCAGATTGGCCACGTATTAACCTGTGCTCCACCCGACCCCGATGGACTGTGGATTCACAACGCGGTCGCCGCAGCATTGAACTTTCGCGACACGGGGGAAATGCGTTCGGGATTTACTACCCAACTCTTCAACGATCGTGGCGTTCACGGATTCACTCACGGGCAAGAGGAGCGCAAGCTTGCGAGCGAGAATCGGGAGAAAGCGGACGCGCTCGATTCCAAGGGCTACACGCGGTTTGCTTCGGCAATGCGCGAGTTCGCTGGGCAGTATGAGCGACAAGCCGAACGCGAAGCGAAACGTAACCCGTTTGAAGATTGAGTAAATCAAGCCGAACAAGGCGCTGCACCGGACGGCAATTGTGCTGCGCTCCATTACCGCCGGTGAGCTTGGTCGTTAGAAAGGGTAGTTATGGGAAGAAAATATTCATAATGGGAGCTGTACATCGATGATGATGGATTCGCAAAGAGGAGAGTAGTCCGGCTTTGCTAACCCGTTGATTTCCCCTGTTAACCCTGTATAATGCGACCATTGATCGGTCACCCTCGATCATGTCGTGTCTATGGAGATGTTCCCGTGATAGATCAAACCATGTTGGACAAGGCAACCGAACTGCTCAGGGAAACCGCGCACCCGCAACAGATCATCCTGTTCGGCTCCCATGCCCGGAATGATGCACGTGAAGACAGCGATGTCGATATTCTCGTCATTGAAAAAGAGGTAGGGAACCGTGTTGCCGAAATGGTGCGCCTTACCAGGGCACTCAGCCCCTTGCGCATTCCCGTCGATTTGCTGGTTGTGAGTCGGGAGGTATTCGAGTATTGGGCTGATACTCCAGGCAATGTCTACTATCAGGCAAGAAGCGAGGGGAAGGTAGTGTATGAGGTAGCGTGAACAGGCGATACTCCTTGTCAAGAAGGCTGCCGACGACGAAGCGCTCCTTGAGAAATTTTATCCTCCCGGCAGGTGAGCGACGAAATCTTCGGGTTTCATTGCCAACAGGCTGCGGAAAAACTGCTCAAGGCCTTGCTTTCCCTTGCGAGTGTCGGCTATCCCAGAACCCATAACCTGAGGCTTCTCATGGACCTTCTGGCCGATTCGGGCCAACCCCTGCCGAATGATATTACCGAGCTGGATATCCTTACTCCCTATGGCACACTGTTTCGCTATGAAGACCTGCCGGTAGAGTTTGAACTCGACCGGAAAACGCAATACGAACTGGTCAAGTCCCTCCATGTTTTCGTAGAGAATAAACTTTCCTGAAATCAATTGGGGGAATTCCGGTGACACCATACTTAATTCGGTCTCCATAACTTGTCATATTGACTAATTTTATCAAGTTGGATAATCTCCAAAGATGGAAAAGCGCACGCCCCATTACAGGCTTTCCGAAGTTCAAACTGCCGTCGCTGACCCAGGAAACCGGCCATTTACTGCGACAGCTCTGCGTGGCGGGTTTGCCCTGGGTCTGTCAGAACCTGAAATGCGACAGGTGGTGCTTGCACTTACTCGGCGTGATTTTTACAAGTCGATGACCACCCATGCTGATCATACAGATTTGCAGGACGTCTACCGCGGCATGACGCAAGATGGAGTGGTCGTTTACATCAAGATCACCTGTTACAGCGATGGACGACCACCTGTCATTCAGTTCAAGGAGAAATGAGGTGAAACTATGAAATGTCCAGCCTGCGGCCATCCAGAGATGGTGGCAAAAAACAAGGATGAAACTCTTTCCTTCGGAAGCCAATCGTTGACATTACATACGATGCACGGTGAATTCTGCCCTGTCTGCGATGAAGGTATTTGGGACGCTGAGAGCTACCGGCGTTACACTGAGGCCCAGGCGGCTTTGCTGCGTGCGGTGAAGGGGGATATAAGTGCTGAGATCCGGCGTATCCGAAAGAGCTTGAAACTTACGCAAACAGAGTTGGCAGAAGCCTTCGGCGTAGGCAAGGTGGCCTTCTCCCGCTATGAACGGGGCGAAACCCGCCCTCCGGCACCTCTGGTCAAATTACTCAAGCTGGTAGAAAGACATCCCGACTTACTTGCGGAAATGCGCGGGGTCAGCACACAGGGTGAGCACCCACGAGGCATAACCAGTCGCTCAACTCGGACCGCAAAATAGCGGGCGGCAAGTTAGCTCCAGTCGTCCAATGCGAAGGAGTAAAGAATGAGGATCCGCCGGTTACAGCCAAGTCCAGTTGCAAATGCCCTGATCCGGTGTGCTCAGCCAACGCCTCACGCCGTCAGCGGCAGTTCTATCGTCAGCTTTTCGTAAGGGGCAAGGATACGGTTCTTGCTGTCGCGCTCGATCAGGTCTGACTCTTCAAGGATCTTCACGTTCGAACCTTCTCCACCACCACCAGAAACGGCGCCGCCTCCGACCGGTTCAGCTGCCGGGCCTGCCAGACGTTGAACTCCCACGGCACCAGCGCCTCTGCCCAGGTGCGGACTATCTCCCACTCCTCCATCCCTCCCGGATGCCCGGTGTAGACCACGACCAGCACCACTCCGCCCGGCCCGATCAGTGACTCCGCCTGCACCAGCGCTGCCCGCGTCGAGTCGGGCCTGGTAACGAACCGTTTGTCGCCGCCGGGCAGATACCCCAGGTTGAAGATCACGGCAGTGACCGGCGCGGCCACATACTCTGCCAGCCGCTCGTGGCCGTCATAAACAAGCTCCACCCGTTCCCGGCAGCCGGCCTCCCGCAGCGCTGCATCGGTGGCAGTGATGGCCGCCTCCTGGGAATCGAACGCCCAGACCCTGCCAGTCGGTCCGACCAGTTCAGCCAAGAGGAGGGAATCATTGCCGTTGCCGCAGGTGGCGTCCACCACCCGGTCCCCGGGCCGCACCCGTTCCCGCAGAAAGAGATGACAGAGAGGGACGGCCCCGCGCAGGTTTTCCCAGTTCTGCGCTCCTCGCTGCTCGGTCCTCATCCTTTATTCACCAGCGACAACACTGCCGGCAGTACCAGGACGAAGGCGATCTGGCAGGCCACCATCCCCAGGGACATGACCGCGCCGATGCTGAAGACCCCCTGATGGTGGGCGACTATGAGAGCGCCGAAGCTGGCCATGATGGTCAGGGTGTTGTAGAGGACGCCTATGCCGGTGCTGCTGAAGACTACCGAGACCCCGTCGCCGTCCTCGCGCCGGAAGCGGTTGATCAGGTAGATGCCCGAGTCGACGGCTATACCGAGGACCAGCGGCAGGACGATGATGTTGGCCGAGTTGAAGTTGATGCCGAAGAGCCACATGCCGGCCACCATGAAGAGGATGCCGACCACCAGCGGCACCAGGCCGATGAGGGCGAACTTGAGGCTCCGGAAGGTACCCACCAGGATCAGGACAATGGCGGCAAAGGCATAGAGAAAGGCGCCGAAATAGGAGTTCCTGAGGATCGTCATCGACTCGTAGACCATGACCGGTTCGCCGGTGGCATGGGGATCTACGGTGCGGACGTCATCAAGGAACGCCTTGAGCGGTGCCCGGTCAAAGATCTCCTTCTTCGGCGCCACCTGGAGCTGGTATTTGCCGCTTTTGCCGACAAACCTGCTGTGCAGTTGGGGGGGGATGTCCGTCTCGGTCACCGGTGTGGCGGCGAGGCTCTCCCTGAGCAGGCTGATCTGCTGTGGCAGCCCGGAGAGCATCCCCCCCTGGAACGTCTTCAGCATCCCAACGGCGTTCTTGTCCTTTTCCTTCTCCAGGGCGGCAAAAAAACTGTCCAGGGTCGCTAGAAAGTTACCGACCGGCTTTGCCTCGGGACGTTGCTCTGCTACCAGTTGTTTCTTCAGCTTCTCGACGCTGTTACGGAAGTTCTCGAACACGGCCGGCAACGACATCAGGTTCAGGTTTTCCTCGTAGGTACCACCCTTGATATCGGCCAGCTCGGCCCTCAGGGCAGCCAGTTCGGCCAGCTTTTCCCGCTGCTGGTCCGGGACAAAGGTGGCGAGGCTCACCACATGGTCCACTGTCGGCAGTTTCTCCAGGCGCTTTGACTTTTCCGCGGCCTCGGCCGGCGAGTTGGCCATGACAACGGCGAAGTAGCCGGCGTTTTCCTTGCTTTTCATCAGCTTGTAGGCGTACTCCACCGATTCCAGCCCCTTGGCCTGGAGATTCATCAGGTTGTAGTCGAAGGAAACCCGGGAAACCGGATAGATGGCGGCAGCGCAGAGGATGACGGTCAGAGCGATGATTGCCTTCGGGTGGCCGAAGAGCAGGCGTTTCACGCCCGCTCTTCGGAGTGAGGAGTGAGGGGTGAGGGGTGAGGAGTCGGATTTTGCTCCTCTCTCCTCACTCCTCACTCCTCTCCTTCTGTACGGCGCCAGAACAACCAGCAGTGCCGGCAGGACCGTGAAGGTGACGAGCACGCAGATGGCGATGCCGCCGCCGGCGATGATCCCCAGCTCGGAAATCCCCTTGAAGTCGGTGGCGACAAAGGTGAGGAAGGCGGCGGCCACCGTGGCCGCTGCCATGACGATGGCCCAGATGTTCCGGTTGAGGCCGGTGGCGATCCCGTCAAGGTGGGTCGCCCCTCCGGCCAACTCCTCCTGGTAACGGAGCACCACCTGGATGCCGTATTCGATGCCGATGCCGATCAGCATGATTGCGAAGACCATGGAGAGGATGTTGAGATGGCCGACCGCCAGGGTGGCGAAGCCAAAGGCGAGGCAGATGGCGACGGCCAGGGAAACGACGGCCGCGCCGACGTTCAGCACGCCGCGGAAGGCGAGCACCAGGAGGACCACGGTGAGCGCCAGGGAGATGACCGTGGCCAGGGTGATGTCGCGCTCGCTGGTGGTCATCTCCTCGTGCTCCAGGACCGGTGTGCCGGTGAGCCCCACCGTCACCCCCTTGAACTCGGGGAGCTTTTTGAGGACGGCGATTTCCTGGCGGATGATCCGGATCGCCTCTTCGGCCGGAACGAAGCTGCCGCTCTCCTTCACCGGCAGCAGGGTCAGGACCTGCTGCCGACCGGCCTTGCTGAAGCTGGATGCCTGGCCGCCGGGGCCGCTGAAAAAGAACTCCTCCAGGGAGAAATCTGTCGAGCCGCTCGTGCCGAACTGCTGAAAGCCGAGCCCGAGCTTGTCCAGCATGAAGGCGAGGCTTGCCAGTTTTTCCCTCGCTGCCGGCGTGTTCCGGTCCCCCTGGAGATATCCGTCCATCTCCCTGGTGAGGAAGGAAAAGAGGGTCTCCACCGAAGGATTGGCGGCCAACTCCTTGAGGACGGGCTTGGCCAGGGTCAGGTTGCGCCGCAGTGCCCGCACTTCGTCCAGAGAAACGAACAGGAGGCCGTTCTTTTTGAAGAACTCCAGGCCAAAGGGGTAAAAGACCTCGCGGAAATGCTGCCGGTCTTTGCTGAACTTATCGAACAGCCGTGTGCCGAAGCGGCCGGCCCGTTCGGTGTCGTTTGCCTCAATGACGACGACGATCTCTTCCTGATCGCCGAACTCCTGGCGGTATGCCTGATAGTCGCGGTTGAACGCGGTGTTGGCCGGCATCAACTGATCCCTGCCGGTGAGGAAGGTCATGTTTTGCTTCGTGTAGATAACCGAGACCACGGCGAGCAGGAGTGCCACGAAAATGATCAGGCGCGGGAACCTGACGACGAAGCCGTACAGGCCGCGGTATGATGGTGGGTTGCGCATGGGACCTCTGAAACTTTCTGAGACGGGATAATGAAAACCGGAGGGAACATCTACCACACGGGGCTAGGAAAATCAACGGTTTCGCCGCAATTTTGCCACGTCCTTGGCTGAAAAGGGTATACCTTTTCGGCAGAATGTGGTAAAAACCCAAATTTGTTGTGCCGTGCGTCAGCGGTGTCCCTCTGGGAGCTGTTGCCGCTACATTGACTACCAAGGAGCAAGCGTCCATGCGACCCCTGAAGCACCCTATCTCCCATGCGCTTACCTCGTTCAACGGCGTTGCCGTTGAACCTGTACCGGCCCCGGCAACAAAATCTTCCGGCAAAGTTCATCACCTGCCGGCTTCCATCTGGAAAAAGCAGGGAGGAGAGGCGAAAAGCCCCCTGGATCTCGCCATTGAGCGGAGTCGGGACTTTTTCTTCCGCGAGCAGCTCCCTGCCGGCTACTGGTGGGCCGAGCTGGAGTCCAACGTCACCATTACCGCCGAGTATCTGATGCTCTTCCACTTTCTCGGCATGGTGGACAAGGCGCGGGAGCGGAAGATCGCCAACTATCTCCTCAGCAAGCAGACCGAGGACGGGTCCTGGACCATCTGGTACGGCGGTCCCGGTGATCTCTCCACCACCATCGAGGCCTACTTTGCCCTGAAGCTGGCCGGCTACCAGGCCGATCATCCGGCCATGGCCAAGGCAAGGGCGTTCGTTCTCGACAAGGGGGGAATCATCAAGGCCCGGGTCTTCACCAAGATCTTCCTGGCACTTTTTGGTGAATTCGCCTGGTTCGGCGTCCCCTCCATGCCGATCGAACTGATGCTGCTGCCCAACTGGGCCTATTTCAACATGTACGAACTGTCCAGCTGGGCGCGCGGAACCATCATCCCCCTCTCGCTGGTCATGGCCGAGCGGCCGGTCCGCAAGCTCCCGCCGAGCGCGCGGGTGCAGGAACTCTACGTACGGCCCCCCCGGCCGATCGATTACACCTTCAGCAAGGAAGACGGCATCTTGACCTGGAAGAACTTTTTCGTCGGTGTCGATCATATGCTGAAGATATATGAGTCGAGCCCGATCCGCCCCTTCAAGAACAGGGCCATGGCGCGGGCGGAACAGTGGGTGCTCGATCACCAGGAGACCACCGGCGACTGGGGCGGCATCCAGCCTGCCATGCTCAATTCGGTCCTGGCGCTTCACTGCCTCGGCTATGCCAATGACCACCCGGCTGTTGCCAAGGGGTTGGAGGCGCTGGCCAACTTCTGTATCGAAGGCGAGGATGAACTGGTGCTCCAGTCGTGCGTCTCGCCGGTCTGGGACACGGCCCTGGCTCTCAAGGCCCTGGTCGATTCCGGCGTGCCGACCGATCACCCGGCCCTGGTAAAAGGTGCCCAGTGGCTTCTGGACCGGGAAGTGCGCAAGCCTGGCGACTGGAAGATCAAGAGTCCTGAACTGGAGCCCGGCGGCTGGGCGTTCGAGTTCCTCAACGACTGGTATCCGGACGTGGACGACTCCGGTTTCGTCATGATGGCCATCAAGGATATCAAGACCAAGGACGGGAAGGCCAAGGAAGCGTCAATCGTCCGCGGTATCAACTGGTGTCTGGGGATGCAGAGCAAGAACGGCGGCTGGGGTGCCTTTGACAAGGACAACACCAAGCACCTCCTGAACAAGATTCCGTTCGCCGACCTGGAGGCCCTCATCGATCCGCCCACTGCCGACCTTACCGGTCGGATGCTGGAACTGATGGGCGCCTTCAACTATCCCAAGGATCATCCCGCTGCGGTGCGGGCGCTTGAGTTCCTGAAGCGCGAGCAGGAGCCGTCCGGTTCCTGGTGGGGCCGCTGGGGGGTCAACTACATCTATGGCACCTGGTCGGTGCTCTGCGGCCTGACGGCCATCGGCGAGGATATGTCACAGCCGTACATCCAAAAGGCGGTGAACTGGCTCAAGTCGAGGCAGAACCTGGACGGTGGCTGGGGAGAAACCTGCGAGTCCTACTACGATACGTCTCTTGCCGGAGTCGGCGAGACCACCCCTTCCCAGACCGGCTGGGCGCTCCTGTCCCTGATGGCTGCCGGAGAAGTGGAGTCCCCCTCGGTCAACAGGGGTATCCAGTATCTCCTGGCCAACCAGAAGGGGGACGGCACCTGGGACGAGGACCAGTACACCGGTACCGGGTTCCCGAAGTTTTTCATGATAAAGTACCATATCTACCGCAACTGCTTTCCGTTGACTGCGCTCGGCACCTACCGGACCCTGACACGGGGGAAGGCGTAATTCAGGATGGTGGGGGCGCTGCTTGCCGCGCCCTCGCTTCAAACCGGGCGCGGCAAGGCGCTCCTACATCAGGTTCGTTGAGTGGTTTGGTGGTTGAGAGGGGGCGCAGTTCCCCCCTCAGCTACTCAACCACTCAACTTATTTATGGGTTCAGCAATGAAGGCATTTGTTACCGGCGCCACCGGCTTTCTCGGGGCGAGCATCGTCAGAGAGCTCCTGAAGGACGGTTGGGAGGTTCGGGTCCTGGCCCGCCCCGGCTCTGACCGGCGCAATCTCCGGGGACTTGACGTGGATGTGCGGGAAGGGGATCTCCGCAACCGGGATCTTCTCATCCGCGACCTTGCCGGTTGTCAGGCACTGTTCCATGCCGCCGCTGACTATCGCCTCTGGACGAACGATCCGGCAGCCATGTACGCGGCCAACGTGGACGGCACCCGCACGATCCTGGAGGCTGCCCTGGCGGCGGGTGTGCAGCGCACGGTCTACACCAGCAGCGTCGGCACCCTGGGTAATCCCGGCGACGGCACGCCCGGCACAGAGGATACCCCGGTGACCCTGGCCGACATGGTGGGGCACTACAAGCGGAGCAAGTTCCTCGCGGAGCGGGTGGCGGAAGAGCTGGCAACCAAAGGGCTGCCGCTGGTGATCGTCAATCCGTCCACGCCGGTCGGGCCGTATGACGTGAAGCCCACCCCCACCGGCAAGATCATCGTCGACTTCCTGAACCGGAAGATGCCCGCTTTCCTGGACACCGGCCTCAACATCATCGACGTGGAAGACTGTGCCCGTGGGCACCTCCTGGCCTGGGAAAAGGGGCGTGCCGGGCAGAAATACATCCTGGGTGGCGAAGACCTCACCCTGAAGGCGATCTTTGGCCAATTGGCAGCACTCACCGGACTGCCGGCCCCCCGGTTCAGGCTGCCATACGGCCCGATTCTGGCCGCGGCCTACGTGAACGAGGCGATCTCACGGGTGACCGGCCGCGAGCCGCTGATCCCCCTGGCCGGGGTCCAGATGGCTAAAAAATTCATGTTCTTCGATTCCGGCAAGGCGGTCCGGGAGTTGGGGCTGCCCCGTCGGCCGGCCCGTGAAGCGCTGCAGCGGGCGGTTTCCTGGTTTCGCGCCAACGGCTACGCCGTGTAGAAGCGGTTCGAGGTTCGAGGTTAAAGACACAGGCAGGGCTTACATCGAACATCGAACAGTTTGTGGAGATTGTCATGTCAAAGATTCTGGAAACGATCAACAGCCCGTCCGACCTGAAACAGCTTTCCGTGGAGCAGCTCGGGACCCTGGCCGGCGAGGTGCGCCAGTTCCTTCTGGAAAATGTCTCCGTGACCGGCGGTCACCTGGCGTCCAACCTGGGGGCAGTGGAGTTGACCCTGGCCCTGCACTACTGTTTCGACTCCCCCAATGACCGTTTCATCTGGGACGTGGGGCACCAGGCCTACACCCACAAGATCATCACCGGCCGGCGGGACCTGTTCCATACCCAGCGTCAGTACGGCGGTCTTTCCGGTTTCCCCAAGCGCAGCGAGTCGCCCCATGACCCGTTCGGTGCCGGCCATTCCTCCACCTCCATCTCCGCCGGACTCGGCATGGCGGTTGCCAATGACCTGAAAGGCGAGAAGCACAAGGTGGTGGCCGTCATCGGCGATGGCTCCCTCACCGGCGGCATGGCCTTCGAGGCACTGAACCAGGCCGGCCACCTGCGCAAGAACCTGATCGTTGTCCTGAATGACAATGAGATGTCCATTTCCAGGAATGTGGGGGCCTTTTCCACCTTCATCTCCCGCAAGATGACCGGCGGCTATTACCGCGACCTCAAAAAGGAGATGGAAGGGCTGTTGTCCAGCATCCCGGCCTTTGGCCGCAACATCCTCCACTTCGCCAAACGAGCGGAACACTCCCTGAAGGGGTTCCTCACTCCCGGCTCCCTGTTCGAGGCGCTCGGCTTCGATTACGTGGGGCCGGTCCAGGGGCACGACCTGCCGCACCTGGTGGAGATCCTGCGTGATCTGAAGAGCGTGGAGGGGCCGGTGCTGGTGCATGTCATGACCCGCAAGGGGTGCGGCTATAAGCCGGCAGAG
>JAJZTK010000163.1 GCA_021849045.1 Deltaproteobacteria bacterium | reverse complement strand
CTCGACCCCGCCATAGACCAGGATGAACAGAAGCGTTGCTCCGGCCATAGCCGCCGTAAGCCTGCCAGGCTGCCACGCAGACTTGGTTTCCTTGACGGGACGGGAGCTGAACGAATACTCCTCCTGCCACGCAAAGAGCACCCGCTCCAGATGGATCAGCGAGCGGTTCAGCAAATAGCCGAAGATAACAATGAACGTGGCCCCGGCGTAGATGCGCGGGATCTGATAGTTCATGGCCGAATTGTGCACGAGGTAGCCGAGTCCGGCGCTGGCGCCGAGCATCTCCGCTGCTACCAGGATGTAGAAGGTGATCGTGGCGCCGATGCGGATACCGACGAAGATCGTCGGCAAGGCGGCCGGTAGCAGGACTTTAAGCGTCAGTTCTCCCCAGGAGACCCCCATGGAGGCAGCCGTCTTGATTTGGATCGGGTCTACGTTGCGTACACCAGTCATGGTGTAGAAGAGAATCGGCCAGAGTGAGACCCACCCCACCACTGCAATCTTGGCCGTCTCGCCGATGCCGAAGAAGAGTACGAACACCGGCATCAGCGAGAATGGGTTTACCTGGCTCAGTATCCGGAGGATGGGGCTCAGACTTTCCGCTGTTCCCGACAACCAACGTCCGAGGAGAAGGCCGACCGGCAGGGCGATCAAAAAAGCCAGTAACAGCCCAACCACTGCCCGCCAGACGCTGACAAGCGCATGAATGGCCAAGTAGCCTTGGTTGAACTGTTTGCAGATCTCACCCACAACCGTCGAAAACGGTGGCACGAAATACGGATCTATCCAGCCGAGCTTCGGCGCCATCTCCCATAAGATCAGGAATACAATGACCCCCGACCAGCGGAGTAATCTGTACCTGATGATTTCTACGGTGCCGGTCATGTCCATAAACTCTCCAGTGTCAGCGCAAAAAGGCTCAATACTTCACCACGGCACCTTCCGGACTAGGTGCAGCTCGCCACCAATCCACAAGGTCATGCTCGTAGTAAATCTGATCGCCGAGTTCCTCCGGCTCCACCCCTTCCTTTACCGGTATAGCAAAGAGACAGTGACCGTATCCGTCATAGCAGTTCACATTCATGTCCCTTCCCTCCCGTCTCTATTTTCTAGAGTGCAGCCGATGACGAGATTACGTCGGCCACCGGTCGGGTGTCGATGTTCACCCTGGTTTCCTGGGGCTGGTTCTGCAACAGCTCCCAGATCTTGTGCCGTACCCAGCCGAATTCCGCCGACGAGCGGATGTCGCTGTTGTGGCGGGGTCGGGGGAGGTCGATTTTCAACACCTCGCGGATAGTACCGGGATTGGCGGTGAGAACTGCCACCCTATCGGCCAGGAATGCCGCCTCCTCGATGCTGTGGGTGACGAATACAATGGTCTTCTTGGTTTCGTCCCAGATGCGCAGGAGTTCGTCCTGCAGCGTCTCACGCGTCTGGGCATCGACAGCGGCGAACGGTTCGTCCATGAGAAGGACTTCCGGGTCGTAGGCGAGCGCCCGGGCAATGGCAACCCGCTGCTTCATCCCGCCGGAGAGTTCGTGCGGAAATCGGTCTTCAAACCCTTCCAGGCCGACCAGCTTGATGAAATGGCTGCTGATATCCTTCCGCTCTCCCTTGGCGACCTTTTTGATTTCCAGGCCGAATTCCACGTTTTGCCGCACGGTCCGCCACGGAAACAGGGCATAGCCCTGGAGGACGATGCCACGATCCAGGGCCGGCCCAGTCACCTTCCTGCCATCGATGAAGACGTCACCCGAGGTCTGGTGGGCAAGCCCAGCCAGAATATCGAGCAGCGTCGATTTGCCGCACCCCGATGGCCCGACCAGGGCTAGGAATTCGCCGCTCTTCACCTCCAGATTGATTCCCTTGAGGGCCACGAAATCGCGTGCCGGCTCGGTCTTGGTCTTTTTCAGGTGAAAGACCCGGTTGATATCCTTGACTACAATCTTTGCGTCACTTAACTTATCACTCTGTAGATTTTGTATAGTTCCCATCGAAACGACCCCCTATTGGTTGATATTTGTTGGTTATTCCACTGCCGCTAATTCACACCTGAATCCAAGATGGCATGTACCGCTGAGGAGCGCAGCTAGCTCCACCCAACAGGGCGCGGCAAGCTCCACCCAACAGGGCGCGGCAAGCTGCGCCCTGCATCGATCTGTTGTGTTTCGTCTATAGAGGCCCACCGTACTTGTAGGCCACATCCTCCATCAGCGCCAGCCCCCCTCGGTAGCCGGCATAGGTGCGGTCAACAATCAGCCTGTCGTAGACCGGGAAGGCAACACTGATCTGCATGGCATTCAGCTCGTCAACGGCAACGTATTTTTCCAGAGAACTGGCCAGAATCAGCTGCAGGGTGTGTTCGCGGAGCAGGAGACGGATATTCTGGGCATCGATCTCGAAATGAACCTCCGGCTTGACTGCACTCTCCAGCCCTTCGGTCAGATTGCGCACGATATCCTCGCGGTACTCCTCCGGAGGATTGTCGGTAATGATGACGATCTCCGGAAACCAGCCGAGCTCATTGCTTCCGTAGCGGGTAAGACTGATGGCCGTTCCGGTGTCTGCAACGATCCCCACACAGGCATGGGGAAGCGCCATGGTCGCAATGGAGGCCATATACTCGGCAAAGCTGTACGCGCGCTGTTCCTGGGCGGCGATGAACTGTTCAACCCGTCTGCGGCGCAGCTTCAAGCGCCGCGCCAGGAATCGGAGGAACGACGAGGTATCCCTGGGGCCGACCGGCACTGCGGAGATAACCACATATGGGGTTCCGAACCGCTCCTCCAGCTTCTTTGCCACCCCTACCCCGGACCAGGGAGAGAAGACCAGGTTCAGCTCGGCTTCCGGGATGCTCTGCAGGGCCTGCAGGCCATTATTCTCAGAGAAGATCATGTTCACCGAGAGCCCGACCCCTTCCAGCAGTTCCTTGATCACCTGCAGGTTACCCTTCCAGAATACATGCTGAAACGGAACGATACCGAACAGGTTTACCCTCTTGCGCTGAACCGGTTTACTGGTAAGCAACTGGTCAATGACCGCATCGAAGAACTGCTCATATCCCTTGTACGAGTTACCGAGAAAGCCGGCCGTATTGACGTGGATGATCGGTATCTGGCTGCGAAACTCATTCACCACGGCTGCAACGTCGTCGCCGACAAGGGCCGGAACACAACCGGAGATGACCGCAAACAGATCGCCGCGCATCACCTCGATGGAGGACTTGATCAGTGCCCGCAGTTTGTCCTCACTGCCGAAGACCGCATGCCCCTCCACCAGGTAGGAACACAGGGTACTGGCTTTCTCCCGGGTACCGGCATCGTTCAGAGCGCCGGAGAAGTTCTGTCCGAAATTCTGGGCCATGCCGCAACCGGCCCCAGAATGGAGGATCGGCAAGGTACCGAAGGTGGCCAGTGCTGCCATGTAGGCCCCCCCGAGGGCACAGGAGTGACGGGGCGCATCCACGACTCCGGGATATGTAAACGCTTCCTTCGTGCGTAACGGTGACACGGTCCCCATCTTCTTAGACCTCCTTCACCAGATAGCTGGCTTTCCCGCAGTAGGATATCGGCACCGCCTGCTGCTCCCGGTTGTGCAGGTAGTGGCTTTCAGATCGATCATTGCCTCATCCTTACTGAAGGGTCAGCGGGAGACGAGACATGACCGTCTCCCGTTACCTGCTTGATCAGGATCTCCTGTTTTTTGACTGCTGTCCCTTTTTCTTCTTCTGCTGGAACGCCCTGTCGTCGTTGCCAATTACCTCGAACTGATGGGTCACGATGGAGGCAGAGCTGATCTTCCCCTTGGGCACCACCTTGGCATCCTCGATCTCCTTGATCCAGGGATCGATCTCCTTCTCTATGATAGTGGCGTCTTCAGCGTAATAATGGTTACCGGTTACCGGCACGCCGATAGCCTGTTCTACCCATTTGGCGGCTTGTTCGGGATTGGCGTTTGCCCAACGCTGACCCTTCTTAATAGCCCGGACAAAGCCGGCTACCGCTTGGGGGTTCTTCTTGATGAAATCCTCGGTGAACCAGTAGAAGGAGAGCCCGGCAGACGACCCGAGACCGGTGTCCGTGGAATCGGCAACCTTGATCGCGCCGGCGTCGTTCATCCCTTTATAGAAGGGGGGGTGGACCGGAGAGATATCGACCAGACCCTGCTTCAGGGCTTGGATCGCCTGGATGTCCGGCATGGTCACCCACTCGATCTTGTTGCGCGGAATGCCATACTTGTCGGCTAGGAGCTTGGTCTCGAAATCGGCGCAGATGTTGTTGGTGATGGTGGATACTTTGATCTTCCCCGGGAGATTCTTCAGGTCGGCAAAGCTCTTAACATTGGGGTGTTTGGTCGGATTGACAAACCACCACATGTGTCTAAATTTCGGGTCGTAGTTCGGCGCAGGCTCGATACCCGCCCGAACGACCGCCTTAAGTTTGGCGCCGCCGGCAATGGCAACTCCGTACTGGTTTGGGTGACCGCTCCCCACGTCGTTGTTCCCCTTGATGAGTGACGGGATCTGCAGTGGAGCCTGGGTCTCACCGGTATAGACCAGCTTGACCCCCTCCTCTGCAAAGTAGCCGAGCTTTTCCGTGACCAGCCACGGCGCCAGGGTGCAATCCTTCCTGGTCCAGGTCTTGATTTCCACCAACTGTTTCTTGGGAGCCGCCTGCAACGTTCCGCTGGCAAAAAATCCGCCTGCTATGGACAGGCCTAACAGCTGAGCCCCCACAGTGATTACTCGTTTACCCTTTACGTGCAGCATGTCCCTTTCCTCCTCAGTCCGTTTGTTGTTAAGCCTTGCCGGAGCCCTCTCCCTTTAAGAGTCCCGCGGCAAAAGGATCAATTGCCGGTAGTCGATTTTTGTCGCCACCCGGTCAGCCTCTCTTCCAGGGTCGCGAAAGTGAAGTTCAGGGTCAGACCCAGCAACGAGATGAGCACTGTGGCAGCAAAGAGATTCGGCATCTGGAAATTTATCTGGGCATTCCAAACCAGCCAGCCGAGTCCACGACTGGCCCCGATCATCTCAGCAGCGATCAGCATGAAGAACGCGGTGCCCGACCCCATCTTGAGGCCGTGGAATATGCCCGGAGAGGAGGCAGGCAGTATCACCTTGAAGAAAAGCGTCACCACACCGGTCCCCATGGAGCGCGCCGACTTAATGAGGAGGGGATCGATGCTCTTGACGCCACTGATGGTATTGAACAGGATCGGCCAGAGGCAGACCCAGAAGATCATGGCCCCTTTGGACAATTCGCCGATGCCGAAGATCAGGATGAACAGTGGAAAGAGCGAAAAGGGGTTCACTTGCCCAAGAAAACGGAGAACCGGGTGTACCAGCCGTTCGAAGGTACGGAAACTGCCGCCAAGGAGGAAACCGGACGGGATTGCCAGCGAGGCGGCAGCGCCGAAACCGGAGGCCGAGCGAAACAGGCTGATACCGACATGCTCCAGCACTTCACCGTTCTGGAACATGTCGTAAAGTGTCTTCAGTACCAGCGAAGGCGGCGCAATGAAGGTTTCGACGATGCCGCCGAGTTTCGGGGCCATTTCCCAGGCCACGAAGAAGAGGACGATCGACAACTTGTTCAGATGCCGTGCGGGGGTGAAAAACGATGCATTTTTTATCTCAGCCATTACCTATGCCTCCTGCGGTGAGCAGATGCCTGCTCAATTGACTTCCGCGACCTCTTTCCAGCGAATCACCCGTTTTTCAAGGATGATTATGACCGAGTTCATCCCCATGCCGAGAAAAGCGATGAGGGCAGCGGCAAGGTAGAGCCGGGGAATGACATAATTCATGGACGAGTTGTGCACCAGCCAGCCGAGCCCTTCGCTGGCGCCGATCATCTCGGCGGCGATCAGCATCAGGAACGATGTGGTCGTTCCCAGCCGGATCCCGGTAAAGATGGAGAGGAGCGCGCCGGGAAACAGGACCCTGGCGAAGAGGGTCAGTCGCCCGCTCCCCATGGAACGGGCGACCTTGACGTACAGAGGATCGACCCCCTGAACCCCCGCGATCGTTGTAAAGAGGATCGGCCAGATGGTGGACCAGAAAATGATGGCAAACTTGGCCAGTTCACCGATACCGAAGAAGAGGACGAAGAGCGGGAACAGGGAAAAGGCGTTGATCTGGCCAAGGAGACGGAGCAGCGGCCGGAGGAAATTGGTCAGACGCGGGAACCATCCGCCGAGGGCGAAGCCGAGCGGTATGCCGACAACAGTGGCAGCCAGGAGCCCCTGAAAGGTTCTGCGGAGGCTCGAGGTGATCTGGATGAGCAATTCTCCCTTTTCAGCCAGCTTGACCCCTTCGGCTATGATGAGCGACGGCGGCGGGAAGAACTGACTGTCGATCCAGCCATTTCTGGGCCCCACTTCCCACAGGATCACGAGCAGGATCAGACCGTACCAGTCGAGGAGCCGGTCGTGAATACCGGCAAGGCCCATGACTCTCCTCTGCTTGGCAGAGGAGAGCGTTACGGCAGGAATGGCCAATGTTTCCGCAACCCCCACAGGCTTTGTCGTCAGCGCACTCCCTCTGTCGTAAAGCATCTCGTTTCCGTTTCTGGTTTCTACACCATTCATTGCTGCACCCCATTCTCGATCTGCGACGTTTGTCAGGTATCTGTTCCCGGAAGAGCAACGTGCATATCCCCTATTCCCCGCTCTTGTGAGGGAACGGGAAATAGGGTCTCAGGCTCGAATGACAACTACTTGATCTGCGCGCCTTCTTCGAACAGCGGGGTTGAAAGGTAACGCTCGCCGGTGTCCGGGAGCACGGTCACGATCAGCTTTCCCTTGTTCTCGGGCCGGGCCGCAATCTGCAGGGCGGCAAACGTCGCTGCTCCGCCGGAGATCCCGGCCAGCAGCCCCTCTTCCCTCGCCAGCTTGCGGGCGGCATCGAATGCCTCGTCATTGCGCACCTTGTAGACTTCATCGATAATCCCCTTGTTCAGGACCTCGGGGACGAAACCGGCGCCGATACCCTGGATCTTGTGGGGGCCTGGCTGGCCGCCCGAAAGGACGGGAGAATCGAACGGCTCTACTGCGATCACCTTCACCCCGGCCTTGCGCCCTTTGAGCACTTCACCGACTCCGGTAATGGTCCCGCCAGTGCCGACTCCACCGATGATGATATCCACCTTGCCGTCCGTGTCCGCCCATATCTCCTCTGCCGTAGTCGCCCGGTGAATTTCAGGGTTGGCCGGGTTCTGAAACTGGTGCGGTACGAAAGACTTAGGGGTCTTGGCCGCCAGTTCCTCGGCTGCCTCGATTGCCCCCTTCATCCCCTTGGCACCCGGAGTCAGGACCAGTTCTGCCCCGTACGCCTTGAGCAGGTTACGACGTTCAACGCTCATGGTGTCCGGCATGGTCAGGATCAACCGGTAGCCACGAGCGGCCGCCACAAAGGCGAGGGCGATCCCGGTGTTGCCGCTGGTCGGTTCGATGATGACCGAGTCCTGCTTCAGAAGTCCGCGTTCTTCAGCGTCCTTGATCATTGAGAAACCGATCCGGTCCTTGACGCTGCCACCCGGGTTGAACGCTTCCAGTTTGGCCACCACATCGGCACCAAGCCCTTTGCCGAGACGATGGAGACGCAGGAGCGGCGTGCCACCGATGAGATCTGTGAGGTTGTTGAATATCTTAGCCATGATGAACCCTCCCGAATTGTTGTTATGAACTTATATGTTGGCAGCCTTGCTGCGCACCTCGCCTGTTTCCATGGCCAGCAGGGTATCGGCCCACTTGAACGCCCAGTCGTGCAGTTCCTTCTCACCCAGCGGCTCAGGCACCCTGGAATCGGTATGGTCGAAGATCCTCTGGGCCAGACCCTTGTATACCTTGGCCTGCTCCGAATCCGGGAATGCCTCGATGGTGGTCTTGCCCTGCAGTTCGGACTGGGTGACGGTCACCGAGCGGGGGATGTATTCGATGACCCGGGTCTTGGTCTGGTCGACGAAGTCGTCCACGATCTCCCGGGCATATTCGGTATTGATCGAGTTGGCAATCACCCCGCCCAGCAGGGCACCACCGTTGTTGGAGTACTTCTTGATCCCCTTGAACAGGTTGTTGGCCGCATAGATGGCCATGAAGTCCGAAGATGAGACCGTGAAGACATGCTCGGCGATCCCTTCCCTGATCGGTACGGCAAAGCCGCCGCAGACGACGTCGCCGAGAACGTCGTACACGACCACATCCACGTCAAGCTCCTCGAAGACCCTGAGCTGCTTCAGCAGTTCCACCGAGGTGATGATCCCCCGTCCGGCGCAACCGACACCAGGGGCCGGACCACCTGCCTCGACGCAATAGATGCCGTTGAACCCGTCAAAGACTACCTCGTGTGCCTTGACCGTCTTCTTCTCCCTCAGGGTGTCGAGAATGGTCGGGATGTAGCCGCCTCCCCGCAGGGTGGTGGTGGAATCGCTCTTCGGGTCGCAACCAATCTGCATAACCTTGAGTCCCAACACCGACAGGGCTGCGGTGATGTTTGAGGTGGTGGTTGATTTACCGATCCCCCCTTTTCCGTAAATCGCTATGGTTTTCACTTTCTTCTGGGACATCTCGTTGCTCCTTTTCTTGGTTTTGGACTGCTGTTCAACCGTTGATTCTGAATTTCTCGGTCTTGTCGATCTGCGCGACCTTACCGTCCTGGACAACCAGGGTGATGGAACCGAAACGGACCGTCTTGAGCAAATCTGTGATTCGCCGGATCGTGTCCGGTGGAAGCGGATCGTTGCTTGATTTGCGAATTATCACCGGTGTATGTGCCATCGTTCTCTCCCGTCGCTCTTCGCTGTGTGCTCGCCGTGGCCCGCGACACAATTATTTAAACCATCAAGTAAGCATCCCCCGGCAAAGCCGGGGGCTTTCAAAATCGTGAACCGCTCAAAGCGGTATTTTCAAATGACTATCTGACCACCACAAGTGGTGGTCAT
>JAJZTK010000018.1 GCA_021849045.1 Deltaproteobacteria bacterium | reverse complement strand
CTGTGCGTACGGGAAACAGAGTACCTGAAGTGCGTGGTGCTGCAGGCTGTGTAGCCTGCAGCCCAGGCACCTACGCCCCACCAACCCTTGCCACCCCGTAGATCACCTCGTAGGTGGCCGGAATGGCTCCTTCCACGGCATACTCGCGCCGGTAGTGCTCCATCATGGCCAGCATCACCCGCCGCTCCGCCAGGCCACGGCCGGGAGCCTGCACGGCATTTCCCGCCCCTATGTTCCTGATGGCCCGGACCAGGTGTGCTACATCCGGATGGGTCTCTATCTCCAGTTCCGAGACGAGGTATTCCCGGGTAAAGCCGGTAGCGCTCAGAGCGGATGAGACGTCGGCCATGCTGCTGAAACGCTGGGTCCGGTCAACGGCTCCCCTGCCGACTGCAGCCACCGCGGCCCGGTAGGAAGCACGCAGCTCGAACAGGGTCTGTTCGCCGAACAGGGCAAAACAGAACCGTCCGCCCGGCCGGAGTACGCGCCGCACCTCACCGAAGGCCTTCTCCAGGCTCTCCAGCCACTGCAAGGTGGAGGTCGACACCACCAGATCGAGACAGGCATCGCCGAGGGGAAGCGCCTCCGCATCGGCCGAGATAAAGGCCACCCGGTCGTTCCCCGCAAGCCGCTCCCGGGCCGTCATCGCCATCCCCGGGGCGAGGTCGAGCCCGGTCAGCCGGGCCTGCGGATAGCGGTCCGCCAGCGTCTGCAGCAGAATACCGGTGCCGGAGCCGATGTCCAGTACCCGGACAATTCCGCTCCCCGCCGGCAGGAGGGCGGCAAAACGCTGCAGCACCCGCTTCTGGACCACGGCATGGCGGTCATAGTCACCGGCCCGGGCATGGAAAGAGCTGCGGACCCTTCTGCGGTCAATCACCTGCATAGACCCTCTCCAGGAAGCGGACGAGAAACGGGTCGAACAGGTCGGGACTGGAGATGAACGGGGCATGGCCGTATCCCTCGAGCAGCACCAGGGTGGCATCGGGCAACTGCCCGGCCATGAAGTGCGATGCACCGGGGAGGCAGATGCTGTCGGCAGTCCCGTGCACAAGCAGAACAGGCCGATCTATCCCGGCCAGCAGGGGGCGCTGGTCGGCCCCGGTGAGGGCGGCCAGCGCCTTCAGCGCCGCCTCCGGTTCAGGCCGGCGGCCGGGAATGACGATCTCCTGCACCACCCGCTGGTACTGCTCACCCACCAGTTCTCCCTCGGCGAACATGGCCTTGAAAAAATCCCCCATGGTCCGGGAATAGTCGCGCTTCAACTTGAGCGCCATCCCCCTCGCCTCGACCGGCGGCAGGCCGAACGGGTAATTGTCCGTAGCGGTAAAGCGGGGCGTTCCCCCCACCAGGACCAGTGCCGCGATCCGTTCCCGCAGTGCCGGGAACGCCTCCAGCACCACCTGCGCCCCCATGGACCAGCCGACCAGGGTCGCACCCTCCAGGTCCAATGCGGTAAAGAGTGCCACCAGATCGCCGGCAAAATCGGCCATGCTGAGTGACGGTGCCGATCCCGGACCGGAACGGCCGTGACCCCGCAGGTCCGGGACGATCACCTGCCAGTCACGGGCAAAGGTTTCGGCCTGGAAGTGCCAGACCCGGCCGCTCATGGCCCAGCCGTGGATGAAGACCAGCGGCCGGCCTTTGCCGGCGGTCTCGTAAGAGAGTGGGGTATTGTCTGCAGCAGTAATAAAGGGCATGGTTCAGTCCGGGAAGGTCAGCCGATGACGGCCAGCTGCCGGCCGATACGGATGATCGCGGCAAGGGCTGCGGAGAGCTCTTCGTCGCTGTGGGTGGCCATCAGGGCACAGCGGAGCCGGCAGCTGCCGGCCGGCACCGTCGGGGGACGGATACCCTGGACAAAGAAACCTTCCTCCAGCAGGAGGCGGGAAAACTCCATGGTCGGGGCAGGTTCCCCCACCATGATCGGCACGATCTGGGTGGCACTCCCCATGGTATCAAAGCCGGCCCCGGCAAGGGTTGCCCGGAACTGTTCGGCATGCCGCGCCAGACGTTCCCGTAGCCTTGCGCCTTCCGGACTGTCCACCAGGTCGATGGCGGCCAGGGACGCCGCCAGGACTGCCGGCGGCAGGGAGGTGGAAAAGATGTAGCTGCGGGCCTTGTTGCGCAGGTAATCGACGATCTCGGCAGAGGCGGCGGCATAGGCGCCGAAGCTCCCGAGCCCCTTGCCCAGGGTACCCATCTGAATATCCACGTCGCCGGCCACGCCGCAGAGCTCAACGCTGCCCCGACCGCCGGCGCCGAGAATGCCGGTGCCATGGGCGTCGTCCACCATGAGCAGGGCGCCGAACTCCCGCTTTATGGTTGCCAGCTCCTTGAGAGGCGCCAGATCACCGTCCATGCTGAAGACGCCGTCGGTGACGATCAACTGCCGGCCACGCCCCCGATTCTTTTCCATCAGCCGGTGCAGCGCGGCCGTGTCGTTGTGGGTGTAACGGACCACCTCGGCACGGGATAAAAGACAACCGTCCACGATGCTGGCATGGTTCAACCGGTCCGAATAGACCGTGTCACCCCGCCCCACCAGGGCCTGGATGATACCCACATTGGCCGGATAGCCGCCGTTGAAGGCAATGGCCCCTTCGGTCCCCTTGAAGCGGGCCAGCCGCTCCTCCAGTGCCCGGTGAAGCTCCATGGTGCCGGAAACCAGGCGGGCCGCACCGCTGGAGACCCCATAGCGCTCCACGGCCTTGATGGCGGACTCCTTGAGGCGCGGATGATCCGCCAGCCCCAGGTAGTTGTTGGAACAGAGCAGCAGGACCTCGCGGCCATCCAGCGTGACATGGCTCCCCTGGCTTCCTGCCACCAGACGCTCGCGGCGATGGAGCCCGCGCTCCTTCAGGTCGGCCAGTTCAGCGGCAAAGGTACGGAATGATGCATCAGTCATGATAGTTCGCTTGTAGCACAATCAGTCGCATTCGTCAACCAACGCAACAAAAGAGGTTAACAACCACGACTTCCACGATGGAGGGCATACCGGTCAATGATCCAGCGGGCAATGCTCCTCTTGGGGGGAATGTAGTCGGGCATGTCCGTCGGACAGAACCAGCGGGCATCCTCCAGTTCCTCATGGTCGACCCGCAGCTCGCCACCGGCATAGTCGGCGACAAACCCGGCCATCAGCTGGCTGGGGAATGGCCAGTTCTGGCTCCCCACATAGCGCACCCCGGTCACCTCGATCCCGGTCTCCTCCCGCACCTCCCGGTGCACGCACTCCTCCAGTGATTCGCCCATATCGAGAAAGCCGGCCACCAAGCCGTAGCGGCCCGGCGGCCACTCGGCCTTCCGCGTCAGGAGGAATTCGTCCCGACGCCGGATAAGGACGATGATGCAGGGATGAATGGCGGGAAAATGCTCGTGACCGCAGCCATCGCACCGCATCCCCCAGTTGCCACTGTTCGCGGAGAGGGTGACGCCGCACCTGGAGCAGTGGCGGCTCTGCTGCTGCCAATGGAGCACCTGCTTGGCAAAGCCGCCCAGGGTGAGGAGGACGTCGGGTATCCGCTCTTCAAACGCGTTGAACGGCTCGCAGAGCCATCCCGCCGGCAGTTGGACATCGCGGCTGACGGCGCGGGCAAAGAGGGGCGCTCCCTGCCATGTCCCCAGCGGGACGGGTGGTGCATCGCCAACAATGGCGGCATCGTGGCCGGCCGGGAGTGCCGGGCCGTGTTCCCCGGAAACCAGGACCAACCCATTCCCCTGAATCAGCAACCAGAGGCCGTCGCCGGACGGCGGCACGGTACCGGGCGTGGCCGGGACGAAGCCGTTGGCGATGATCGTATGGTTGAACGGCAGATTGACCGTGTCGGGATACATGGGAACCTCCGGTGAATTCAAAGTTTCATTAGGATACCAACAGTCGGTGCGACTTGAAAGAGGCGATTTCATTTTGGCGAGGTTATGCTATGCTTACCCGACCAATATCATCCCGAGGAAACATTCCATGCCGTTTATATCACCCCTCCGCATCCTGACGCTCCTGACGTTCCTGGCAGTTGCCGCCAATGCCGCAGCATCCGAACTGAAGATCGGCACCTTTTCCGAAAACGACCTGAGCGGCTGGGAAGAGAAGGTGTTCAAAGGGAACACCGTTTACACCCTGGTGCCTGAAAACGGCAGGACCGTCCTGCAGGCCCAGAGCAAGAAAGCCGCGTCAGGGCTTGTCCGCAAGATGACCATCGATCTGAAGAAATTACCGGTCCTCCGCTGGTCGTGGAAGATACAGGCCCCACTGAAGGGTGAAGATGTGACCGTAAAGAAGGGTGACGACTTCGTGGCCAGGGTCTACGTGGCGTTCCCCCGCTCCTTTTTCTGGCGAACGCGGGCCATTAACTATGTCTGGTCAGCCAGGATGCCCAAGGGGAGTTCGGCGCCGAGCCCCTACACGAAAAATGTCATGATTCTGGCGACCGAATCGGGAAGCGACAAGGCAGGAACCTGGGTGAGCGAGGAACGAAACGTCTATGATGACTATCGGCAACTCTTCGGCGCCGAACCTCCTGCTGTTGGCGGGGTGGCAGTCATGACCGACACCGACGACACGGGCGAGGAGGCTACGGCCTGGTACGGCGACATTACCATGCACGACAAACAGAACGGGGCGCCCCACGAGCGCCCCGTTCCGAACAACCAACATTAACCGATCAGCTTGGCCAAGCGGCTCTTTTGTTTCTCCAGCTTCTGCTGACCGTCCTCGATGACGTTGAGCAGTTCCCGCTTTGCATCGTAGGCCAGGTCCTTCCCCTTGTCCAGGATCTCCTCGGCCCTCTCCCCCACGCTTTCCACCATATCGTGCACACTGCCGGAAAAATCGTCGATCACATCACCGGCCCGGCGCTTGACCTTGTTGGTATAGCGGGCAATGTCCCGCCGGGTTTTCCTGCCGGACTGGGGGGCATAGAGCAGTGCCACGCCGGCACCGATGATACCGCCCGCCACAAGCATGAGAGCACCGACAACCGCAGCGTTATTGTTTCTATCTTCCATGGTCACATCCTCCTGTCAGTCGTTCTGGTGAGATTGTACCGGAAATTCCCCGGGTGTAAACAGGCCGGATTGCAATCCGTCACGTGCCTGACAAACGGCATTATTGCCTTAATCAACCAACGGAGTATAGTAGCTACATCTCCATTGTCCAGTGTCGCGAGGAGTTATCCATGCCAAAGATCCATGATGTACTGATTGTCGGCGGCGGTCCGGCCGGGGTTGCCGCCGCCTACCTGTGCCACAAATACGGCCTGTCCTACCTGGTACTCGAGTCCGGTAAGACGGTTTTCCAGGGAATCGCCAACACCTACCCCGAAGGAAAGCACGTTTATGCCTCGAAACCGAAAGACGCGCCGGAACCCTTTCTGGTCGAGGAGTTGCGACCACCCGACAAACCGGTGACGGTGGAAAGCTACATCCAGTACGTGCAGCACTTCGTACAGCATGAAAACCTGAATGTCCAGACCGACGTGGCCTTCGAGGATATGAGGGACGAACGCGACTGCCTGGCCCTCATCACCAGTCACGGCACCTTCAAAGGGAAAAAGATTGTTCTGGCCTTTGGCAGCAACATCCCCCGCGAGCTTTCGGTCTACGGCGATGCCAAGATGGTGGCCAAGTCCCTGGAAGACGCCACCAAGTATGTCGGGGCCAGAACCGTGGTGATCGGTGGCGGCAACACGGCAGCGGATGTGATCATCGCCATTCTCAAGGCCAAGCGCCAGGCAAACGACACGCATCCGGTCTACTGGGCCCATATGGCCGAGACCTTTGACGTCAACAAGGAAACGGCCCAGCGACTGGGCGAAGAGATCCTCCTGGGAGGGAACATCCGGTTACTGCCGGGAGCCACCCCACGCATTGGCGAAGTGGACGAAGAAGGGGTCGACCGTCTGGTAATCCGGATCAACGAGTTCAAACAGGAGGACGGCATCGAGATCTACCATGCCATGAGCTTTCCGATGAAACATGTCATCGCCTGCATCGGCTCCCAGGGGCCGGTACCGATCTTCGACAAGCTCGGCATCCAGACCATTGCCTGTACCGCCGGGGTCTGCAAGATCGGCAAGGAAGGGGATCGGCTGGTGCTCCTCACCTCTGAATTCGAATCGACCCGCAAGGGGGTGTACGTCATCGGCGGAGCGATTTCACCCTCTTTCATGAAAATCAGTGAGGGAACGATCCAGGAAGAACGGCACCCCAACCTGATCTACACCGCCATCAACGATGCCTACCACGTAATGACGGCGATCAAGGGGAAACTGGGCAAATAACCCGACCAAACCGGGCGGTCACTGGCCCCGCCACCTACCGAAATAGCCCCGATATTTTCACCGTGGATACCCGGATAATTGTTATTGCAAGATTCGCCGGAGGTATGCTAACCATGCCTCATTACTCTTTGCAGGAGCCGTAGGAATCGATGACCACACGTTGTTTGCCAGCCGAGTGGGCGGAACAGGACGGTGTTCTCCTGGCCTGGCCTCACCGGGAGAGCGACTGGGCACCGTGCCTGGACGCAGTTGAACCGGTATTCTGTACCATCGCCACCACAATAAGCCGTTTTGAGTCAGTACTCATCGTCGCACCGGACCAGGCCGGAGTCCATGCCCTGCTCAAGAATGCCGGGGCAACAATGGAACGGGTCAGAATCGTCGGGATACCCACCAATGACACCTGGAGCCGGGACTTCGGTCCGATAACCGTCCACGATAATGGCCAGCCGCTCCTTCTCGATTTCGGCTTCAATGGCTGGGGGCTCAAATTCGCCGCCAACCTGGATAACCAGGTGACCCGCCTCCTGGCTGAAGCCGGGGCTTTCAGGGCGGAGCGACGCACCGTCGGCATGATCCTTGAGGGCGGGAGCATCGAGAGCGATGGCTGCGGGACCATCCTGACCACAGCCGAGTGCCTCCTGAGCGCAAACCGCAACCCCCACCTGTCCCGAAAAGAGATCGAGCGGACACTGGGAGACGAGTTCGGCGCCGACCACTTTCTCTGGCTGGGAAACGGCTATCTGGCCGGTGACGACACCGACTCACATATAGACACCCTGGCCCGACTCTGCCCGGACGACACGATCCTGTACGCCACCTGCGACGACCCCGGCGACGAGCACTACCCTGCCCTGACTGCCATGGCTGCGGAACTAGGCGCCTTTCGCACGCGCAGTGGAAAGCCGTACCGCCTTATCCCGCTCCCCTGGCCCGCTCCGAGCTTCGACACGGCCGGTGAACGACTGCCGGCCACCTATGCCAACTTTCTGATCGTCAACGGTGCTGTTCTGGTTCCGACTTATGCCGACGCACGGGACGAGCAGGCCCTGGCAGCAGTCCGCCTGGCCTTTCCCGATCGGGAGATAATCGGCGTCGATTGTCGCCCGCTCATCCTTCAGCACGGCTCGCTGCACTGCGTCACCATGCAGCTGCCAAGAGGCACCCTGTCATGAAAACCCTGCTCACAGGACTGGTCCAGCAGAGCTGTTCCGACGATCGCAGCGCCACTATCGCCAAGAGCGTGGCCGGCATCCGCCAGGCCGCAGCAGCCGGTGCCCAGCTGGTTGTGCTGCAGGAACTGCATACCACCCCCTATTTCTGTCAGACCGAGGATGCCGCCCTGTTCGACCTTGCGGAACCGATTCCCGGCCCGTCATCGGAGCTCTTCGGCGCCATCGCCAGGGAACTGGGGATCGTCATCGTCACCTCCCTTTTCGAGCGGCGCGCACCGGGTATTTACCACAATACGGCGGTCATCCTGGAACGGGACGGCTCCATTGCCGGCACCTTTCGCAAGATGCACATCCCCGACGATCCGGGCTATTACGAAAAGTTCTACTTCACCCCCGGCGACCTGGGGTTCACACCGGTGAAAACCTCGGTCGGTTCGCTCGGAGTGCTGGTCTGCTGGGACCAGTGGTATCCTGAAGGAGCCCGTCTCATGGCGCTGGCCGGGGCAGATCTGCTTATCTACCCCACCGCCATCGGCTGGGACCCGGCCGACACTCCGGAAGAGCAGGAGCGCCAACTTGAGGCCTGGATAACCGTCCAGAGGGGCCATGCCGTAGCCAACGGCCTGCCGGTGGTGGCCGTCAACCGCGTCGGATTCGAGGCCTCGCCCGGAGCAGGTGACAAGGGGCAGCGCTTTTGGGGAAACAGCTTTGTGGTCGGCCCCCAGGGGGAGTTTCTGGACCGGCTGCCGGCAGACCGCGAAGAAACCGGGGTAGTTGCCATCGACCTCATGAGAAGCGAAACCGTGCGACGCTCCTGGCCGTTCCTGCGGGACCGGCGGATCGATGCATACAGCGACCTGATGCGTCGCTACCGCGATTGAGCTTAACGACTCCACCACAGCGACGAACCTATGGTTATTATGGAAAAGCAATTCCTGGACGCCCTTTCCAGCCCCCACATCCTGCCGGCCATGATCACCCCGGCGGTCCTCATCTCGGCCTGCGGCACCCTGATCTTTTCCACGTCCGGCCGGCTCGGCAGGGTCTTCGACCGGGTCAACACCATGAAAGCCGAACTGGAGGCTATTCTCAGCGGCACCATTTCCATTCCCGACCTGCGGCTGGCACATATCCAGGAACAACTAGCGCTCCAGAAAATCCGTGCTGTCCTGATCCGGAAGTCGCTGGCCACCCTCTATACGGCAACGCTCCTCTTTATCGGCTCCAGCCTGGCTGTTGCGCTCAACGCTGCCTACGGCTCGGACAGAACCGGCTGGATATCATCCATTCTCGCCCTGAGCGGCGGTCTGTTCCTGTTCGCGGCCAGCGCCCTTCTTCTCTACGAAAGCCGTTACAACCTCCTGTTCATTAATCGTCACATCGACTTTATCGCCTCTCTGCCTGAAGCGGCAGCCGACTCTTCATCTGCCGCCCGCAATCGAACAACTTAAGGATTTCCCCGCATCAGTCGATACCCCATTGTACGGTCTATTACACCTAAGAAGGCCTCAATCATCTTGCCGGCATTGGCTAAACTTGCTATACATCTGTTATCAGAAGTCACGGCAAGAGCAGACAACAGAACAATTCTTGCATCTTCAACACCTTAACTGGGTCCGTCCTGCACCAAGAGCGGCCCGTGAAATGGAGTAACCCGTGCGACTGGGTCAAAAACTGGTCGGATTATTTCTGGTAATGGCAATGATCGTCTTCGGCACCGGGGTGTTCGGCATCTGGAGCCTCAACAAGGTAGGGACAAACGTTCAGCAGGTTGTCAAAAGCCGTGCCATCCAGGAAAAACAGGTGGTACTGATGAAAACCACCCTGAACGAATGCCGTGTCCACCTGCTGGAAGCGGCTCTGGTCCGCGCCAATCTCGATGACTTCGAAGCTTCCAAGGTAGATTACGAGACAAAACGCGACCGCTTCAGGAACTACTGCAACCTGATCACTAAGGGAAGCAGCAAAATCGGGCTGCCAGCCTCCCCCAAAGGGAGTACCATGGAAGTGCAGGTAACTGCCATCATCAAAGAGTTCGAGGCGTTTTCCGTTACAGCGAACCACCTTCTGGAGCACAAGGCCCTCCTGCTGAAACAGATTAAACCGGGAGTATTCGACCAGGCAGCCATAAAGGCCATGCAGGACGAGGACCTGAGCCGGCTCACCCGCTCAGAGCTCCCCGAAGTGAGCGACATGGTCATGTCGGCCGTTGACGACCTGTTGATAACAGTCACGGGGTTGATGAGCCAAGCCAACAAGGATGCCGACAGTATCGAGCAGAAAGCTACCGTCACCTTCGTTGCCGTTATCATCAGCGGCATTCTGCTCGCTTTCGCCCTCGGAACCTTTGCCACCAGAACTATCGTCGGAAGAGTCACCCAGATGGGACGTGCCCTTGCAAAAGGGGCAGACGGGAACCTGACAGTTCAGGTAATCGCCGATTCATCCGACGAACTTGGGCAGCTTGGGCGAGACTTCAACTCTATGGTGGAGAAATTGTCCGCCATGGTCAGCAACGTAAACCGCTCCATTACGGAACTCAGCCTGATAGCGCGAAACTTCAAGGATATAGCCAAACGTGGGGTGAATGCTGCGGAAGTGCAGTCGGAGGGAGTACTCCAGACCTCTTCGGCCATCATGCAGATAAACTCTTCCATCAATGGTGTGGCCCAGGCCATGGATAGCCTTTCCCTGTCGGCATCCGAAAGCTCCTCTTCAACCATGGAACTGGTGGCGAGCATCGAGGAAGTGGCCCTCAATGTGGAGACCCTGTCGCAGGCGGAAGAAGAGGTCAGTTCCTCAATGACCGAAATGGCCGCATCCATCCGTCAGATCGACGCAAGCGTTGCCAGCCTGGTCGAGGCGTCCATGACAACGGCAACGTCAGTGGGTACCATGGACTCTTCGATCAGACAGATCGAACTGAATGCCGCTGCCAATGCCCGCATCTCCGGTGAAGTACTTAAGGATGCCGAAATCGGCAAGGCTTCTGTCGAAGCAACGATTGCCGGTATCAACGAGATCAAGCGCTCGTCCATCATCACTTCCGAGGTTATCAGCTCCCTCTCGGAGAAAAACACTGACATCGGCGCCATCCTCTCGGTCATCGACGAAGTTGCCGAGCAGACAAATCTTCTGGCCCTGAATGCCGCAATTATCGCCGCCCAGGCCGGCGAGCACGGCAAGAGCTTTGGTGTAGTGGCGGAAGAGATCAAAGATCTGGCCGAACGGACCAGCAGTTCCACACGGGAGATAGGCCAGGTCATCGACGGTGTCCAGCAGGAAGTACGACGGGCCGTTGAATCGATCAACCAGGCGCACAAGAGTATTGCCGAAGGGGAAATCCTCTCCCAGAAATCGGGGGAGGCGCTGAACAAGATTGTGGAAGGGATCACGGTCGCATCGGCCCAGATGGATGAAATCGCTCGCGCCAGCGGGAATCAGGCAAACGAAAGTCAACTGATCCGCAAGGCCATGGACCGGGTGGCCGAAATGAGCAACCAGATTGCCGGTGCCACCAGCGAACAGGGACGCGGTACCGATCTGATCATGGCGGCCGTGGAAAAAATGAAAGAACTGAACACCCAGGTGCGGAGCTCTACCCGCGAACAGACCAAAGTGGGAAATTTCATCGGTAAATCGACCGAAAACATCACGACCATGATCAGGAAGATCAAGGTGGCCTGCGACGAGCAGACCCGGGGGAGCGGCCAGATCGTCCATGCCGTGGCCGGAATCCAACAGTCAACCGAAATCAACCTGGAAGCGAACCGAATGACCGAGGAGGCGGCCAAGCGCCTGACTCAGCAAACCGAACTCATCCAGTCAGCTCTCCACAACTTAAAGATTGCAGAAGATGAAGAAGCCGACAAAGGTTCCGCCCCGCTCTAAAACCTGATAGTCCGTCAGTTACCCGAACATCTCCGGCTCACGGCCCGGCGGTACAAAGCTTCGTACTTCAGGGCTGCTTCCTGCCAGGTAAACCGCTTCTCCATGGCGTTGCGTATAAGGCCTGCCATTGCCTCAGGGCGGTTGTACCATGTATGAACCGCCCAGCCGACTGTATCGAAAAGCGCGCCGGCCGTCAGCGCCTGAAACTTGAAACCGGTGCCGTCAAGATTCTTCTCATTGAAGTTTTCCACACTGTCATCCAATCCACCGGTAGCCCTGACAATCGGCAACGTCCCGTAACGCAGACTGTACATCTGATTCAGCCCACACGGCTCAAAAGCAGACGGCATCATGAAAAAGTCGGCCCCGGCTTCAATCTGATGGGCCAGAGGATTACTGTAGCCGATTCGGCAGCCGAACTTCTCCGGAAAGGCAGCCATGATGTCGCCAAAATAGAAATGTGCCCACGGCTCGCCGGCACCGAGCATGACAAATTGCAGATCCAGCGCAAGGATACTGGGGATCGCCTCTGCCAGGACATCTATCCCTTTCTGCTTCACCAGCCGCCCCACCATCCCGAGCAAAGGCACCTCCGGTCGCACCGGCAAACCGAAGGTCCGCTGGAGGAACTCCTTGCACAGCCGTTTTCCGGAAAGATCTGCCGCTGAATAGTTTGCCGGGATAAGGGGATCTGCCTCCGGATTCCACTCGTCATCGTCGACCCCATTGAGGATGCCGACAAGATCAGCCGCCCTCTCCCGAACCACTCCCTCCAAGCCCCAGCCGAACTCCGGAGTCTGCATCTCACGGGCATACCCCTCGCTCACCGTGTTCAGGAGCGTGGCATGGTACATTCCCCCTTTGAGAAGGTTCACCTGATCATCCTTCTCCAATCCGAGGAAGGTAAAATGCTCCCACCCCACCCCGAGGACTTCCATGGCACCGGGATAAAAACTCCCCTGATGTTGCATATTGTGCACCGTCAAGAGGGATGCTGTCCCGGACAGATTCGGATCGCGGCGGTAGGTCGTGTTGAGCAGCAAGGGTATCGCTGCGGTGTGCCAATCATGGGCATGGGCAACATCAGGGTGAAACCCGATCATTTTGCACAGCTCCAGAGCCCCCTTGGAAAGGAAAATGAACCGGTTGTCGTTGTCCGGATACGCCTCGTTATGCTCGTCATAGAGCGCGGAACGGCCATAGTACTGCTCGTGATCCAGAAAATAAACGGGAACGTCGGTACCCGGCATCCGCCCCTCATACACCCCGCAGTACTGATTGCCGATGATCCCCATCGGCACGGTCAGCACCCCGGGAAGCGGCCTGAGACCGAACCGTTCCCGGTCCACCCGGTAATAACGGGGCATTACGACCCGTACGTCGTGCCCGAGGGCAGCAAGGTGCTTGGGCAGTGCCCCCACCACGTCGGCCAACCCACCTTCCTTTGCAAACGGCACCGCCTCGGAGGCGGCAATCAGGATTTTCAACGCATTACTCATCGGCTTGATTTCACTCCCTGCAGATCATAAATGTAGAAGGCCGCAGCTTAGGGCAGGTAACCGGATTTTGGCAACAAAAAAGGGGCGGCACGAGCCACCCCTTTCAGACGCTACCATATCGCAGAGTTACTGTTTCTGCGTTACTGCCTTTCTTGCCGGACCGTTGATCCTGATGGCCGCCGCAAACTCCATCCAGAAAATCAGGTAAATGGAGACCATGAGTGAGAGACCGATATTCTGGTTCTCCGCGCCGAGGGCTTTTGCCAGTATCGGGGAGGCAAACCCGGCCCCGAGGGTGCCGGTGGCCCGCTCAAGGAAGTAGAATACAACCAGGGTCGCCAGCGTACCACCGATCATCAGTGCGATACCACGTCCACGCTTGACCCAGTATTTCGGGGAGAAGCCAAACATCCGCATAAAGATCACCACCCAGATGATCCAGACCGAGTAGTCCACGGCGGCGTCGGGAAGCGCCAGCTTGTTCTTCACCAGCACGACCTCAAGCACGGTGACAACCCCCAGGAGGGTGAACATCCAGGAGAACTTCTCGTCGGCCTGGCTCTGCCAGTTGCGGCTGTCCGGGGCAGTGACCTCTTTCGAGGAGTGGCTGTGGGTGCCAAGGGCCGAGAAAAGGATGGCAAACCAGATACCGGCATTGTGGAAGAGGAGTGAGGCGTGGTTACCGGCTACGTTGGCAATGCGGGCCATGGGGTCACGGGCGAAGTCTGCGGCAATGCGCATGAGAAAGAGGTTTACCACCACCGAGCAGACCATGATGACCGTGACGGTGAATATCCGCCTCGGCAGCAGGTATGGGTCGACCCGATCAGGGAACCCGAGAATGAACGCGAACCAGATCAGAAACATGATGAATGGAATGCCGAAGCAGATGCCGTACACCGAGTTGCCGGCAAAGTCGCCAGCCTGGGCATAGATGACGTGTTTCTCTTTGACTGCCGGGTCGGTGTTAGCAGCCTTGACCACGTCCTTGGGCATCTTTTTCACGTGGGGCAAAAGCCCCATCATATACCAGCCATGGTCTCCCTGGGTTGTATCCACCACCCAGTACTGCTCGCCCATCATCTCGTCCAGTCCCTGGAAGATCCGCATGGAAAACGTGGAACAGAGCGTCACCACGACCAGGAGCAGTATGGCGTTTTTAAGACTCATCGGGGTCATTGTTGTATCCTCCTGACTAACATCTGGTTCAAGGTTCAAGGTTCAAGGTCAACGTTGAAAACCCGGCAAGAGGCCTTGAACGTTGAACTATTCTTTGTGGGTGGTCCAGAACATGGATACGGCATTCGCCGCAAACAGCCCGTAGAGCCACATCGTGTTCCAGGCAGGACCGGACCAGTGGCTGCCGCGTCCGCCACCGACCACGCCGGAAGCGACTATGATGCCGACCATGGCCGTGAAGGCGACCATGGCCACGGCCCGCAGAATCGCACTGTTTCGCCAAGTGTGACGCTCCAGCTCCTCAATGCGTGCCAGAAGTTCAAGCTCTTTTTCGCTCATGTCTTTTCTCCTTTATCGTTGAAGTGATAACAAAAACCGTTGCCGCTGCCAGCGAGGCAGCTAGAGCAAAATCGTGCATGTGGAGCGTCAGAAGATAGAGCATGGCAATTCCTTTCAGCAGTTCAGAGGTTGGAGAGAGTCGGCCGGAAAGCGGTCGGCCAGTTCCTTGTATTTCGGGCAGTCACAGTAGCGACAGCTGCAATAGCGGATGATCATGTTCACATCGTAACTGGAGATATACCCGCAGCCGACATCACAGTAGTCATCGTTTTTGCCATAGAATGGACAGATTTTATCCGTCGCCATATACGTAGCACCATTGCCGTTCTGTTCGCACGGACCCGGGAGCGATCGTCACCGCCCCCAGGGTGAATCCGTGCAGATAGGAGTAACAATGTTTACAGCTAAAGCAACCGCTGTACCAACTTTGCCAGCCTCAATATTAACCATACATTACAGCTAGTTACACACTAACAGTGCAACACCGGACGAGTTTAAATTAAAAAGGTTTGCAGATGTGCAAATGGCGCTGAAGCATGGGGTCGCGACACGGAAGAGATTTGGCTTTAAATTACAAAGGAATAGCAGCGAAGAGAGCCTTACTGGCGTGAAGGGTAACCTGAGCAACTCGATTGCATGGATGCAAATCCGTAGCTTGTATTTGCAAAAATGCAAATCTGGTGAGGATTGAGGACTATCAGCGGGCCTTGCCCCGGATGTGCCGAACCAATGCCTCCAACCCCAGGAGATAGCTGTCCGGGCCAAAACCTGCAATCTGTCCTATGGCAACCGGTGCAATGAAACTATTGTGACGGAACGGTTCACGGGCATGGATGTTTGAAAGGTGCACTTCCACCACCGGGAGACCGATAGCCGCTATGGCATCCCGGATGGCAATGCTGGTGTGGGTGTAGGCTGCGGGGTTCATGAGGATGCCGTCATGACTTGCAACAGCGCCTTGGATGGCGTCGATCAGCGCCCCTTCCGAGTTTGATTGAAAAAAATCGATGCTGGCACCAAGTTGCACGGCCAGTTCGGCAATTGCGGAGTTGATGTTAGCCAGCGTGACGGTGCCGTATACGCCCGGCTCGCGGGTTCCCAGAAGGTTCAGGTTTGGTCCATGCAGGACGAGAATTTTCATACATGCTCCAATCCAAAGGTCAGGTAAGAAGTTCGGATATCCGGGGTGCTTCCTGCCGGAGCAGATAGCGCCCCTTGCCGTAGTTCCCGTCAGGAGCCAGCAGGAGGAGCAGAAAGAACTCGTCGTTTACGGTTCTCACCAATACCCTCACTTTGACAGTCGTAACGCTTAACTCTTCCATTGCCCCGGTTTTCAACACTTCGATGGTCTGCCGAACCTCCTTCATGAGGTTTGCATACTCAACGACCAGGAGTTGCACATCGAAATCGGCTGAGTCAGACAGGTATTCGTCTATGGGAATGCCGTCGTACCCCATGATGGAAGCGCCAATAGCACCGGTTGTGCTTTCCACCAGCTCCTTCAGTGTAGCTTTGAACGACATTCTTTCATCCTCCCAATGCTTGCCAGCCACCCCTCAAGAGTCGCTACCAGCGCCTGCCTCCGATGGGCTGGGCGGGCCTGCACGTCGTCATCGCCCACACCGGCGACGCCCAATTCGGGAAGCGGGCTCGGTTCAAGAAAGGGCGGAGCGGAAACTTCCGGGTGAGAGAGTTCGCTGCTGCGTTCAATGGCAACCAACTCGTCCAGGCGAACCAGGAGTTCGGTATCCATGGGATGTTGGGCAACCAGCTGGCGATACACGCCGATGGCGAGATCGTTGAACCCCTGCTTCACATAAAGCTCGGCCATGGTTGCAGAGACAACGGGAGCCAGACCGATGTCCGACTCATGCTGGCCCACCGCCCATTCGTCTTCAGCAACCTCTTCCAGTTCTTCAATGATGCAGTCATCAGTGAGCTCGTGAATCTCTTCATCCAGCTCAATTGTCTCTGTTGCCACCGCGGGCATCGGTTCGGCAAAAAGCAGCTCTTCACCATAAGATTCTGTACCGAATGAGTCTGTCCCGGCAATATCCAACGCACCTGATTCCGTCGATTCAGCAGTTGTCACCTCTTCTACAGCGCCAGTCATTCGTGCAAGGGAGTCCAGAATCACCCTGCTTTCAAGGTCATTGGGTGCCAGGTCGAGGACGATCCTGAGCGCCGACTCGGCAGCAGCAGAGTCACCGGCATCGGCGTAGATCTCGCTCAGGATACGCTGGGCCTGGACGTTTTCCGGCGTAATGCGGGCCACATACTCAAGTGCAGCCCGTCCCTCCCCTTTGAGCCCCAGTTCGTGGCAGGCAAGCCCGAGTTCAAGTTGACCGGCCACCAGGTTCGGGTAACGGCCGGTTCCCCGCTTGGCCACAGCCAGGGCGTCATCCGGGAGCCCCAGCTTGCGGTAGAGCTTTGCCAGGGGAATAAAGGCATACGAATCGGGATTGCGCTCCAGAATCTCCTCGTACAGTTTAATGTCGGTCCAGAATGAGGTTTTGTCTTCGCCCATGCCTACCCCCCAAGCCCGCAACGAGCCAGCAGATCCTGCAAATCTGAAACGGTGGCGATGGTGTACCCGCCGATTCCCCGGTTGAAGACGAAGCTGAGCCCCTGATCGCGGCTCTTCTTATCCTTGAGCAACGCATCCAGGTACTGATCTAACGGAAATACCGGCAAGACAACCGGCAGATTCAGGGCGGTCAAAAGGGCCGTGACCCTGGTAGCGTCAGCTTCGGAGGCGTAACCGAAAGCCACGGACAGTTGCGCGGCCCGGGCCATGCCGATGGCGACGGCCTCTCCGTGAAGATATTGCCGATAGCCGGTCAAAGTTTCAACCGCATGACCGAGCGTATGGCCATAGTTGAGAACCGCCCTGAGCCCCCCTTCCCGTTCGTCCTGTTCGACAATGCCGGCCTTGATGGCACAGGAGCGGGCGATGATCGTCCTGAGGATATCCTGATCCCGTCGCAGCAGGGGAGTGGTGTTGGCTTCAAGAAGCTCGAAAAACGTCCGGTCCAGGACCACGCCATATTTGACGACCTCGGCGAGTCCTGCCAGGTATTCTCGCTCAGGGAGGGTCTTGAGGGTTTCCGTATCGACCAGCACCAGGCGGGGCTGGTGAAAAGCGCCGATAAGATTCTTGCCACGGGGATGGTTGATACCGGTCTTGCCACCGACACTGCTGTCAACCTGGGCAAGGAGGGTCGTCGGCACCTGGACGAAAGGTATGCCGCGAAGAAAGGTCGCCGCAGCATAGCCGGCCATGTCGCCGACAACACCGCCGCCCAGGGCCACGATAAAACCGTCACGCGTCACGCCACCTTCGATAAGCCGGTCATAGATCGAATTGAGGGTTTCGCTGTTCTTGTACTGCTCGCCATCGGCTATTTCCACCTCCAGCACGCCAAACCCGGCAGCTTCGAGGGACGCCTTGACGGTGGGCAGGTACAATGCACCCACCGTCGGATTGGTGACTACCGCCGCCCGCTTTCCCAGCCCGACAGCGTGACAGAGCGGGCCTATTCGGGGCAGCGTCCCGGTGCCCACCCGGACCCGGTAACTCCTGTCGCCCAGCCCAACGGTAACGATCTCCTCCATCAACACTCCCAATTCAAAACTCGCTCAGGTACTCGACATATGAGACATAGTTGCGCTGCATCTCCGCCACACTGTCGCCGCCAAATTTCTCAATCATAGCCTCGGCCAGGGCAAAGGCCGTCACAGCCTCCACCACCACCGCCGCCGCCGGCACGGCGCAGACGTCGGAACGTTCTACCGTTGCCTCATAGGGCTCCTTGGTGTCGATATCGACCGAGCGAAGCGGCTTGTAGAGGGTCGGAATCGGCTTCATGGCGGCCCTGAGCACGATGTCTTCACCGTTGCTGATCCCGCCTTCAATACCGCCGGCGTTGTTGGTTTTGCGGTAGAACCCGGTCTGCTTGCCTTTGACGATCCTGGCCGAGTCGTAATAGATTTCGTCATGCACCTTGGAGCCGGGGAGGCGGGCAGCATCGAAGCCGCAACCTATCTCCACCCCCTTGATGGCCTGGACCCCCATAACCGCCGCCGCCAGACGGGAGTCGAGCTTCCGGTCCCAATGAACGTGGCTCCCCAAGCCGGCAGTGACGCCGCTCACCACAACCTGGACAATGCCACCCACCGAGTCGCCGGCCGCTTTCATCCGGTCGATATGTTCCTTCATTGCGGCTTCGGCAGCCGCATCATAGGTATAAAGCTCCGAGCGCGAGGCCATCTCCACCAGGTTCTGGAGCGGGAGATTGGGGCGCTTGGCGACAATGCCGCCCAACTCGGCGACAAAACCGTTGACCAAAATGCCGAACTGGGCAAGGAGTGACTTGGCGACGCTGCCGACCGCCACCCGTACCGCTGTTTCCCGGGCACTCGCCCGCTCCAGGATATTCCTCACATCCCGGTGGTCGTATTTCATGGCTCCGGGCAGGTCCGCATGGCCGGGCCGTGAGCGGGTCACGCGGATCTTGTCGTTCTGGTGCCGCTCGTAGGGAGACATCTTCTCCTGCCAGTTCTCCCAGTCGCGATTCTTCACCGCCAGGGTCACCGGCGAACCGATGGTCTTGCCCCAGCGGACGCCGGAGAGGATCTCCACCTGGTCCTTTTCGATAAGCATTCGCCCACCGCGGCCGTAGCCTCCCTGGCGGCGTGCGAGGTCAATATTGATAGACTCTTCGGCAACCGGCAGGTTGGACGGAAGCCCTTCGATGATGGCGGTCAGTTGTGGACCGTGGGATTCACCGGCGCAAAGGTAACGCAACATCTCAAAAACTCCTTAGCATCACTTAAATCTGTGACAGGTAATTTCCCAAGTAAACAAATGCCAGGGACTCCCCTGGCATTTGTACCCTCTTCGATTAACCCAGAGAATCCGACTCAATAACCTACCAAAACAGTCGCTGACTTGCCAGCACCATCTGTAATCGTAATTGTGGCGGATCGCGTACCAGTAATAACCACATTGTTAGTTATAGTTGCTGTAGCAGCATTTACCGCTACACCAATATTCGATGAGTTGGATGACACCGAGTACGGAGAAATCCCACCTGAAATTGTAACCGTCTTAGCTGTTCCAACCGCATCAGTCACAAGAAATGCAATCGCAGAAGGGGTAACACTCAGCGAAGCTATGGCAGGAATAGTTATTCGCTTAAACTGCGTCAATGAACCTGTTTGAGCTGAGACATCAATAAAAATAGGTTCGGTGCCTTGCTGCACAGATTTGGATATAAAGGTAATAGCACCAGAGCTATTTACTTTTTTTGTTTGCGAAGAGCTACTTATTCGAATTGTAGGCGTATAAATATTTTCTGAATAGGAGATTTCTGTACCTGTAGGGTCTTTGGTCGGATGTTTATAGGTTACCGTACTTTCAGCGTGGGAATAACCTCCTGAATCGTCCACCTTGGTAGCAGTCATGTCTAGACTGCCAATCAATTCGCTATCGCCTGAGCCACAGCCCTGTACGGTAAAAACTATTACCACCGTGAGTACGTGCAATAAGCTAAAAAATTTTTTCATCCTAATCCTCTCGACTAAATCGCTTAAGATACAATCTTCGGAGTAATAAAGATCAACAGCTCATTCTTGAGCTTCGTTTTAGTATTCGACTTGAACAGCCAGCCGAACAGCGGGATGTCAGCCAGGAACGGCACGCCGGTGTCGGTCTCCGTATCCGAATCCACATAGATACCACCAATGACCGTGGTCTCGCCGTTCTTCACCACCAGTTCGGTAGTTGCCTCCTTCTTGTTGATCGGCGGCGGTGTGCCGCTCCCCACCGAGTTGTTGGAGGCCTTGATCTTCATGGAAACGCTGCCATCGGCCGTGATGTGCGGGGTAACCTCAAGAGTCAGGGCCGCTTCAACGAACTCGGTCTTGGTACCCTCCGCCGACACGGTCTGGTACGGAACGGACTGGCCCTGGGATATCTTGGCCGCCTTGTTGTTGACCGTCAGCACCTTCGGTGTGGAGATTATCTTCACCTGGCCGATGGTGGCCGCTGCCGACAGCCGCAGGTCCAGCTGTACGTTGCTGGTCAGCTTGCCGAACGACATGCCGGTTGCCATCCCGCCGGTGGTGACTGTCGGCAGCACCGTCGACACAACACCGCCCAGGGAGGTGGAAACCGAATTGAGGTTGGCAAAGCTGGCCGAGCCATCTTTATAGCTCAAGCCCCATTGTACCCCGATATCCCGGGTAAAGTTGGACGAGGCCTCGACGATGCGCGCCTCGATCATCACCTGCTTTTCCGGCACATCCAGGGATTCCAGCAGTAACTTCATTTTCTTGATGGCCGGTTCCACATCGACAACAATCACCTTGTTGGTACGGGCATCTGTAGAAACAGTCACATCGGTCCGAAAATTGGCGGATGAGATGGCCTTGAACTGCTTTTCAACATCGGCGATGTTGGCAAAATTGACATCGAAGATGACGGTCTTGAGATCCATCTTCCGCACTTCAGCCTGAATCCGATCCCTCTCTTCTTCATCCAGAGACTTTATCTTGGATTTTGGCCTGATCTGCACGATGTTACCGTCCCGCTGCATGGCCAACGCCTTGTTTTCCATGATTACATCCAGGGCCTGGTCCCATGGCACGTTCACCAGCTTCAGGCTAATAGTTCCGCTGACATCGTCGGAAACCAGGATATTCAGGTTGCTCACTTCGGCAATCAGTTGAAAAATCTTCCTGATGTCGGCATCCGAAAACTCAAGGCTGATGCGCCGCCCGGTGTATTTTTTCGCACCAGCGGCAGGTGCCGAATCCTGTGCCGTCTTGTCCGGGAGCGACATCTCCTCGGCTGACTTCTCTTCTTTGGCCTTTGGAGCGGTCTTAGCCATGGGGGACTCTTCGGCTTGATACGTATCCTTGATGCTCAGGATAACAAGATCATTGTCGCGCGTTACGGTAGCAGGAGCCTCGCTACGGAGCTTTACCAGAAACCGTGCATCAGTTCCCCCCTTGACCCTGACCGCATAGGGAGTTACGCCCTGAACCACGCTGGTGAACCCACTGGTATCAAGTGATCGCTGCAGCTTTTTCGGAAGCTGGCAGTTTTTCAGTGTAAGGGAAACCCCTTTGGCAACTTTTGAGGGTTTGCCAACGACACAATCTCCGCTGACCCTGATGGCGAGACGGGTATTACCGTCCTTTTGCGAGAAATCGATCGCTTCTACAGTGGCAACTCCGGGGTGAACGGACTTCTTGACCGGCGCCGGAGTTGCTTCAGATCCGGCTGCCACTGGAGCAGCAGCTGGTTCAGCAGCGGCCACGGCAGCCTTTGGTGCTTCGACCGTCGGTGCCACCGGTGCCGCGATTGCTTCCTGTTTTTTGGGAACCGGCACAAATGGAGTATCGCCAAAAAGGATTTTCAAACCCGTAGCGCTCTTACTGATCTGATAGTAGGGCAGAACTCCCTGCGACGCATCGAATACGATCCGTACCTTTTCCGGTGAAGCCCCCAGCCGCGCCTTGCCAAGTCCGAAACCGTTGATATCGACTGTCTTGGATGACAAACCACTTTTCACGCCGGGAATATCAATAACCAAACGGTCCGGCTTGGTCAGTTTAAACGAGTTGTAGGCTTCGACACCACCATTTACTTCAACGAGAATGCCATCAGAGGCCTTTGTTATGGCTGTTACCGATTTACCCTCAGATGCCGGCGTTTTCTCCTTTTCAGCGTGTACCGGTTCACTCAGCTTCTCAACCGATTGAACCACAGGAGATTGCACTGTGGGTGCGGGAGAAGGCTGCACCGTACCCTTGGCTATAGCAGGTGCAGCTGCCACAACCTTGGTTTCAGCCTGGGGAGATGGGGTCGAGGCTCTTACATCCTTTTCGGGAGCAATCGTCGGAGTCAAAACCTGTTCCGTCTTTATCGACGTCGCTGCTGGCGGAGCCGCCAATGATACAACCAGCCTGCTCTTGTCAGCCGGGTCTGCGGATACGGTAAATTCTGCATCCCGGGCCAGGAAAATCTCAACGCGGCTGAGTGAGCCGGTCCCAAAACTGTGACTGGTCACGTCTACCTTATTAACCTCCCCCTTGTTGACCTCCTGAATGCCCTTGGCAGCACCGGGCATAGTCTGGGCCAGATCAACAACCGCTTTGGCGGGATTTGCCGTCCGGTAGAATGTATAGGTCAGAGGCTTGCTGGCGGTAATTTCCACCTGTTTGCCGTCATCAGAAACCTTGATGGCTTTGATTTCGGCCGGTTCGTCCGGCGCCGCAACAACCGACGGCTTGACGGCCGCCATGCGCTCGGCACAACCGGTAAGCGCTGTCAGCAATATGAGGAGCATGCTCCCCTGACGTATTCTGGACCAGTGCACTTTCATCTGTAAATCTCCTTACTTTTTCCTGGTCAGGGTAAGTTTTACGGTCCTTTTTCGTACGCGGCCGTCGTCGTTCCGAAACTTCTCCACAATCTCCACAGAGTTGAGGTTGACTTTTGCAACGACACCATCGTTACTCCCAACAGCCATTCCTTGCCTTACGACATAGGCCTTTCCCGCAGGATCGATCAGGAGTGCCCTGTTTTCCTTGATGCCAGTGATGATGCCAACGACTTTGAACTTTTCCGCTTCATAACTCAGAATCGGCAATTGCTCACCGGATTTTCTCACTACTTGTTCACTACTTTTGTCTGTCGGCAAAGGGGCGGTAACTGCCGATTTAAAGGGATCCTTTTTGTTCGTGAAGTCAATCTGGCCGACGGTTACGATGCGAGCAGCCGACATCGTTTTTTGGACACCCGACTTGGTACTGGTCATAGACTTGTGAACGGCAGACGCAGGCGCAGCAGTTTTGGCGGGCTGCGCCTGCTGGGGAGGAGGAGACGATACTTCCTTCTTGCATCCACACACCAGAGTGAACGCAAGGGAACAGGTCAGCAAGAATACCGTAACATTATTTCTTCTTGTCATCCTTGATCTCTTTCTTGTCGAGAAAGCGGAAAGTCGTCGCCAGACAGGTAACCTTGGCCAGAGTACGCCCTCTATCGGTCTTGATGTCTGAAAAAGTCACGTTCTGCATGTTGACGATCCGGGGCAGGTTACCGACGGTAGTGAAGAAATTGGCAAGGCTAAGGTACGAACCGAACACAACGATATCCACCGGCACTTCAGCGTAGAAATCCTTGGACACTTCCGGTTTGGGTGCAAATCGTAAGAAATCGAGCCCTGCACCTTTTCCGGCACTCGTGATGCTGGTCAGCAGGGACGGAATCTCCTTCTGATTGGGAAGCTCGGTAAGAGCGCTATCTAACTCCTTTTGCAATTTTCCGTACTCAGACTTGAATTTCGGCAGATTGTCGGCAACCCGCTTCTTCTCCTGCACCTCGGACCGCAATCCATCCAGTTTCGTCTGCAGATCCTTCAACTCCTGCATTTTGGGCTGCAGCAGACTGAAGAAAAGAGCCGCTCCAATCAATAGCACCACGGCAACCAGGATCATGACCTTTTGTCGGGTCGGCAACTTCAGAATTTTATCAATACGTGGATCCATGCCATATCCTCAATGGTGTCCTGCACTGTGCCAATTCACTACTTTTTGGGAGGGTCCTCTTTCTTCTGACTTTTCAACACGCAGGTGATATCAAATCTTTTCAGCTTGACGCCGCTTACCTCAGCTTGCTCGGAAACCTGCAATTCAACGTTCGTGAAGTCAGCAGAAGCCTGAAGACGACGCATGAAATCGGCTATGAGCTCCTCGCTGAAAGCAGTCCCCGAGATGGATACCGACCCGGTCCCTTCAGAATACTTGGTCAACCAGAGTTTCTCCGGAACAGCATCACTCAAGGTTGCCAGCCGTGTCGCAGGGCCGGTTTTTTCCTTGCGCAGTTGGGCCAGGATATCGAGCTTTTTCTTCACGTCAGCCTGAAGCTTTTTGATGTTATCGATTTCACCGATCTTCTGCTTTAGTTGCAGGATCTCATTCTCTGTAGAGGTTATTTCGTTCTTGGCACCACTAATTTTACCGAGCGTCACTGAATAGAGGGCAAAGAAGATCAACAAAACGCCAGCTATCGACATGAGGGCAATAGTGGTTTGTTGCCTGGCGGTTTCTTTCTTTTTTGCAGCCCGGACAGGTAAAAGGTTTATCCTGATCATTTATCGCCGAGCCTCCTTATCGCCAATCCAACCGCCACAGCCATCAAAGGCCCGATCTGCTCAAGGTATTCGGGATCAAATTCCTTTTCGCTGAACGTTATCTTCTGGAACGGGTTCATGATTTCAACAGGCAGTCCGAGTCTATGACTTACCGCGTCAATCAGGTGTGGAGTCTTTGCGGCACCACCACTGATCAGCACTCGACTTATCTTTCCTTCAATAGCATTGGAATTGTAGAAATCCAGGGATCGACGAATTTCCAGCGCCAAATTTTCATTAATCTTATCGATTACATCCAGAAGTCGTGGCCCGGAGACAGCATCACCGGTCACCTTTTGTTTCTCCGCCTCTTCCCCGCTCAAGCCAAACTGTTTCTGGATCTCTTCAGTAAAAAGATTGCCTCCCATTTGAACGTCGCGAGTAAAGAGCGATGTCCCTGCATGAACTACGTTCAGGTTCATGATACTTGCCCCTATATTAATAAGGGCACAAACTTCATCCGGATTCACTTCATAGTTGAGTTCAAAAGCATTCTGAACTGCAAAGGAGTCGACATCAATGACCACCAGCTTTATGCCTGCTTCATTGAACACCGATAGATAGTCATTGATGATATCCTTCTTGCTTGCAACAAGGAGGACGCTCATCTTGGAAGGATCGACCCCGTCGCTCTCCAGAACCTGGAAATCCACATGAACATCGTTTATGTCAAAGGGAATATACTGTTCCGCCTCCCAATGAATCTGTTCTTCAAGTTCTTCCGGCTGCATTACAGGGAGGGCAATCTTCCGAATGATAATGGAATTGCCGGAAACCGAAGTCGAAGACTCCTTGTCCTTGATGGCAAGACCTTTCAAAAGTCCTTTCACCGCCTCAACCACTGTATAACTATCCATCAGAGCATTGTCGACGATAGCCTCGGGTGGCAAACGCCAGATGCCGACATTCTGCAGGGAATAGCTGCCTTTTTGCTCTTTCAACTGGACGAGCTTTACCGAACTAGACCCCACATCTATTCCAACCAGTTCTTTTTTCTTGGCAAAAAACATGTGTGACCCTGTCCCTGGTTAATGGTCTTGAAACACTTTTTCCTTTTCGGCAAGAGTAAACCCGAGGGCGAGGATTATTTTCCGCTTGGTTTCCAGCCGGCAATTCTCCCCTTGCTCAATCCGGTCGATGGTAACCGCCGAAACCCCGGCCAGACGGGCAAGTTCCGCCTTGCTTATAAGCTTAGCCTCACGGATTCTCTTTAAGCTATTCTTAGTTTTCATGCAATTTCCATTTAAATTTTGGATAGTTCCACAAAATTTACAGCAATTAAACATATTGTCAAGAAATTAAGCAAAATTACATTTAACTGACACAAAAAAACGTAATACTTTTGGAGCATTACGCACTACTGAACCTCCTGATCAAAAAAATTGGAATGAGAAATCTAATGTGCTCTTTTTCGTCAAGTCTGGGCCGAACTTAAGTAACTTTTTTCAGTACGCATACAAAACCGAGAGGAGAGCGCGCTCGTTCGGGTTAACCTCTTTTTCTCCTGCCGCTTCTATCCGGTACATCCCAGGCATGTGCTTGGGGGAAACCCCGGAACTGGTTCCCGTCACCCCACTCCCGGATTCAAGATAATCAATTCCCGACGAATCGGAGTTCCCCGGTGTCGCGTCGACAATCTTGGAGTAGACCTTGTAATTACCGGAGCCTCCGGCCCCTGCCAGTGTGAAGGTAATGTCAGGAGACTGCTTCGGGTCGGAGGTGAGAACTGCCCCGGTGCACGCAGTCCACTGGGCGGTTGAGTTGTTCAGTTTCTGGCTGAGGCAATTGCTGGACGGGATGGCTAGGTTGATCCCGCTGAAGGCGGTTGTGAGCGTCCCGGCCGAATCTCCTTGCATCAGACGAGGAATGATCTCCTTGGAGAAGAACTCGACACCGCCGTGGGCCGCCTCGAGAGAGTTCTTGTAGCGTTTCTGGGCCGATGATGTGGCAATTCCCTGGGTAATAAGATACAGAACCGCCAGCATCACCGTCAGACTGATCAGGGTCAGAAGGAGTGAGGTTACCAGGGCGATACCATCTTCATTGCGTAGTGGTTTCATGGCTGACTGGCCTTACCTGTTGAGATTCTTTGGCTGTACGGAGATTTCGTAAACCTTCCAGCGGTAGTTCTTCCAGTCGCTTCCAACTGCTGGCGTGAGCGTGGAGTCGTCCCATGTATGCCCGAGGCTTGCCATCCCCGCCGGAGCAACGACAATCGATGACGACGGATAGGTGAATCCCCTGTCCTTCTGCCCCTCTTGGGCAAGTATGTATGCCTTTACCTGTTTCAGCTGTTGACGTATATCGGAAGCGGTCTTGCCTGCCAGGCTGTCGGTATAGGTCAGGTTGCCGTTATTGTCAACGTCCAGGACAAAGACAACCTGAAAATCGAGCACGCAGTCGACCAGCGGATAAAGCTTGCTGTATCCGCCGCTGGCATGGTCGATAGGAGCCTTGTAGAGACTGCCGGTTCCTGGTGCGCAACGCTGGGCAATGTCATTCGCTCGGTAGACGAAGTAGTCAGCCCTGTTAAAAGGCATTGCAAGCGGCTCGTTGGCCGGCAGGGCACCCGTCTCGTTCCGGATGCCGTAAACGCTAAAAGTTTGCGAAGAGTCTCCGGGAGAAAACTCAATGGGCGCAACCATACCATTGACGCGGTAGGAGTAACTGCCGTTATTCACAACCAGTCGGCGGTCAACACTGCCAGTTGTAGAAAAGGTGGTGTTGATGGTGATAACCCGATCGCCATTGACAAGATTGTCTGCAGCAGTCCCCCACTGCTTGATCTTTCCTCCACTGGAGGAGTAGTTAAGATAGCTCCAGTGTTTGGAAGTACTGGACATGGCACTGGCCGTTGACTTAATAACCAGGTAGTCGACTCCTGCCCGCGCACCTGAGGTGGCCGCCTTGGTCAAAATGGCGCGGGGGACACCGGCGGTGGCATCGTTGAAATCCGTAGCAGGATTGATCCCCGTGCCGTTAACTGCATAATGGGTAGGAACAACTTGTGATTCGGTATAATAAATTGGGTTAATAGTGGTCGAGAACGACCAGGGAAGACCGAAGCCAACCGCATCCAGGTCGGCACGCAGCACCTCCAGCCCGACAATCCCCTCGATGCTGCTCTGGGCTGACTTGGCATGCCCGCTTGACCGGCTGACGATCGAGTCAAAGGCGTTGGCCGTGATCATTAATACGGTTACAAAGATCGCCATGACCACAATCATTTCGACCAGGCTGAACCCTTTGTTGTCATGCAGCAAAGCTCTTCGTCTCATCGCGTACGCACCGATCGTACTTCGTGAAAATATTGGTTGTTCTTGTAGTTCCACCTGACGGTCACGATCAACTGCTTGGAGTCTGTCGACAGGTCAGTATGACTCCGCTCCACGGTGTAGTTCATGGTAAAACCCCGTAACCGGCTCGCCACCTGTTCGCTCTTGAGACCGCCGGTTATGTTGTCAAACGGCTGTACCCGCCGGGAAAGAAGCCATCCCTCGGAAATCTGAACCGCTTCAGTCCGAAAGGCATTCCGCAGGTTTTGTTCACTCGCCTGGATCGATACTTGGAGCAATCCCAGGAGCCCCACCGTCAGGATCAGGATGGCGACCATGACCTCGACGAGAGTGAACCCTCGGCTACTTTGCGGTGATATTAACGGTTTTGCAGTCGGCTGTCGTATTGCAGTCATTGCATTTCCCTATCAGTATCCGTGTTTCGGACAGCACAAGGCTGTCGATCACCGCATCCTGCGAGGTCGGTAAAAGGATGCAGGCACTGGCGCTGGTTACATTGGCGAGAAGTCCCCGCTCGTCGAAATCGAGCTGGGCACCGTTGTTTAAGGCCATGGGATATTTCAACGCTTTTTGTTCCACCGGACTGCCCGTAACCGCGCTTGACGAATATAGGGCATACTGGTTCGACGTCATGGTGACCGAGCGTGGCCGGCGGTTGAAGAGTGCCTGGCTGCGTACCCGATTCAGGTCGCTGTACAGCGTCTGGATCTGACTCTGCATCTGGCTCTTCCGCATATACGCATTGAACCGCACTGTGGCCAGCGCTGTCAGGATACCGACTATAGCCAGAACTATGGCCATTTCTATAATGGTGAACCCGGCCTGACGCATCTCAGCGCTCCTGTATGTGAATAATCTTCTTCACCGGTCGCAGGTTCGCTTTGGTAACGATGGGGGGCGGATCGCTGGGTGGCTTGCCCACCATGGGAACTCCAAGCCTGCGATTAGCCTTATCCGTGAAGCCGGTGCCAAGATTAATCTCTTCAAAGGCTCCCGTTGACACCTGGACCAGAGCTTTCCCCTGGAGTGCTTTGGCCGGCGCCTGCAGACCGGTGTCGTACTTGACCCCCCACATGTAAGAATTGCCGCCGAAACTGCAGACATCAGAGGTAGGCTTGAACGTGGTAAAAAAAACCGCACCATTGGCCATGGCTACCGGGTCTGTGACAACCCGCTCGGCGCCGAACGAATTGACAACATCCTGGACATCCAGATTGATGTACCACCCCTGGTTCGTCACCGGGTTTGCCGTGCCGGCATCCTGGTTGGTCAGGTCCGTCAAGGCCTTCTTGGTGGTACAGGTGGCATCCAGCTTGTCGCTCGCAAGATAACAGGGCTCCTTGATGCCGACCAACTTGCGCTGGCTGCTGCTGTCATCCTGATTGAAGTAGTATCTCCCGGTACCGAAATAGAGCCAGAGGTTGTGATTCTTCCGGTCCTGCAACCGGCCTATGTTGGTAGTGACCGGCCCCACCCCGTCGATCACCTTGCTCAGCTTCCATTGCGTGGGATCCGGGTTTTCATAAGTCATGAGCCGGAGCACGCCGCCATCGGTCCAGGTGGTGCCGGATAGCTGCGTATAGCCGATATAGAGAGCATCATCCTGGTAGTTGCCCGCTGACGCCTTATTCCAGCGATCTGCGTCGATCACCGAGCTGGTAATGGAGCCGGCAAAGGCATTGGTGAGTTTGGTACCGTCCGTAAGGGTGTCGATCGTGGCAGCAACCGCACCGGTTACCAGATCCAGGACATAGATCGTGAGGTTCTGGTTCGATGTTCCCTTGAACTGATGGGCCGCGGTATCAATGGGACCGGTCGGCCCGGAGGCCAGGACGGCAAACCACTTGCCGTTCTTGGAAGTATCCGGGGTAACGCCGTCAGCCTTCTTGGCGCTGATCTTGACAAAAGCAGTGCCAGCGGTCGAAAACCCGAGGTTGGGAGTCCCGAACTCCCAAAGCAGAGACGGGGAATTCGGGTCAGTGATATTCAGGGCAAAGTACGACGAATAGCCAACCCCCTTAGTGTTATCCAACGGGTCGAGGATGGGAGTTTCCACGCAGCCGGTCCCTTTGCACCCAGTGCCGACAAGCTTCGACGCCCCGCCCAGCCCCATACTGCCAACCAGGACCGTCCGCCAGCTACTGCCGTCAACTGCCTTGGTGCAATCCCAGTAGCTGCTGGTACACCCCACAGGCACACCGATGCTCACATCGTTGAGAGTGGTCGTGCCGTCCACATAGTAGAGGTGATTATACGCGGGATCGGCGAAATACCGTAGATAGGGGAGGGCATTCTTGGGGATAAAGGCCCACTGTTCCTCGCCCAGGCTGCTCCCGCTAAGCGTCGCCTTCTTGTCGCCCGACGCGGTCACATCAAGTATTCCGAGCTTGAAGGCGTGGAGCATCCCGTCGTTGGCACCAACATAGACCATCCCCCGATTGCCGTAAGCCGAGGTATTAACGAAACCGGTATGAGCATTGCTATCGCCGTACGTCTTGTCGCCATAGCCGGTTGGTACGTCGAGATTGTAGGCGTTCAACTTAAGGGACGACTGAAGGCGGGGAGTGGACGAGACTATATCGCCGAGCTTCCAGACGCCGTTGGTGCCGCCGATGTTAACCGTCCTGCTCCGGTAACCGCTCTGGTCCATGCCGGCGATATAGGAGACGATCTTGTCAGCCTCGGTCTTGTTGGCCGCCTGCAACAGTTGGAGGATAGATGCCTGGGTGGTGTCCAGAGCAGGAAAACTGGTCAGGCTGCCACTGGTCTGGGTGTAGATGGTCCGTGCCGAGGTTCTGCCCCAGAGCTGCTTGCCGGCCCGCCAAATACTCTTCACATTGTCCGGATCAACCTCGTCAATAAAGGTGTAGGCGTCGGGAATACCGTCACCATTAGTATCCACGTCGGGCTGGCCGTCGCCTTTCAGGTCCTTGTAACGCTTGACGAGTGTCTTGTTCTGGTCGGTATTGAAATAGAAGTTGACCACATTATCGCTCCCCAGATTGAGCAGGTGGGGAGGGTCTGGAGAAGCGGTTACGTAGTCAGTATCTTCCCGGACGGTGCTGTTGTTGATGAACGGATCGATGTAATACCACAAGTTATGCATCTCTCCGGTCCAGTCTGCTTCTGTCTGGGCATCAAAGTATTTCTTGGGGAAGAAGACCGCCTGGAGGATGTTCGCCCCGCTCCCTTCGCTGTTGGAGAGGATGGACGCGGCCGTACCGGCCGAAACGCGGGCCAGGATGTCGGAAAAGGCCTGATCGAGGGAAGAAACCAATAGAGCACCATCCTTGGCCTCGAAGTAGGTATCGGGGATGCCGTCGCCGTTCTTGTCCCATTTGAGAGGCTTGTCAGGTTTTCCGGTATTGTCGTAGTCGTTGAACCCGCCGTACTTTGCCGTCTTCTTCAGGAGGTCGCGCCCCACCGGCGAATCGTCGAAGGCGAACACGGTATAGATGGTCAGGTTCTGCTTGCCCGGCAGATCGCTCTTGCCCAGGGTGCTGCTGCGCAGGTCGGTATTGTGGGCGTAATAGGCAACTCCTTCCAGGTAATATGTCCCGGCGCTGCCATTCGCATTCACGTTCCACTGGCTCGCGGACCCCTCCTGGGTGGCGATGCTGTCCATCCAGGTCTTGATGTTGAAGTTGGAGTCGGTAACCGCACCGGTGCCCCAGTTGGTGCCGGGGAGATTCCAGTCCATGGTCGACTCGCCGTCGGTCAGGATCAGCACGAAGTTCTTCTGGCACTTGTACTGGATCGGATCCTTGCCGGAGTAAGTGCCGCCGTTGTAAGCACTGGTCGTCGCCTGGAAGTACCTGGTCGCCTCGTAGAGGGTCTCTGCCAGGGGTGTCCAGGTGGTGGGATCGGTATTCTCGATCTGCGTGATCAGGTTGGTACCGGTGGACCCCATATCGACGGCCACAAACCCTCCGTCCCTGACGCTGTTTATCCCGTACTCGTACCGGTAGCCGTCGTTGAAGAACATGATGCCGAAGTTGATCCGGTCCGAATAGCTCAGGACCAGCCCATCCTGGGGGGGTTGGTTCCCCACGTAGATCTTGACGTTGTAGGTCGTGTTGTTGGTCGTGTTCCTGATCACCTCCGTCGATGTTCCGGCCTGGACGGTGTAGTAGACGTTGTTGTAGCTCTTGTAGAAATCGCGGTCCGGAGATTCGGCGGCAAAGAGGTAGTTTGCGACGTTAGCCGACCGGGGCTGGGTCTTCCCCCCCACCAGCACTTTCCTGATGACATCGATCCGACGCATGGTCAACCAGTTCAGAAAATTGCCCGACCAGAACGAGGTCCTGTCAGGGGTTGCGGCCGTATCCAACTCGAAATAGGAACTGCTGTACTTGTACATCTTGCTGCTGTCGAAATAGCCGTAGTAACTGGTCGCAGGGTTATAACCGGTGTCGTAGCTGCTGCTCCCCGCGCCGGCGGTCTTATACGCAAACTCGTACATGCTCCCCGAATTGTCGACGATCAAAAGAACATTGGGCTTCAGGGTCGACGACGCGCTGGTCACATAAGGGGGGATCTGGCAGTAATCGTTGAGTGCAGGGGGTGTGACAACCGCAAGGGTCGTGAAGGTCCAGGACTTGGCCACTGCCATGGCATTTCCCGCCAGATCCTTCACCCCGGTGGAAACGGTCGCCGTGTAGTTCGTGCCGTTCGCCAGGGGCACCGTGGGGGTGAAGGTAGCCTTCCAGGTCGCCGGATCATAGGAGACCGTGCCGGTGACACCTCCACTGACGGAAAAGGTGGTGGTGGAAATGGTCGCTGCCGTCATTGCCTCGCTGAACGTGGCAGTGATGGCACTGCCGGAATCGACGCCGGTGGCACCGGCGATCGGGCTTATCACCGTGACCGTCGGTGGGGTGGTGTCAGCGCTGATTGTACGGAAGGTAGAGGTGTAGGAACTTGTCATGGCGTTGCCGGCGGCGTCCTTCACGCCGTTTGTGACGGTCAGCGTGTAGTTGGTGAAAGAGCTCAGGTTGGCGGAGGGGGTAAAGGTCGCGACCTTGCCGCTGGCGTCGAGGGCCACGGTCCCGGTTACGGCGCCGTTATTCACCAGAATGGTAGAGGTACTTATGGTTGCCGGGTTCATGGCCTCGCTGAAGGTAATGCCGACCTGGGACGTCAGGGGGACATCGACCGCACCGCTTATCGGCGATGTGGAACTGACCGTCGGCGGGGTGGTGTCGGCGACCGGCTTTGCCATGGTGGTAAAGCTCCAGCTGTAGGTCGTCCCCATCTTGATACCGTTTATGTCCATGATTCTTCTATCGACCGTCACGGTATAGGTGGTGCTGTATTTCAGGTTGCCATTCAGGGCAATCTGAAGGTAATCGCCCACATCCAACGCCCCACCGTTGACTTTGCTCACCGTGAAGGTCGCCCCGTTGTCAACGGTGACCCGGCCGTTAAAGCTGGTTCCGTCCATGTTCAGTTGATTGAATTGCGCCCAGATCGTGCCTATGGCCACATCGACATTGGTGGCATTGCTTGCCGGAGAGGTCCAGACAATCGACGGGGCCGCCTGGGCCACAAGGGTCGATCCAATGAGAATAATGCCGGTCAGCAGGACAATGACGAGACGTCTCATTTCGGTACCTGCTCAACGAATATCCCGGAAGCCTTGCCGTTCTTCACCGATATCCGCACCGTGGAGTGGGGAAGTATCCGTTTTATCCGGGCCGGCATTCCCTGGGAAAACATCCTTGTTTCACTGGTCACCTCGAAGCTGCGAGTGCTTCCGTCCTGCAGCTCCACGACGATCTGGGACCCCCTCATGTCGCGTACGTCACCTCTCACCTCGGAATCGGCAAAGGAGGGAGCGGTGATGAACATGGCCAGAAAGAACAATGCCACTGAAATGATTGCTGCGTGTTTCATGACCTTACCCCACAGTGAAAACACCTGATAAACTTGGGTCTCATCGTTCTTCTCAAGATGACATCAGTAGGCATAAAGGACCGAAAGCCCTGCCTTCACATTCGGGTTAACGGCTTTCTCGCCCTGAACCTCAATACTGAAGAGACTTGGAGTCCTTGGCGTCTGCGTACTTGAATTCGTCCCGGCTACCCCAATTCCCGGATCGAGGTAGTCGATTCCACTACTGTCAATGAGGCCTACTCCAGGCACAGTATCGACGATCTTGCTATACACCTTGAAATCCCCCCCCTGATTGGCTCCCTGCAAGGTAAAAACGGCATCAGGAGATACCTTGGGGTCAACACTTTTCCCGGCAAGATCGACCCAAGCGGCAGTGGGCTTGGTAAGCTTTTCCTTGAGATTAGGCCCAAGTACCAAACCGAGTTTGTCGGCCGCACCAAGATTATTCGCGAGGACAAGCCGGTTGCTCGAATAGTTCGCCATCAAAAGAGGAAGAATTGTCTTGGTCACGACCTCGACCCCCCCATAGGATGCTTCCAGCGAGTTCCGATACACCTTCTGGGCCGCTGACATTTTAGTTCCGATCAGCACGTAGTATAAGAGCGTCATTACGATCCCGAGGATAAGCATGGTAAACATCAATGCCGTAAGCAGCGCTATTCCGTCTTGATTCCGCAGATGTTTCATAGATCACCGCCTGCCGGTTATTGAATCAGGTTCTTGGGGCGAACGACTATGGTGTAGAGTTTCCACCGGTAATTCTGCCAGCCTGCACCGATCCGAGCCTGCAGATCGAACCTTCTGCCCATAATCGTTGCCCCGCCGTCAAATGATTCTCCCACATCGACGGTTTGGGAGGGATAGGTAAAGAAGAGATCCTTCATCCCTTCCTGGGCGAGAATGTAAACCCGTATCTCCCTGAGCTGCTGCCTGATCAGATCAGGCGTCGCCGGTGCGGTAGTCGTATGGGTGTTGACAAACCCCATGCCGGTATCGAGGCCGTATACGACCTGCATATCGGCGACACAATCCAGGAGCGGCATTACCGGATCAAAGCCCCCCCCCGAGTGGGTGGCCGCTGCTTTGTACAGAATCCCCGTATTGGGTGCACAGGATGTCGGCATTTTCGCCGGGCTCCTGACATAGTAGTCGGCACGGTTGAATGGCATCCTCAGCGAGGATAGGGAACTTATGCCGTAAATGGCAAACGAATCGCCATCCTGGTGGGGCTGGGTCAAGGTCGAATAGATGCCAAACGTGGTGTAAAATTTGCCACTGGAATCTACCATGAGCTGGCGGGTGGGGGGGGTCGAGATCAGCGAATTCTTGACAACGATGACCTGATCGGAGGAGGCCAGATCCCGGTCAGTCGTCCCCCACGTCCGGATTGACTTGCCACCGCCGGAGAACGATACGTTCGTCCATTTTTTTGCAGTGGTGTTGGTTCCCGCCACCGTGGACTTGATGACCAGATACTTGGACCCGTGGCTGTCGCTATCCTGATTGAAGGTCGTTTCGCTGCTCTGGATGGCGCGCGGAGGATTTGCCGGGGCATCGTTGAACGAAATAGCGGAAATTCCCGTGGGCCAGAAGGCCGTGGGGTACGATGCAGCCACATCGACTTCATTATACATGGTGGCCGCAGGTGCTGCCTGAAAGGTCCAAGGGAGACCAAAACCGGCCTGCTCAAGGTCTGCCCTCAGGAGTTCGAGCCCCACGACCCCCTCGATCTGGGTCTCCACCGACTTGGACTGTTGCATTGACTTCTTAACGACGGTATCAAAGGTTCCCGCAGTGATTATAATGACAATCAGGAATATCCCCATCACGATGATCAGCTCGATCAGTGTGAATCCTCGCGTATCATGTAAAATCATTGCTCTGTTCCTCAATCGCATAATAGTTCGTACCGGTCGGTTATCGGGCTATGGAAATGGGGGCCATAACCCTATTCTGGTACTGCATTCCCTTGTAATTCCATCGGATCACCACAATCAGCTGCTTTGAAGTCGGCCCTACTGAGTCGGTCGACAATACCTGGGAACTGCGGTCCACATACATCCTTTTCCCGGCCCCCCGAACCTTGCTGGCAGTGGAAATCGTCGCGTAAGTAGCAGCGATGGCGTCGAAACCCTGTCCTTTCAGTTCGTTCATGTAGCGCTCACCCATATATACCGCCTCATCGCGCAACTGGTTCTTCAGATTGAACTCCATTGCCACATTCACCGCTTCCAAAAGGCCCAGCATCCCAACCATCATGATGACAATGGCGACCATTACCTCCACCAGAGTGAATCCGTTGTTATTTTTGTTCGATGTTGTTAGTGACACAATTCCCCCCGGTTCGCTTGCCCAGATTGATTCTCGCCGCCGATATAACAAGGCTGTCAACGGCTGCCGCATTGACCAAGGTAAGATCGTTGTATGGATCAACGCAGAGAGACCTTTCGCTACCGTTGGCCAACCCACTGGTATCAAACGTTATGGTCCCTGCAGAGCTCCAGACAACGGCATATCCGAGGGTCTTCTGCGATACAGGCGGTACTGACGTGACATTAGACGAATAGATTTGGAACAGGCTGCTGCTGATCACCACGCTGCGCGCTCTCTTGGTGTAGAGGGCCTGTGACCGGACGTCCATGAGGTCACCGTACATTGTTTTCGCTTGGGTTTCTATGGCAGCCTTTTTCCGCATCGATTGCCAGCTTAGCGTGGCAATGCTCCCAAGGATAGCAATGATCGCTATGACAAGCATTAACTCGATCAGCGAAAAGCCGTGGTTGCGCATATCAGTGTTCCTGAATGTGAAGGATCTTCTTCACCGGCTTATTCTGACTGTTACTGATGATCGGTGGGGCATCTGAAGGAGGCTTGCCGGTCATTGGCGTCTGTATGCGCCGATTCCCCTTGTCAGTAAAGGCAGTGGACAGGTCGACCTCCTTGAACTCGCCGGTGGAAAGCTGGATAAGTGCTTTGCCCTGCAATGCGCTGGCAGACGCCTGTCCACCGGTATCAAACTTGACACCCCAGAGGAAGGAGTTGCCACCAAAGCCACAAATATCCATCGTTGGTTTGAATGAAGTGAAAAAGACCGTACCGTTGGGAAGGGCAACCGTGTCAGTAACCACCCGCTCGGCACCTTCAGAGGCAGTAGCGGCATCTAGGTCGATTTGCCATCCCGGAGCCCCGGCGGCAAGCGCAGTAACAATATTCGTCTGGTTGACCGGAGATCCGGTTATCGCGGCAGTGCAGGTTTTATCCAGCAAGTTGCCCGGCAGGGTGATGGTGTTGTAACAGGGATCCTTGATCCCGTAAAGTGACCGGCTGCCGCTATTGTCGTCCAGAGAAGAGCTGTTGCGGAAGAAATACCGGCCAGTGCCGAAGTAGAGCCAGAGATTCCGGTTCTTCTTGTCCTGGAGGCGGGAAATGGCGGTCGTTACCGGACCAATGTCGTCGATGATCACGTTCCAGCGCCACGGATTCACCACATCATTGGGGTCAGTACTTTCCATGGTCATGATCCTGCCAACGCCTCCCTTGGTCCAGGTGCCATCAACTGCTTGCTTCACATACCCCACATAGATGGCGTCGTCCTGGTAGTTCCCCACTACCGTCGGGTTTGCCCTATCGACATCGATGGCACCTCCGATCATGGAACCGACAAAAGCGTTGGGAATGGTTGTATCAATCGTCTTGACCAGAGTTCCATTCTGCAAGTCGACGACAAAGAATTTCAGATTCTGGTTGGAGGTCCCGAGGAACTGGTGGCTTGAGGTGTCGATCGGCCCAGTGGGGCCGGAACCGAACACCGCGAACCACTTGCCATTCTTCTGGGAGTTGCCGACACGGACAATGGCCGGCCCCCCGGTGGCATAGCCCAGCGCAGGGTTGCTAAACTCCCAGAGAAGTGAGGGACTGTTTGGATCGGTAACGTCAAAGGCAAAATAGGAGGAATAACCTAGCCCGGGATTATTGATCGTGTCACTCGGATCGGTAATCGGGGTCTGCACGCAGTTGGCACCAACGGCGCAGGTCTTCTGGGAGGCCCCCCCCAGCCCCATGCCGCCGATGACCAGAGTGCGCCAGGTATTGCGCGTCGCGTCAAGATTGTTGTTGCTGTCCACCACCGAGCCGAGTGTCGATTTGTCGCAGGTGTCATAGGTCCCCCGGACGCAGGTGCCGACACCGGTGTAGCCGATGCTGGCGTCGAAGATGGAGGTCCGGCCGTCGAGGTAGTAAAGGTGGCCGTAAGCCGGATCGACCATATATTGGAGATAGGGAAGGACGTTCTTGGGAATATAGGCCCACTGCTCATTGCCCAGGTTACTGCCGCTCAGGGTCGCCTTCTGGAAGCCGGATGCCTGCACCGACAGGAGACCGAGATTGAATGCGTGGAACATGCCGTCATTGCCCCCGACATAAACCATGCCGCGCCCTTTGTATTGGTTGGAGTTTATATAGGAAAGGTAGGAATTGTCATTATACCCACCAGGGGGGGGCAGATTGTAGGTATTGAGCCTCACGGTTGACTGCACCCTGGGCGTTGAGGAGATGATGTCCCCAAGCCGCCAGACGCCGCTGCTGATACTGTTCGTTACCGGGTCCTTGATGTCGACGCTCCTGCTCCGGTAGCCCGTCTGATCCTGGCCATGCACCCAATTGATCAGCGTCGGCGCATTGGTGGCCGTCACATTGAGGTAAGGGGCGAGGGTTGCGGCATTATTGGCCACGAGGCCGCCGGGGAAGGTGGCAGAAGAGAAGTCGATCAGCGTGCTGCCGTTGATAGAGGTCTTGATGGTCCGGGGCGACGTACTGATATTCCGCGCCCAGAGGAGTTTGCCGGCCCGCCAGATGCTCTTCACGTAATCCGGGTCGATCAGGCCGCCGATGGCAGTGTAGTTGGTACCGTCGCCATTGGTGTCCTTGTAGAGTTGCACCATGGTCTTGTTCGAAGATGAATCAAAAGCGAAGCGTGCGACATAGTCATTGATGAGATTCAGTTTCAAGTCTCCATCCGTATCCTCCCTAATGGTACTGTTATTGATGTAGGGGTCCACATAGTACCAAAGGTTCTGCATCTCACCAATCCAATAGGCAGAAGTGGAGTTTTCAAAATTTTTCTTCGGATAGAAAACGGCCTGGAGAATATTGGCGCCACTCCCCTCGCTGTTGCTGAGAATGGAGGCCGCGGTACCCGAAGCCGCCTTGGCCGCAACGGTAGAGAATGCCGAGTCGAGCTGGGTGTAGAGGGTCGTGGGGTCGGCCGCCGCAAAAAGCGTTGTTCCGCCGTTGGTGGCGGTGTTCGTCATGAGCGTTTTCGGATCGCAAAGATCGGGCTGACTGCTCGTCTGAGGTCCTGAGTAGACCACATAGGTCGAGATGGATTCGCTCGCCGCCTGAGGAGTGGTCGTGATCGCCGTGGTAGCCAAGGATGCAGACTTGATGTTCCGGTTTTTTGCCACCCAGGCAAGGTTGGCAATGCTCCGGCTCCCGGAATAGGTCGGGCATTTGCCCGTTGAATCATATCCGTGGTTTTTGGCCGGGTCATAGCCCGTACTCCCTGGATTGTAAGTAGTTCCGGCCTTGGTGATATAGGGAACCTGGGAGGCATACAGCGTTGCCAGGGCCTCGGAAGCCGTATTCTGGTCGGCCGTGGACATACCGTCGGTAACGAGCAGGACATTGTTCGACTGGCACCGGTACTGCGACGGGTTTTTGCTGGTGTCGTAGCTTGCCGCCGTGTTAGGAGCGGGGAGCGAGTTGAAATTGGCATCGCTTCTGCTCGTCGGCGGTGAAGCGGTGTAATCGTTCGTCCGGGCGAAGTACCCCATGGCGGAGTAGAAAACTTCGGCAAAAGGTGTCCATGAAGTTGCCGGAATGTCGTCGATACTTTTGATGAGTCCGCTACTGTGACTCCCCTTTGACGGTACGCAATACTGACCGCTCGGGGTAAGACCGGAGCAATCCGAGTCGACGTTACAGGCGGTTGTTGTCGTAGCCGAACAGCTGCCCGCACCGACGTAAGAGATGATTTTACCGCCATCCGTCAGAGAGAGCGCGCCACAGGTCTCCCCGCTCGGGCAGTCCGTATTCAGATAACATATACTTGTCGTGCTTACGGAACAAACCTTTGCGCACGGAATCGAACTGGTGCCGCCACATTCGGAACCCGAGCCGTTATTCTGGAATGTCATGGCACCGAAGCGAATCCGGTCGCTGTATTTGTCTATCAATCCCGTCGGCGGTGTGGCAAGGCCAACCTTTACCGTTAACACCCCAACTTGGGTTAAATTCGTCAGGCCCTGTTGCATGACAAAGCCCGGAATGGTGGCACTGATGGTGGCTGTGGACGTGGATGGCGGGTCCACCACCGGGTTTGTGGTGACGTTTGCATTGCAGTAATTCTGTATCTGCGTCACGTCACAGGGGCTGGAAAAAGTCTTGGTTACGGTATTATAGCATGCGCCCAAATACCCCGTGGAGGTGATGCCGTTGATAGTATATGTCAATGCACTCGAGCAAATCGAAATCCCTGAATTCGGATCCGTAATAGCGGAAGGAAGGACAGTGGCGTAGACGGATTGGCACTCGCCTTCCAGGGGGCTCAGGTTGCCGGAGTATCCACCGGCGATATTGAGGATGCCCCAGTAGCAGTTGTGCAGCACATGGTTCCACATGCTGGTGGGGTTGAGTGCCCCGCTTCCCGCACCCACGCAGGACTTGCTGTCGTTTTGAAACGAGCCGAGATTCGGAGGAGTGCCGCTGACCACGCCTATCCAGTCGTTCATCGCGGAAAGGCAGGCGGCTGCATTATAGACCCCCGCATAGATCTCGATGTACGTCTGGCCGTACTCGGTCGCCAGACTCTGGGTCGAGCTGATGCCGCCCGGTGTCCCCCCCCTGATGGCGAAGGTCAGATTCACTCCCGATACCGACTTGAGAAAATCCCGCCCTGAGCAGCCGCGCGACTCGGCGACCAGGACATTGTTTACGGTATCGAACTTACCGCCGGTCAGGATCTTTTTTTCGATGTCGAACTTGGACGCGGTGAGCCAGTTGAGAAAGTTGCCGCTCGCGACAAATCCGGTGGAACCTGTCGTTACCACCGCCTCCGGTGTACCCGCGGTGTTCACACAAAAATAACCGGGTGTTCCGGCCGAGTAGGTGCAGGTCCCCGGCATCGCAGCACCGCTCGTGAATTTATTGGTGGTGAAATCATAGCTGTAGGTGGCGGTAGCATCGAAATAGCCGTAGTACGTGGTCGTACCGGAGTAGCTGGTGTCGAGAT
>JAJZTK010000162.1 GCA_021849045.1 Deltaproteobacteria bacterium | reverse complement strand
TGCTCCCGATGGTGCCTGCCGGGGCGTCGCTGAACGAGATGGTACTGAACGCGTAATGACCCTTTTGATGGAGGCTAATCCATGACACACACAATTTCGGTTCTCGTTGAGAACGAATTCGGAGTACTATCGCGGGTTGCGGCGCTCTTCTCCGGGAGGGGGTTCAATATCGACTCCCTGGCGGTGGCGCCGACCAACGATGAAGCCATTTCCCGGATTACGCTGGTTACCCGTGGTGACGAGCAGATCCTGGAACAGATCACCAAGCAGCTGAACAAGCTGATCGACGTGATCAAGGTGATCGATTTCACTGATGGCAGCGCCATCGAGCGGGAAATGGCGCTGGTGAAGGTGTCGGCCGAGGACGACAGCCGGACCGAGGTCTTAAGGATCGTGGACATCTTCCGGGCCAAGATCATCGATGTCACCCCTAAGTCCTACACCATCGAGGCGACCGGCGCTCCCTCCAAGATTGATGCCATCCTGGAACTGCTCCGGCCACTGGGGCTTAAGGAGCTGGTCAGGACCGGGGCGGTGGCTATCGGTCGCGGCTCCAAAGGCTGGAAAGGTTAAGAACCGTAGGGGCGCTGCTTGCTGCGCCCGGCAAAGGCTGGGGCGGAGCAAGCAGCGCCCCTACACGAACCATCCCGAATGGCAATAGAACCACGTGCCAGAGTTTATCTGCGCAGAAAATACATGGAGGAAGCACATGAACGTTTATTACGACAAGGATTGTGATCTCGCGATCATCAAGGGCAAAAAAGTGGCGGTGGTTGGCTACGGTTCCCAGGGGCATGCCCATGCCTGCAACCTCAAGGATTCCGGGGTTGACGTGACCGTGGCCCTTCGCGCCGGTTCGACGTCGGCGGTCAAGGCGCAGAATGCCGGTCTGAAGGTGGCGAGCGTTGCCGACGCCGTGGCCGCGGCAGACCTGGTGATGATCCTCACCCCTGACGAGTTCCAGTCCCGGCTCTACCGCGACGAGATCGAGCCGAAACTGAAGCAGGGCGCCACCCTGGCTTTTGCCCACGGCTTTGCCATCCATTACAACCAGGTCGTCCCCCGGCCCGATCTTGACGTGGTCATGATTGCCCCCAAGGCTCCGGGTCACACGGTCCGCTCCGAGTTCGTCAGAGGGGGGGGGATTCCGGACCTGATCGCGGTCTTCCAGGACGCTTCCGGCAAGGCCCGCGAGGTGGCGCTTTCCTATGCCAGCGCCATCGGCGGCGGCCGTACCGGCATCATCGAAACCACCTTCAAGGACGAGACCGAGACCGACCTGTTCGGCGAGCAGGCCGTGCTGTGTGGCGGGGCGGTGGAGCTGGTCAAGGCCGGCTTCGAGACGCTGGTGGAGGCGGGGTATGCCCCGGAGATGGCCTACTTCGAGTGCCTGCACGAGCTCAAGCTGATCGTTGACCTGATGTACGAAGGTGGCGTTGCCAACATGAACTACTCCATCTCCAACAACGCCGAATATGGCGAATACGTTACCGGTCCGCAGGTGATCAACGAGCAGAGCCGTAAGGCGATGAAGGAGTGTCTGGCCAATATCCAGAACGGTGAGTACGCCAAGCGTTTCATCCTCGAAGGGGCGGCCAACTATCCCGAGATGACGGCACGCCGCCGGCTCAACGCCGCCCATCCGATCGAAGTGGTTGGAGAAAAGCTGCGGAGCATGATGCCCTGGATCAAGAAGATCGTCGACAAGACCAAGAACTAGGAGAACAGCGGCACTTTCCGTAAGGGCCGGGCGGGGTTGGTAATTTCCAGTGCCCTTGCCCGGCCTTTCTGCTGAAGGTGTCTCCGTATTATGCGCAATACACATACCCCCATAGCTGTCGAAGGTTTCCCGTTCATTGCCATCGCTGCCGCGTTCACGGCCGTTGTTGCCTTTCTGTACTGGCGCACCTGCTCTGCCTGGCTGCTTGCGTTAGTTTGTTTCCTGCTGCTCCTGACCGGCTTCATTGTCTTCTTTTTCCGCAACCCCCAGCGGAGTGGTACGACCGACGAACGGGCCGTGCTGGCCCCGGCCGACGGGGTCATCGTCTACCTGGGCGATGCCCACGAGGAACATCTGGGGCAGGAGATGAGCAAGGTGAGCATCTTCATGTCGGTCTTCAATGCGCACGTGAACCGGGCGCCACTTACCGGTCGGGTGGTTGATACCTTCTACGTGTCCGGCAAGTTTCTGGACGTGCGGGACGAGCGGGCCACCTTTGAAAACGAGCGGCTCGGCATCATCCTGGAGGCGGCGAGGGGCATGAAGATTGTCGTGGTGCAGGTGGCCGGACTTATTGCCCGACGGATTGTCTGTTATGCTAAAAAAGGTGATACACTCGAACGGGGAAGACGTTACGGGCTGATCCGTTTCGGCTCCCGGCTCGACGTGTATCTTCCCAAGGGGACCGACATCAGGGTCGCCATGGGTGAGAAGACCCGTTGTGGCGAAACAGTACTGGGGATACTGCCGTGAGCGAGGAAAAGAGCCACCGAATCGAGAGCATGCGCAAGGGGATCTATATCCTCCCCAATCTCTTCACCACCGGCAGCCTCTTTGCCGGTTTTTACAGCATGGTGGCCACCATGGGGGCGGATTACCGGACTGCGGCCATCTGGATTCTGGTTTCGTCGGTGTTTGACGGTCTGGACGGCAAAGTGGCCAGGGCAACCGGCACTACCAGCAAGTTCGGAGTAGAGTACGACTCCCTGGCCGACCTGGTGGCGTTTGGCGTGGCACCCGGCCTCTTGATGTTCTCCTGGGCACTGAAGCCGTTCGGTCGTCTGGGGTGGCTGGCGGCCTTTCTGTTCGTTGTCTGCGGCGCACTGCGGCTGGCCCGCTTCAATGTGCAGGTGGACACCGTCGAGAGCAAGCGGTTCATCGGCCTCCCCATTCCGGCAGCGGCGAGCATGGTTTCCTCAACGGTGATCTTTTTCTACCACTTCGGCTGGCCCAGTTCGTACAAAAAGCTGGCTATCCTTGTTCTCATCTACTTCCTGGCGTTCCTGATGGTCTCCAGCGTCAAGTATTACTCCTTCAAGGACCCGGAGCTGATCAAGCGCCAGCCGTTCGGTTTCCTGGTCCTGGCGGTCCTGCTCATTATCATTATTGCAGCCGAGCCGGCAATCATGATGTTTGTGTTCTTCCTCTGTTACATCCTGTCCGGTCCGATCACTTACCTGATCACCTGGCCGCGGCGTCGGCGCCTGGAGAAGGCCGTGCACAAGGGGCATGAAGCAGTTGTCTCGGGTGGCAGGAAACAGTGAGTATCCTGTAAGACCCTGAAACAGCTTCCTGTCTAGATGCAGCGAATACTTTGCGGCTGGCGTGCATCTTTTCGGTCATCGCGTTTTTTAAGGTCGGTATTATCAGACATCAAATCCCCCTGTTGCGCGAGCGTGGCAGGGGGATTGTCGCAGGAGGAGGGTTGCTGTAAGGTAGCTCTCCGAGCCTTTTCTATTATGAATCAACTATGGGGCAGAAATCTCCCCGGAGTAATAACAAGAGCGAACATATCGTGAAGATACCCCATTCCTCTGGTGTCCGGCTTGTAGCAGGCGTCGTCATCATTAACTTCGTTGTCTATCTGCTCGTCGGGCAGATGGCTGGCGGCTATCCTGCCCACTGGGGCAAGGAGGCAGCCGTACCATCGATGCTGCTGATACTCTTCTCTCTACTGACGGTCCTTCCGGCGTTGATCATTACTAGGCAAAGAACCTATGGTTTGGCAGTGACTGAAGCATTACGGCTGAGTGAAAAAAAATATCACGATTTATTTGTAAATGCGCCAATCGGAATTTTTCAGCGAAGACTGGAAGGGAGCTATATAGATTTCAATAATGTAATAATGGAACAGTTTCAATGCCGTACTCCAGAAGACTTTGTCGCTCATTATTCAGATGTTGCGAATCGTTGGGTCGAGCCGGAGGAACTCCGCCAGTTCAATAAACTCCTCCTGGAAAATGGAGCTGTTCGTGATTTTAACTTGAAGACACAATTATGCGACGGCACCATAAAATGGTTCTCCTTGTATGCAATTTTAGATAGCACAAAATTATATTTTAATGGATTCGCTGTGGACATCACCGAGCGCAAGCGGGCGGAAGAAGAGCTTAACCACTATCGCGAGCATTTGGAAAGCCTGGTAAAGGACCGTACCGCCGAGCTCGCGCTGGCAGTTACTGCAGCTGAGGCCGCCAATCAAGCCAAAAGCGAGTTTTTGGCCAATATGAGTCACGAAATGCGGACCCCGCTGAATGCCGTGGTCGGCATGACGACCATGCTCCTGCGTTCGGATTTGGATGCCACCCAACGCCGTTATGCGGAAACCGTCAACTATGCCAGCGATATCCTGCTCCTGCAGATCGACAACCTGCTTGATATTTCCAGGATAGAAGAGGGTAAGCTGGAAATTGAGTCATCCCCCTTTGACCTGGCGGACACCGTTGCGAAAATCTTTGACATATTTTCTTTTGGCGCCGAGCAAAAAGGGGTGACGCTCGAACTGCAGTTGGACCCCGATCTGTCGCTGAACCTGACGGGGGACCCCGGGCGGTTGAGCCAGATCATGGTGAATCTGCTCGGCAACGCCGTCAAGTTTACCGACCAGGGGTTCGTCAGGCTGCATATCAGCGCAGAGGCCGCAGACGAGCACCATGCTGTCCTGAGGTTCGCGGTGACCGATAGCGGTATCGGCATTGCGCCCGACAAACTGGCCCACATATTCGAGCCATTCACCCAGGCGGACAGTTCTACGACCCGCAAATACGGCGGCACCGGCCTGGGTCTCGCCATCAGCAAAAAGCTGGTGCATCTGATGGGCGGTGAAATCGGCGTTGACAGTGTGGTAGGAACCGGATCGACCTTCTGGTTTGTGTTACCCCTGGGCAAACAGCCCGCGGAACCGCTGTATGGCCAAGTCAATAGGGCAGGAGCACCCGTGCCGGAGCTTTTGCTCACGGAGGGCAAGCATCGTGGCCATCTGCTGCTGGCGGAGGATGACCCGGTCAATCAGCAGGTTGCCGTTTCCTATCTGGAGAGGCTCGGCTACTCTTTCGATATAGTGGAAAATGGTCACGAAGTGCTGCAGGCATTGACCGAGAGGGATTATGATCTGGTCCTGATGGACTTCATGATGAGCGAAATGGGCGGTCTTGAGGCCACGGCAATGATTCGTGACCCTCTTTTTCAGGTCCGTAATCGCACGGTTCCGATTGTTGCCCTGACCGCAAGAGCGACCGTCGGAGATAGGGAATATTGTCTTGCCGCCGGGATGAGTGACTACCTCACAAAGCCGTTGCGCCTGGAAGCGCTGGCCGCAACCCTGGCGAAATGGCTGCCGCAAGCCCCACCGGCTGTGACAATCGGCGCCGCAGATGACACCGGGACATCGGAGCAGTTGAGTGATGACCGGGAGTTGATCGAACTGTTTTGCCAGGAGGCGTCCGGATATATCGCAGCCCTGGAGAGGTGTCTGACAGAGGATGACGCTGCCGGTGTCGAGCATCATGCCCACAAGCTTGTGGGCGCGGCAAGGGCTATCGGGGCACGTCGTGTCGCCGATCTCGGCGCAGAAATGGAGCAACTTGGCATTCGCAGGGAAATGGCTGAAGCCCGACAACGGCAGCAGCAACTTGCGTCAGCTTTTCAATCCCTTGTGGAGATATTGACGCTACGCGCGGAGTAATCAGTTTATGAAAAATCCGGTCATTTTTCTCGTTGATGATGAGAAAGTCTTTCTCCTTAGCCTGAAAAAACAGATAGTGCGCCTGGGATATGAGGTCGTAACGGCAACCAGCGGCCAAGAGGCACTGGCTCTTTTGCGTGAGCAGCCGGCCGACGTGGTCATTACCGATCTGGTCATGCCGGAGATGGGGGGGATCGAGTTGATGCAGTTTGCAAAGGAGCTCTACCCGTCGCTCCCCTTCATCGTCTTTACTGCCCGGGGTTGTGTGGAAAGTGCAGTCAATGCAATAAAACTGGGAGCCCTCGATTACCTGGAGAAACCTTTCACCCCTGAAGCCTTCAACGTGGTACTGCTTCGAGCCCTGGAGTTCGGCCGCCTTTCCGGGGAAAACAAGCTGCTCCGCGGACATTTCTGCGAACTATACAGTTTTCAGAATATAGTGACTCAATCGCCGGCCATGCGGCAGGTGCTTGAGTTGGCGGCACAGATGGTTGAATCTCCAACAATCACCATCAGTCTGACTGGAGAAAGCGGTGTCGGAAAAGAGGTCTTGGCGCGGGCAATCCACTATGCTTCCGATGGCTTGCCGGGAAATTTCGTGGCGATCAATTGCGCAGCCATTCCCGAATCACTTTTGGAAAGCGAGCTTTTTGGCCATGTCCGTGGCGCTTTTACCGGCGCCGACCGGGAGCGGGAGGGGAAATTCAGCCAGGCCAAAGGCGGAACTCTCCTGCTGGACGAGATCGGCGACATGCCGCTGGCGTTGCAGGCCAAGCTGTTGCGGGTCCTGGAAGAGCGGACCTATGAAAAAATAGGCGGCAGTAAGCCGATATTGATCGATTGCAGGGTGATTGTCGCCACCCACCGCAATCTTGCCGCAATGATACAGGGGGGCAGTTTCCGCGAGGATCTCTTTTACCGAATCAATGTCGTGCCGATAACAATTCCTCCTTTGCGTGCGAGAAAGGAAGACATTCCCCTGCTGATAAAGTTTTTTTTGGAGCGTTTCTGTAAGCAGCAGGGAAAAGCGATCCAGGGTGTGTCCAGAGCAGCGCTGGAAATGCTTTCAGCGTATGATTGGCCCGGGAACGTCCGGGAACTGCACAATGTGATGGAGTATGCCGCCATCCTGGTACAAGATGGATTGATTCGGCCGGAACATCTGCGTATCCAGCCTGCACAAACTGTCATTTCCGCCAACCATGATCCCAGGACCATTGACTTCCGCATTACTCTGCCGGTTGAGAAAGTCAGCCTGGAGGCAATCACCCAAAAAGTGCTCGAAATAGCATTAAAACAGTGTCACGGGAACAAGTCCAAAGCCGCCGACCTCCTCAAGGTAAGCCGCAAGATTTTCTATCGCTGATATCCAAAACCGTCAACCCTTTCTCCCTTTGTGTCCGAACACGGGACACAGCTTGCCCGCCCCATGGATAACCTGCTGAGATTAAAGCCTTTTTTCTCACCCTGAAAGCCCTTGACAGGACTGCTGTCGGACATAGATTTCCCCCCCACCATTCGACCGCCTACGCCTCACATCGCGTAAGATCTCGAAGTTACAGCATTAGCTGTGCTAATTAAAGTTGTCCCGCCTCTACACAGTCATTGTCCGCATATCGGACACTCCTCCCTCTCTACAGATCTAACATAGCGAAAATGCGTTCACTCTCGTAGTGGCACATTTTTTGTAATCAGGACCACCCAGAAAACAGAACGCAAGCGAATAGTAGAACAATATTTTGCAGTCACTGTCGCGCTGGCCCGAGTGCGGATCAATCACCGGTAGGGGACCAGGTAAGCACCTGCAACGTTCGAGATTATTCCAACACATGCCAACACGGGAGGAGAGAGGAGGCGGGGTTTGTGTGACAGGGTAAAACAGTTTAACCAGGCTAGAAGTAGGGGGGCTTACATCACAGGAGGGATTGTTCAATGTTCAACAGTGAAAGTCTAGGAAAGAAAATGAAAAAGACGGCAAGGTTGGCAGTGCTGATGGTGTTGGTCTTGTTGAGCGTGGCGGGAACGGGCCTGGCGGAAGATCTGTTTTCGGTAACACTGCTGGGTACCGGTTCGCCTCGTCCATCGCGGCATCGCTTCGGCAACAGTACACTCGTTGAGGTTGGCGGTCAGCGCCTGCTCTTTGATTTCGGGCGCGGTGCAACAATTGGGCTGTTTGACCAAGGGGTCCCAATTGGCAGCATTAACGCTCACTTTCTGACCCATATGCACTCGGATCATATCGATGGTCTTCCCGATCTGTATGCAACTGGATGGATCAGCACACCTTATGGCAAACGCACCACGCCTTTCGTGATTTATGGGCCGAAGGGCACCAAGGAGATGATGCATCATATTTACAATACCTTTGCAGAAGATCGGCGAATCCGTTCTGCTGACGAGAAAGGTTCATACCCTCTGGCGGGGGATGATAATGACATTATCAAGGCTTACGATATCAAACCTGGCGTAGTGTTTGAAAAAGATGGGGTGAAAGTAACAGCCTTCCCTGTGTTCCATGGAGAACTCATCGAACCATGCTTTGGGTTCAAGATAGAATACAAGGGCCATTCGGTCGTGCTGTCGGGTGACACAAAATATTCGAAAGAGGTTGAGAAGCAGGCGACAGGCTCAGATCTGCTGATTCATGAAGTGGTGGTTGTCGGCGGAGATTCTGCCAATGCTGCCAAGATCGTTGCCGCCACTCCGGAATACCGCAATATTATAAACCACCACACCACACCAGAAGAATGTGGGCTGCTTTTTAAGAACGCCCGTCCCAAACTCGCTGTTTACAGCCACATAGTGATTCCGAACAACCCGAAGGCAGGTGTTTTCCCTGCAACACCTCTGGACTTGATCAATCAGACGCGAAAGATGTATGACGGGCCACTTGTGGTCGGCGAAGACAGGATGACTTTTCTCGTCAATGCTAATGGCGTCAGTATGTACATGTCCGAGGTGAATAAATAAAGGGAAAGTATTATGCCAATCGTATTGCGCTTCATTTCTGTTTTCCTGCTGGCTCTCTGCTCTTCCGTCACCCTTGCCTGGGGGGCCGATCCCCCCCCTTCCACCGTGCTCCAGCCTGCCAACCCGGTTATTGCGGCGTTCGGTCCTGCGGGTACCAGCATCGCACCCGGCAAGTTTCCCTTAGTGCTCAATTACCCCTTCCGACGGTTTCCGTATCGAGGTCAGGCTGACCAAGGTGTTTGACCTGTTCTAATACTGATAGATGGCGTTACGCATATCAAAACCAGGAAGTCAGGAGGCCGTCTCTGTAACGAGACGGCCTCTTCATGTTGTCGAGAACCATGGTAATTGAGCAGTTACCAACGGTCCGAAACCAACGGAATTG
>JAJZTK010000161.1 GCA_021849045.1 Deltaproteobacteria bacterium | reverse complement strand
ACAATGACCCGGCCCGACGGCAGAATGATCCCTTCGGCAGCCTCACCGGCCAGATTGATGAATTTCTTGGACGAAACGCCGTGGCTCATGAACAGCGGCAGTTTGATCCCGAGCTGCTTGACGTTTCGGGCAACCACCGCGGGGCCGGGATTGGTTCCCCAGCAGATGATGGCCTGGGCCTGGCTTCCCTTGATCTTGGTCAGCTGAGGGGTCATGTCCGTATCCTTGGGGCCATAGGTGTCGTCAAGGACGATCTGGATGCCGAATTTGGCGGCATTGGCCTTCAACTGCTCCCGGCCCGACGAACCGAAACCGTCGGACACGGTCAGCAGGGCGACCCTGGTCATCTTCTTGTGCTTCAGATGTTCATAGATCTTGGCCACGGCCAGGGCATCATTCTGGGCGGTCTTGAAGACCCATTTCTTGACCGGATCGGTGATTTTGCTCCCGGCAGCGCAGGAGATGAGCGGCACGCCGGCCTTTTCTACCACGTCGATGATAGCCATGGAGTCGCCGGTGGTGCTCGGACCGACGATCCCTACCACGTGGTCGTTCTTGATCAGTTTGTTGGCCAGTTGGACCGCCTTGGTGGTATCCCCCTGGGTATCGTAGGCGATCAGTTGCAGCTTGCGCCCCTTGACGCCGCCGGCGGCATTGATTTCGTCCACCACCATCTGGGCCGTGTTCCGCTCGGGTTCGCCGAGAAACGAAGCGGGACCGGTGACGGCAAAGAGGCCGCCGATCCTGATCGGCTCGGCCGCAATGGCGAGTGAACAGCAGAGCAGGATGCAGCTGACGAGTGTGGCGAACATAACGGATACTGTTTTCATGCGCGTGATTCCTCCTTGAATCGATCAGTCTACTTGCCCACCAGCTCCCAGTCCCCCTTGACGATTCGGACCATCTCGAAGGCCGACAGGTCGAGGCCGTTGTGGTCGGTAGGCGACATGGTGAAGATACCGGAAACGCTGACCAGCTTCCTGGTCTGCTCGATGGCGGCACGGATCTGCTCCGGCGTGGTAGCCCCCTTCCTGATCGCTTCCGTAATCATCAGGAAGGCGTCGTAGGCATAGCCGCCAAAGGTGGAGGCCTCAATGCCGTACGCCTTCTTGTAGTCATGGTTGTAATCCTTGAGTACCTTGTGCTGCGGATCGGACGGTCTAAGTTTGTCGTAGACCGCCAGTTTTCCTGCCGGCAGGATCACCCCTTCGGCATTGTCCACGCCGGCCAGTTCGATGTACTTCTTGGAGGCAACCCCATGGCTCTGGTAGAGGGGGATCTTGATGCCGAGCTGTTTAACGTTCCGGGTGACCACGGCCGGTCCCGGGTTGGTTCCCCAGCAGATGATGGCGTCCGGCTTGGCACCCTTGATCTTGGTCAGCTGGGGGGTCATGTCGGTGTCCTTGGGGCCGTACACCTCATCGGCCACCACCGTGAACCCCTTCTGCTTCGCCATGGTCTTCAACTGCTCGCGACCCGACGAACCAAAGGCGTCGGATACGGTCAACAAGGCGATGTTTTTCTGCTTTTTAGAGGTCAGGTAGTTGAAGATCTTTTCCGCTGCCACGTGGTCGTTGGCCGGGGTCTTGAACACCCACTTCTTGACCGGCTCGGTGATCTTGATGCCGGCTGCGCAGGAGATCAGGGGGATGCCGGCCTTTTCCACATCATCGATGATGGCCATGGTGTCGCCGGTGGTGCTCGGACCGACAATGGCCGCCACATGATCGTTCTTGATCAGCTTGTTCACCAGCTGCTTGGCCTTGGTACTGTCTCCCTGGGTATCGTACACCACCAGTTCCAGCTTGGTCCCCTTGATGCCACCCTTGCTGTTGATCTCCTTGACCAGCATCTCCAGGGTGTTCTTCTCCGGTTCGCCCAGGAACGAGGCCGGCCCGGTAACGGAGAACAGCGCCCCGATACGGACGGTGGCAGCCGATGCCGCGGCCGCCGCGAGGGTGAGGATGGACAGGGTGAGCAACAGTGTCACGAGCCTCTTCATGGTGAAACCTCCTATTGTGATAATCGGTTAGGGGGTGACCTACATACGGTACAGTCGTTCGCCATCGAGGATGGCGATGCCGTTCGCCTGCAGGGTATTGATCGCCTTGTCGGTTTCGTCGAACCGGAAGATGATCACCGCGTTCTCGCCGCACCGCTCGACAAAGGCGTACATGTACTCCACGTTGATGGCGGCGCTGTCCAGGGTCTTGAGTATCCGGGCGAGCCCGCCGGGCCGGTCCGGCACCTCGACCGCCACAACTTCGGTCTTGTTGACCGTGAAGCCGCGCTCCTTGAGGATGGACTTGGCCTTTTCCCGGTCGTTGACGATCAGGCGCAGGATGCCGAAATCCGAAGTATCGGCCAGGGAGAGCGCCCGGATGTTGATGCCTGCTTCATCCAGGATACTGGTGATCTCGGCCAGGCGGCCGGACTTGTTCTCGATAAAGATGGAGATCTGTTCAACGTTCATTGGTAGCCTCCTGTACGTTGTATCTGACCTGTTGTAACCCCTACCCTACAGCTTCCGTTTGTCGATGACCCGCGTGGCCTTGCCTTCGCTCCGCTGGATCGTCTTGGCCTCGACCAGCTTGGCCGTGCAGGTGACGCCGAGCGTGTCCTTGATCTCCTTCTCGATCCGCTTGCCCAGTGCCTGAAGGACCTTGATCTCGTCGGAGAAGAGACTATCGTTCACTTCCACCTGCACCTCAAGGGTATCCAGGGTCCCCTTCCGGTCGACCACCAGCAGGTAATGGGGCTCGACCCCCTCGATCCCCACCAGGATCGATTCGATCTGGGAGGGGAAGACGTTGACGCCGCGGATGATCAGCATGTCGTCACTGCGCCCGCTCAGCCGGGCGATCCGGGCATGGGTCCGGCCACAGACGCACGGCTCCTTGATGAGACGGGTAATGTCCCTGGTCCGGTAGCGGATGAGCGGTATCCCCTGCTTGGTGATCGTGGTGATGACCAGTTCGCCCAGTTCGCCGTCGGCAACCCGCTGGCCGGTTTCCGGATTGATGATCTCGGGGATGAAGTGGTCTTCCCAGATATGGAGCCCCTGCTTGGCCTCGATGCACTCGATGGCCACACCCGGCCCCATGATCTCCGACAGGCCGTAGATGTCGATGGCGGCAATATCCAGCTTCGCTTCGATCTCCTGGCGCATCGTCTCGGACCACGGCTCGGCGCCGAAGATACCGACCTTCAGCTTCATGCTCTTGAAATCCACCCCCTCAGCGGCGGCCTCTTCGGCCATGAACAGGGAGTAGGACGGCGTGCAGGTCAGCACCGTGGAGCCGAAGTCCTGCATGATCATGATCTGGCGCTTGGTATTCCCCCCGGAGATGGGGATGACCGAGGCCCCGAGCCGCTCGGCGCCGTAATGGGCACCGAGACCGCCGGTAAAGAGGCCGTAGCCATAAGCATTGTGGATGATGTCCCCCTTGTGGACGCCGGCGGCGGCAAAGGAGCGGGCCATCAGGTCGGACCAGTTATCGATGTCCTTCCGGGTGTAGCCGACCACCGTGGGCTTGCCGGTGGTGCCGCTGGAGGCGTGGATACGGACGATCTCTTCGAGCGGTGCGGCAAAAAGGCCGTAGGGGTAGGAATCCCTCATGTCCTGCTTGGTGGTGAACGGGAGCCGCTGCAGGTCTGCCAGCCCCTTCACGTCGCCAGGCCTGATCCCGGCCTTGTCAAAGGAGTTCCGGTAGAACGGAACATTGGCGTACACCCGCTCCAGCACATTCTGGAGTCGCTTCAGCTGAAGCGACTCCAGCGCCGCTTTCGGCATGGTCTCGAATTCTTCGTTGAAGTACATGGGGAACTCCTTACAGCTTTCTTCCGAGCATGAACGCCCTGCGGTTCACATCCAGGGCCTTGGCCGGCACCATCTTCGCCAGCGCCTCCAGCCAGAACTCTTCGGCGATCTCCATCTGTCGGGAAACGGCGCCCAGCAGCACCGTGTTGGCAGCCTTCGGATTACCTGCCTCGCTGGCCAACTCCTGGCCGTCCACCAGGAGGAAGTCCGGGAACGACTGCCTGATCCGCTCCGCCAGATCGTCCGGATAGACCTCCTGCCCGGTCAGGACCGATGGCGGCGAGATCTTCAGGTTGTTGGCCACGACCTTGCCCCCCTTTTTCAGGAGTGGGAGGGAACGGTAGGTCTCCATCAGCTCGAAGCCGAAGAGGATATCCCCCTCCCCTTCCGGTACGGTCGGCGAAAAGACCTCCCGGCCGTAGCGGACATGGGAGACGACGCTCCCGCCACGCTGGGACATGCCGTGAATCTCGCTCTTCTTGACGTCGAACCCGGCCAGCTTGCAGGTCTCGGCAAGTATTTCCGAGGCCAGGAGAATCCCCTGTCCCCCGACGCCGACCAGGAGAATATTGGTAATGGTATCGCTCATGTCGTGCTATCCCTCGCGCTTCTTGATCGCTTCGAATGTGCAGAGCTGACGGCAGACGTCGCAACCGGTGCAGAGGAGCGGGTCGATATAGGCATTGCCCTTCCTGCCGTCGCCCGGCCGCCACTCGATGGCCGGACAGCCGAGCTTCAGGCAGGCGCGGCAGCCGGTGCAGAACTCCACGTCCACGGCCAGGACCTCGCCCTTGACAAAGACCCCTTCCCTTTTCAACAGGACGCACGGCCGGTTGGTGATGATCACCGACGGTTCCGGTCGCGCCATCTCCTCTTTGAGAGCCTGGCGGGTCTGCTCCAGGTCCAGGGGGTCCACGACCCGGACGTTCCTGATGCCGACCGCCCGGCAGAGCTGCACCAGGTCGACCGCATTGGTCGGGTCCTCCATCAGGGTCCAGCCGGAGGCGGGGTTGTCCTGGCGGCCGGTCATGGCGGTGATCCGGTTATCCAGGATGATCACCGTGGCCGGCGACTTGTTGTACGCCATCTCCATCAGGCTGTTCACGCCGGTGTGGAGGAACGTGGAGTCGCCGATGACCGCCACGACCCGTTGCCGTTCCGCCTCTGGCAGTGCCCGGACGATGCCGCTGGCAGTGCTGATGCTGGACCCCATGCAGACGCAGGTATCCATGGCATTCAGCGGCGGCATGAAGCCGAGGGTGTAGCAGCCGATATCGCCGGTAACATAGGCGTTCAACTGTTTCAGGGAGTAAAAGACGCCGCGGTGGGGACAGCCGGGACACATGTTGGGCGGCCGGCCGGGCAGCTTGTCGACCTGCCGGGGAACCCCGGTATCTGCCGTGGCAATGCCGATGGAGGCAAAGGCCAACCTGACCCTGCCGGGCGACAGCTCGCCGCAGACCGGGAGTATCTCCTTGCCGATGACGCTGATCCCCATGGCCTTGACCTGATCCTCGATGAACGGGTCCAGCTCCTCCACCACGAAGAGCCTCGTCACCTTAGCGGCAAACTGTCTGATCAGCCCTTCGGCAAGGGGCCAGACCATGCCGAGCTTGAGGAGTGACGCCTCGGGCAGGACCTCGCGGACGTACTGGTAGGAACTGCCGGAGGTGATGATGCCGATGTCGCTGTTTCTCAGCTCCATCCGGTTGATGGAATGGGTGTCGCCGTACCGGGAGAGCTTTTTGCTGCGCTCCTCGACAAACGGGTGCCTGACCTTGGCATTGCCCGGCAGCATCACCAGCTTGGCAGCGTTTTTCACCAGCTTGGGTGCAGGCAGGCCGGTCACCGGCTCGGCCAGCGCGACCACAGATTTGCCGTGGGAAATCCGGGTGGTGGTCCTGACCATGACCGGGGTGTCGAACTGTTCGGATATTTCAAAGGCGAGACGGGTGAACTCCTTACACTCCTGGGAATCGGACGGCTCCAGCATCGGCACCTTGGCAAAGCGGGCATAGTGCCGGTTGTCCTGCTCGTTCTGGGATGAGTGCATCTCCGGGTCGTCGGCGGTGACCAGCACCAGACCGCCGTTCACGCCGGTGTACGACAAGGTGAAGAGGGGGTCGGCCGCCACGTTCACGCCGACGTGTTTCATGGCCGCCAGGGAGCGGCCGCCGCCAAAGGAGGCGCCGATGGCCACTTCCAGGGCAACCTTCTCGTTGGGTGCCCAGGAGGCGTTGATATCAGGGTACTGCACGATGGTTTCGAGAATTTCGGTGGAAGGGGTGCCTGGATAGGCACTGGCGACCTTGACCCCGGCTTCGTATGCACCGCGGGCAATCGCCTCGTTTCCGGACAGGATTTCCTTTTTCAAATGACGGGTCCTCAAAGCAAAATTAGGGGTTACCCCCTTTCAGCGCCGCAACTATAGCCAATTCGCGCCCTGCATGTCAACTTTGACTTGTATTAAAACGAGATTTCAGCAGGCAGTGGCATGTTACGGCTGCTTCTCGTCATGCAGTTCGGCAGCCCAGAGCAGCACCCCCTCCAGCAGCCCGAAATCGCTCACCTTCATCCGCTCGAAACCGAACAGCGCCATGGTCTGGAGGGTGACGAGCATGCCGGCGATGATCAGGTCTTCCCGCCCCGGCTCCATGCCCGGTACGGACAACCGCTCCACAGGGGAGAGCGGCAGGAGCCTCCGGTAGATGTCGATGATCTCCGACCTGGACACGACGTAGTTGTTCACCCGCCGGTAATCGTAGTCGATCATCCCCATGCTGATGGCCGCCAGGGTCGTGGCGGTGCCGGCGGTTCCCACCAGGGTGGCCCCGGAAAGCCGCTCAAGGAGCCCCTGCCCGGCCAGGGCATCCTTGAGCGGATGGAGTTCCCGGTTGATCTTGTCGGCCATGGCTGCCGGTTCACCCTTCCCTTCCGTCAGCCTGACCACCCCAAGTGGCAGGCTCCGGGTAAACAGAAGATCACCCTCATGAACCAGGGTATATTCCGTGCTGCCGCCTCCCACGTCAAAGATGAAGACCGTGCCGTTCCGGTCGTCCAGGCCGGCATAGACGCCGGCTCGGGTCAAATCCCCTTCCCTCTCGCCATCGACGACCGTCAGCCGGATGCCGGTCCGTTGTTCTACTTCGCCGCAGAACCCGGAACCGTTGACCGCGTCCCGCACTGCGCTGGTGGCCACTGCCAGGACCGACACCGCTCCCAGCCGCCTGATCTCGGCGCCAAACTCCTGCAATGCGGCAATGGTTCTCTCGCGGGCCTCCAGCGAGATGCCGCGTTCCCTCGTAAACCCGCCACCGAGACGGGTAATACGCCGCGCAACCAGATCCGGCGCAATCGTTCCCTCCGCCCCGACCGTCCCGATCAGCAGCCGTGCGGTATTGGTACCAAGGTCAATGGCGGCAAGTCTTTGTTCAGACACAAGTCCCCCTTTTTCGTCGAAGACCTTTCCCGGGCACATTGATGTGCAACCAAGTCTGCGAAGGTGCTAACATGCAACATCGTGGTGGTTCAAGCAAGAAAAAGATTGATGCGGAAGGTGTGAACCGGAGGGAAGCTGTGATAACTGTTTTCCAGAAAAACAGTTGCTCCGAAAAGCAAAACCCCACGTCGCACACATGGGGCCTTGCTTTCTACAGTATCTCCAGGAGAGAAGATGTTTATAATATAGCACACTTGCTGACTGCGTCAAGAACAGACAATGCAAGGCATTAATAAATAATTAATATTAAATTATAGTATATTTTTAATTATATTTAACATGCAGAAGCTTTGACCCACTTCAGGCGAACACAGCAGTCACACAACAAAAAAACCAATTAACTTAAGTAGTTAATTGGTTTTTCATGGTTATGGCGTCCCCGAGACGATTCGAACGTCCGACCCCTTCCTTAGGAGTAATAGTCTATCCTGTTTTCTACCTGTTTCAAGCATCCCCTATCAACCCCACAATATTATCATAAATACTTGACAAAACGTAGAATTTCAATCATTTTTGACACATGCTGTTTCACTGTTGTTTCTGTTTGTTTCGGTCAAGCACGAACATTTATTACGGCATAACTACGGCATGAGATTCCATGCGAAATAAAACAGGGGGCAATATGGCACGGTCAAAAAGTACGATGTTCACGGACACCATGATTAGAAAACTGAAGCCGGAGGATAAGAAATATATCCGCTCAGAAGGAAACGGATTCACTATTCGAGTTATGCCTTCCGGCGTTAAAACGTGGCTGTATGTCTATTCAATCAACGGCAAGCGCCGTGAAATGAATTTAGGGGGGTATCCAGATGTATCGCTTGAAACATCAAGGGGGCTTTTTGAAGATGCCAAGAAGAAGGTTAAAAACGGCATTGACCCAATGGCCGAAAAGGAACAAGTGGCAGAGGAACGACGGAATGCTTTCACGGTTACCGATCTTATTGATGAATACATAAAAAAACACGCTATGAAATTCAAAAGGTCATGGCTGGAAGATGAGCGATTGCTACATAAAGAGCTGTTGAACGAGGAAAAGAAGAAAGGTTCTGCTGCATGGAGCAAGCGTTCAGAAAAGAGTTCTACAGATTGGAGTAACCGCAAGGCTGCTGACATTACCAAGCGTGACGTCACCTTGCTACTTGAAAGCATCGTTGACCGTGGAACCCCTGCCATGAGTAATCAAGTGTTGAAGGTTGTTCGTAAAATGTTCAATTTTGCAGTAGAGAGAGACATCCTACAGCACACACCATTTACCGGTGTCAAAGCTCTCGCCCCGAATACGAGCCGGGAACGTACATTAACAGAAAGTGAAATTAAGACTTTTTGGGGGAGCCTCAGTTCTTCTTCCATTAGCCTGGAAATCCAGAGTGCCTTGAAATTGGTACTTATAACCGCTCAAAGACCTGGTGAGGTTTCCGGGATGCACACAAGGGAGATTAACGGACATTGGTGGACAATTCCGGCAGAGAGATCAAAGAACGGGAAAGAACATCGAGTTTACTTAACCGCTACGGCACTAGATTTAATCAATGCTGCAATAGAGGATAATCAGCGGGGTTTGATTCAACACAATAAGAGGATGAAGAAGGAGAAGAAACCAGAATTACCTATAACCAACCCGTACAACGGATTTATATTCCCCTGCCCTCACAGAAACAAAGAACAGTCGATTGCCTCACATGCTTTGCCTGTTGCAGTACGACGTAACCTCGCATGGCCGTTGACTGACAGATCGGAA
>JAJZTK010000017.1 GCA_021849045.1 Deltaproteobacteria bacterium | reverse complement strand
TTCTACCGGAAGTATGTCCCCAATACCGCCCGGGAAAAGCGGATCACCTACGCCATGAGCAACAACTTCGGCTTTGGCGGGACTAACGCAAGCCTCCTGTTCAAGAAGATCTAGGGAGCGTGCAACGATGATTCTGCTGGGGAACGACCACGGAGGGCTTGCGCTCAAGGAGGCCATCAAGGCACTCCTCACTGAGCGGGGGATTCCTTTCGAAGACTGTGGCACGGATAGCAACGATTCTGTGGATTATCCCGATTTCGGCATAAAGGTGGCCCGCCGGGTCTCCAACAGTGACGGCGTTACCGGGATTCTTGTGTGCGGTACCGGCATAGGCATGTCCATTGTGGCCAACAAGTTTCCCCGGGTGCGTGCGGCCCTGGCTACCGATGTTTTCATGGCACGCATGGCCAAGGAGCACAACAACGCCAATATACTTGTCCTTGGCGGTCGGGTACTGACTCCCGAACGTGCCCGCGAGATGGTTGTTGCCTGGCTGGATGCCGCTTTTGAAGGTGGCCGTCACCAGGGCCGTCTTGACAAGATTGCCGCCATTGAACAGGAACTCTGTACCTGTTGAGTAACCTGCCCTTAATCAGGGCAATGAGAGAGTAACGGACGGGACTTTGCAGTCCCGTTTGCTTTTTTACCACGCGTATACACAAGGAGAATGACCACCATGTCGATTCTTGAGACCTTTGATCCGGAAGTTGCCAACGCTATCAGGCAGGAGACTGAGCGTCAGGAGTACAACCTGGAGCTGATCGCCTCTGAGAACTTCGTTTCTGAAGCTGTCCTGGAGGCCCAGGGTTCCATCTTTACCAACAAGTATGCCGAAGGGTATCCCGGTAAGCGCTACTACGGTGGCTGCCACAATGCGGACATCGTGGAGAATCTGGCCATTGAGCGGGCAAAGCAGCTGTTCGGTGCGGATCACGCCAACGTTCAGCCCCATTCCGGTTCGCAGGCCAACATGGCCGTCTACTTTGCCGCCCTGAAGCCCGGCGACACGGTCCTCGGCATGAACCTTTCCCACGGCGGGCATTTGACCCACGGCAGCCCGGTGAACTTTTCCGGCCGGTTCTTTACGATTGTTCCCTACGGCGTTAACCCTGAGACGCAGCGGATCGATTATGAAGAGGTGGAACGTCTGGCCCTTGAACACAAGCCGAAGATGATCGTGGTCGGTGCAAGCGCCTATCCCAGGATTATCGATTTTGCAGCCTTCCGGGCCATTGCCGACAGGGTCGGGGCGGTCGTGATGGTGGATATGGCCCATATCGCCGGCCTGGTTGCCTCAGGACTCCATCCGAACCCGGTTCCGTATGCGGAGTTCGTCACCACGACCACCCACAAGACCCTGCGCGGTCCGCGGGGTGGGATGATCCTCTGTCGTGAGGAGTTTGCCAAGGCCATCAATTCCCAGATCTTCCCCGGCATTCAGGGCGGCCCGCTGGTTCATGCCATCGCTGCCAAGGCGGTGGCCTTCAAAGAGGCCTTGAGCCCTGAGTTCAAGAACTATCAGGAGCAGATCGTGAAGAATGCCGCGGCACTCGCCCAGAGTCTCCAGTGCCGCGGCTTCAAGCTCGTTTCCGGCGGTACCGACAATCATCTCATGCTGCTGGACTTCAGTGGCACCGAACTGACCGGCAAGGTTGCCGAAGAGGCCCTGGACAAGGCTGGCATCACGGTCAACAAGAACACCGTACCGTTCGAGACCCGCTCGCCGTTCGTCACGTCCGGCATCAGGATCGGTACGCCGGCAGCCACCAGTCATGGCCTGAAGGAAGCTGAGATGGCGCTGGTCGCCGGTTTCATCACCGACGTTTTGGCCGATCCGGCCAACGACGCGAAGCTTGCCGAGATCAAGGGAAAGGTGAATGCACTCATGTCCCGGTTTCCCCTCTACGCCCATCGCTTGAAATAGTTTGCCGTCGCACATTGGTTATCAAAAAGGGCGCCCCGATTAATCAGGGCGCCCTTTTTGTCTGAAACAATAATCAGCTATGCGTCAACCGCGGCTGGACTGCTGCGTTTTTATAAAATTGTTTGCTCGCTTCCGAACAGAAGTCGATCCGCAACCGAGACGAGGTTCGGGAGGTCGGGTTTGGTGATGATCCCGTCAGCACCAAGTGAATGCCACTTACGGATATTGTCTTCGCTGGCCAGTGAGGAAAAAATGACAACCGGCAACTGGGAGAGGTCGGCGGTTTTCTTTACCCGCGAGGTAAGGTGCAGGCCATCCATTTTCGGCATTTCGACATCGGTAATGAGCAGGCTGACCTCATCGCTGAGACTGCAGCCGGTTGCCTTGCAGCGTTCCAGCTTTGCCGCGAGCAGGTCCCAGGCCTCCTCGCCATTTGACGCCTCTTCCACCTGGTAGCCGGCACCGCGTAACTTGCTGCACATGGTATTCCTGATAAAGGGCGAGTCGTCGGCCACCAGTATCCGCCGGGTTGTCCGGTCCTGTGATTCCTGTCCGGAGAGCAGTTTTTCATCGAGGGCAAAGAACAGTGAACTGCCGGCCAGCTCGCCGATGATCTTTTCAAAGTCCAGAACGAGAATGATCCGGTCGGCCATCTTGACCAGACCGGTGATCTGGGTACAGCTGACCATGGGACCGGGAGGCTCCACCTGTTCCCAGGATATCCTGTAGATGCGCGACACCGAATGGACAAGGACGCCGACCTTCATCCTGTTGAATTCCAGGACGATGACCCGATCCGGATCGATTCCGTCAGCAGACTTGTTGAGAAGTGTCGCCAGGTTGATCACGGCAATTACCTGGTCGCGGAGCTGAATCATCCCTTCGACTGCAGCATGGCTGTGGAAGCTTTTCCAGAGATGGGGAAGGCGGATGATTTCCCGTACCTTGGCTACGTTGACGCCATAATAGCAGGGGATCACCGTACCGGATGCATCCACCTCGTCCACCCGGAATTCAACGATCTCCAGTTCATTGGTATCGCTTTCCAGCAAAACGGCATTAGCCGTGGGTTCCATGTATGCCCCCTTCATGATATAAGTTAGTGGGTTTAAATAATTAAGTTATCGGTGACCTTGATAAAGAGCTTGAGTTCTTTTTCATTTTGACTACCATACGCACAATTGTCAGCTTGCTGACAATTGTGCTGAAAAAGGAGAAAATTCATGCGCTTGCCCATGCTGGCATTAACCATCGTCTTTGCGGGAAGCACGGCATTTGCCCAGGATGGCACCGTTTCGCTCACCCTTAAAGAGGCTCTCAGGCAGGCCGTGGAAAAGAATCTCGACGTCAGGGCCGAGCTTTACAACCCGGCCCAGGCAGAGGCAGATCTGCGCAAGAACCGGGCGATCTATGAAACCCATCTGACGCTGGGCACCAGCTATCAGGATTCAACAACCGTGGCAACCAGTAGAGTCTCCGGCAACAAGTTGAAATCATTTAAGATAGCTCCCGGAGCCTATCGCCTCTTGCCCACCGGTGGCACCGTCAGTCTCGCCTACGATAACCTCTATACCGACACCAACTCCAGTTTTGCCACCTTCAACAATTATTGGCAGTCGGATGTCACCCTTTCCCTGAGCCAGCCCCTCCTGAAGAACTTCGGCCGTGATACTAACGAGTTGAACATCCGTGTGGCCGAGTTGAGTAAGGACGGTTCACTGAAGCGCTTTAAGGGGAAACTTCTCACCACCGTCGCCCAGGTCGAGAGTGAATACTACAAGCTGGGCAGTCTGCGGGACGATCTCTCATCGAAAAAGGTGTCCCTCGAACTGGCGAAACGAGTGCTTACCGAAACCGAGGCGAGGGTCAAGGCCGGAGTGCTGCCGGCCATGGAGATATTGAACGCCCAGTTCGGCGTTGCCTCCCGCGAGAAGGATCTGATCGATGCAGAAAAGGGAGTGCGTGATCAGGTTGACGTGCTCCGCGTGCTGCTCCATATGGAAGGGACTGGCGATATCGTGACGACCGATACGCCGAGCCGCACCGAATTCACCATGAACGAAGACGATGCCATGCGCCGTGCCCTGGCTCAACGCCCGGAACTGGAGGAGCTGCAGAGCCAGCTGGCCACGAGTGAGGTTCAGACGCGTGTCGCCAAGGCGCGCACCCTCCCGGACCTGAATCTGAATGCCAGCGTTGCCATGACCGGTCTCGGCGAAAGATATGCGCGAACCGTCGAACAGGTGGGTTCCACAGATTATCCGGTCTGGAGCATCGGGCTGCAGCTGGACTATCCGCTGGGAAACCAGTCGGCAGAGAACGACTATATCAAGAGCCGTCTCAAGACGGAACAAACCCGGGTCCAGATCTCCAGTCTGCAGGAAGCCATCATGGCTGAGACCAGGACCTCCCTGAGATCGGTACAGACTACCTATAAGCAGCTTGAAGTGGCTGATCGGGGAAGGGCCTATGCCGAGGAGCGGCTCAAGGCCTATCTCAAGAAGAATGAGGTGGGGTTGGCCACGACCAAGGATGTCCTTGACGTGGAGAACGACCTTGCCACGGCCAGAAGCAACCAGATCAAGGCCCAGGTCGCCTATGTAACTGCCATCAGTCAGTTGCTGAAAGCAACCGGCGACCTTTTGGAGCGGGAAGGGATAACCGTTTCCGCCGCAACTGCCGATGCGTTGTACCGGGATACGAGGTAGCGATGGGGGGCGTTCCCGTGATGCGCATTGCTGCCATCATCGTCGGGTCGGCACAAACATCGGCACTCTCTCCTTGTATTGGCGATACTCTTCCCCCAGTTCTGTCAGTAGCCGTTTTTCCTCCAGCCAGGCACCGATAACGAAATACGCGGTTGATAGAATCGTCAGTGCCAGCCAACGGCCGGTCATCACCGGGTTCAGAGCGAGAAAGGCGATGGCCAGGGTATACTGGGGATGGCGCACCCAGCCGTAACAGCCGCTCTGAATGAGCTTTGTCGGCTCATTGCTGATCTGTGTCCGTCTGACCCCCAGAAATTCCATAATATTCAACTGGACTGCGCAACGGTAGAGAAGTGCCGCAACGCCGATCTGGAGCAGGTAGCAGAGCGGTCCCCAGACCCCGGGTATGAAGTAGAGCACCGGCGGGTGCGGCCAGGCCAGCATCTCCCAGAAAAAAAGCATCAGCGACAGGATGTTGTAGCCGAGTCGATACCAGGTACCGAACTGGCCCAGCATCGCGATGATCCGAGTTTTTATGCCGGGAACTGCCAGGACGGAGTGTACGACGGCAAAGAGTAGGAAGCGGATGATGAATTGATACATTAAAATACCTCATTTATGATTTGCTGCCGGCTAGAGTCTTGTATACATGGCCGGCTCGTGCTACAATCCGTCGAATTTCAGAGGAGGTGCGGCTTACGATGGCAATCATTACGATCTCGCGGGAAATGGGAACCGGTGCATACCAGATCGCCAAGGAAGTGGCGAAAAAGCTGAAATATACCCTGGTTGACGGGCCAAAGATTTCCGAAATGGCTCCCCAATACGGCATCACCGACGAAATTCTCGAACGTTTCGACGAAAAACTGCCGGCCTACAGGACGGCGGAAGACCGGCAGCAGGCAGCATACCTTAACATAATCGAACTGATCATGCTGGATTTCGCCCGTGCCGGGAACGTGATTCTCTACGGTCGTGGCGGTCAGGACCTGCTCATCGGCATGACCAACGTGCTTCGCCTCCGTCTTGTCGCACCTTTCGAGGAGCGGGTGGAGCGTTTTGCCGAGCGCGAATGGATCGACCCCGATCTTGCCCGTGAACTGATCAGAAAGAGCGACATTCAGCGCGGCGGATTCATCCGTTACTACTTCGACCGTGACTGGCAGGATCCGCTTGGGTATGACCTGACGATCAACAGCAGCCTTTTGGGTAAAGGTACCACCGTCGACATGATCGTGGCCGCGGCCCGCGATCCTCGCCTGAAAGAGCGTGAAGACGAGTCCCTGAAGCAGCTTGAAAACATGATCCTCAGGAAAAAGGTGGAGACGGAACTGCTCATGTCGGGTGATATCGAAAGCCTCCCCCTGAAGCTCGCGGTCAAGAAGGGTGTGGTGAGTCTGATCGGCCATGTGTACTCTGAAGTTGAGAGACAAAAAGCCGTTGCCATCGTTGAAAATGTCGCAGGGGTCAAGAAGGTCGTGGACAGCATGCAGGTAGTGTCCTACAAGCGGTACAAGGAGTAGGGCACTCAGCGTTTTACCCGCTGCCCGTTGAGGCGGACAAGCAGTTCCGTTCCGCACCTGGCCGGGATCGGGACGCCGCGGATGGTGCCAAGCTGGCTGTCGTTATCGAACCCGTGAAAATCGGAGCCGCCGGTTGCCAGGAGCCCCAGATCCATGGCCAGACGCTCCAGGGTCATGGCATCGTTGGCTGTTCCCATGGTGTTGTGGGCTTCAATCCCGTCCAGTCCCATTGTTTTCAGCTCGCCGACCACGCGCCGGATGGTTGTCCGGTCGTAGCTAACGCTCTGGGGGTGTGCCAGTACCGCGACTCCACCCAGACGATGGATCTCGGCAATGGCATCCGCTACGGGAAAATATTCCTTCGGCACGTTGCACGGTTCCAGATACCTCTTGAACGCTTCTTCCATCTCTTTTGCGTAGCCGGCTTCCATGAGCACCCTGGCAATGTGGGGCCGTCCCAGGGCGCCTTCGGCAAGAGCCCGCACCGCCTCCACGGAAATTTCGTTACGCCCCTCTTCCTTCAGCTTTGCGTTGATCCGCTCCACAATCCGTTCGCCGCGGGTGTCCCGCCGTTCCTGAAACGATCCGAGCAGCTTTGACAACCGGGCATCCGTGGCGTCGATGCCGTATCCCAGGAGGTGGACGTCGTGGTATTGAAGGTATTCCACCGACAATTCCATGGCAGCGATGACCGTGACCCCAATCGCAGCGCCAAAGGCAATGGCTGCAGGCACACCGGTTATTGAGTCGTGATCGGCCAGTGCCAGCAGGGTTACCCCCTCGGCTGCGGCTTTTCTCACCACCTCTTCGGGGGGAAAAAGTCCGTCGGAGCAGGTTGAGTGGACATGCAGGTCTATTTTTGTCATACAATTTACTCCTGAAGTGAACCCTGAATCAGTGATGTTACGGTAACGAGGCAGTTATTTTCGTGGATCGGGTTATAGTATGACATTGGCGGTCGAGATGCAAACGGGAAGGGGAGGAATATGACCGATTCAGAGATACATGAAGCAATCCTTATCCTCCGGGAAGAGGTCAAACAGTGGCAGACGCCTGCAGTCACCATTGTTTCCCAGCGTGAAGGCGATCCGTTCAAGGTGCTCATTTCGTGCATCCTGTCGCTCCGGACCCAGGACCGGACCACCGGTCCCGCATCGCAACGTCTGTTCGCCCGTGCCGGATCGCCGGCTGCCATGGCGGCTCTGTCCGAGGAAGAGATTGTAGAAGCCATATATCCGGTAGGATTTTACCGGAACAAGGCAAAACAGATACGGGAACTCTGTGGGCGGCTTTTGACCGACTACGGTGGAAAGGTGCCCGACGAAGTCGACGAGCTGCTCAGGCTGAAAGGGGTGGGGAGAAAAACCGCCAACCTGGTGGTGACGCTGGGATTCGACAAGCCGGGCATCTGTGTCGATACCCATGTCCACCGGATCTGCAATCGCTGGGGGTACGTACGGACGAAGAGCCCCGAGGAGACCGAGTTCGCCTTGCGGGAGCGACTGCCTGCTGAATACTGGCTCAGTATCAATGACCTGCTGGTAACCTTTGGCCAGAACCACTGTCATCCGGTATCCCCACGCTGCTCAACCTGCCGGCTGGCCCACCTGTGCGAGCGGGTCGGGGTCGTCAAACACCGATGATTATCAGTTGCAAACAGCGTTCTTTCAAGTATAGTATTTGGCACCTGCGCGCAGATGCTTGGCAGAATGAATTTTGATGCTCTGGGGAGGAACAACATGCTGAAAAAAGTCGGGTTTTTAGGACTCGGTACGGTTGGCCGGTACATGGCCTCCAATCTTACCAAGGGCAACTACGCACTGACCGTCTACGATTCGGATTCCTCGGTTGTCTCCGAATTGGTCAAGCTGGGTGCCTCTGAAGCCGGCACTCCCAGAGAAGTGGCCAAGGGAAAGGACGTGGTTCTCTACATCCGACCCGAGAAGGAGCGGCTACGTCCCGATATCTATGGCGATGACGGCCTCTTTGCCGGCATCGACCCGGGAACGATTCTGGTTGACATGGGAACCCACTCCCTTGAAAGCACCATTGAAATGGCTGAGGAAGCCGCACACCATCGGGTGTTCTTTCTGGATGCCCCGGTTTGGGGTACTAAAGAACATGCGGTGAACGGCCTGCTCACCATCCTTGCCGGCGGCGATCCTGCGCTGGTTGGCCGTTGTCGGGAGCTCTTCTCCTTCTTTGGTCTCAATATTATCCATGTCGGTGGCGTGGGTGACGCTACACGGATGAAGTTCATTGTCAACCTGGTGCAGGCGGAACTGATCCAGGCCCTGTCCGAGGCGCTGGTCTTCGGGGAAAAGATGGGGTTCAACGCCGACAAGATCCTGGAGGTCCTCGACTCCGGTGGAGTGGCATCGCCGCTCTTCCACTCCAAAGGGCGCACCATGGCCCGCGGCGATTTCACCCGTAACCTGGCCCTTAAGTATGTCCATGATCAGCTGGAACTGGTGATGGACGCTGCCCAGAAGTTGGAGCTCGATCTTCCCGGCGTTGCCTGCGCCCGTCGCCTCTATGAGCAGGCGGACAAGGACGGACGCGGTGAGGAGGATTTTTCGGCGGTCATCAAGGTGCTGCGCAAATAAGGTCGGACACAACCAGTTAAGAAAGGCAGTCAGAGCGCTGGCTGCCTTTTTTTTGCCAATACTTTGCGGTCACGAGACCGACTACATTTGGAAGGAGCAGCGTAAGACATGAGTACCGAACCGAACAAGATCATTTACACCATGATGCGGGTCTCCAAGTTATATGACAAGAAACCGGTCATCAAGGACATTTCCCTTTCCTATTTCTACGGTGCCAAGATAGGGGTGCTGGGGCTCAACGGCTCGGGGAAGAGTTCACTGTTGCGCATCATGGCCGGGATGGACAAGGAGTTCAATGGCCAGGCCGTTCTCTCGCCCGGCTACACGGTTGGCTATCTGGAGCAGGAGCCGCGGCTGGACGAGGCCAAGACCGTGCGGCAGGTTGTGGAGGAGGGGGTTCAGCAGGTTGTTGATCTGGTGAGCGAATTCAACGATATCAATGCGAAGTTTAGCGAGCCGATGTCGGACGACGAGATGACCAAGCTCTGCGACCGGCAGGCCGAAGTACAGGAAAAGCTCGACCACCTGGACGCCTGGGACCTGGACTCCCGCCTGGAGATGGCCATGGACGCCTTGCGCTGCCCTGACGGTGACACGCCGGTCACGGTCCTTTCCGGTGGCGAGAAACGCCGGGTGGCGCTCTGCCGGCTCTTGCTCCGGAAGCCGGATATCCTCCTCCTGGATGAGCCGACCAACCACCTGGACGCCGAAACCATCGCCTGGTTGGAGCACCATTTGCACACCTATCCCGGGACGGTCATAGCCGTTACCCACGACCGCTACTTCCTGGACAATGTGGCTGGGTGGATTCTGGAACTGGACCGGGGCGAAGGAATCCCCTGGAAGGGGAACTATTCCTCCTGGCTGGAGCAGAAGCAGGCACGGCTGGCCACGCAGGAGAAGCAGGAGAGTGACCGGCAAAAGACGCTGCAGCGGGAACTGGAATGGATCAGGATGTCACCCAAGGGGCGGCATGCCAAGTCCCAGGCCAGGATTACCGCCTATGAACAGCTGGTGGCCCAGGAGGGTGAAAAGCAGGCCCGTGACCTGGAGATTTATATTCCCGCCGGCCCACGGCTGGGCGATATCGTCATTGAAGCCGACACTGTCGCCAAGGCCTATGGCGACCGGCTCCTGTTCGAGAATCTGAACTTCAGACTTCCCCGCGGCGGTATTGTTGGCGTCATTGGCCCCAACGGCGCCGGCAAGACAACCCTGTTCCGGATGATAACCGGCCAGGAAACGGCGGATTCCGGCATGTTCAGGATCGGCGAAACCGTGAAGCTCGCCTGTGTCGATCAGAGCCGGGATGCGCTGGACCCTAACCGCACGCTCTGGGAGGAGATCTCCGGAGGTGCCGATGTGGTTCAGTTGGGCAGGCTTTCGGTTAACTCCCGGGCCTATGTGTCCCGTTTCAACTTCTCCGGCTCGGATCAGCAGAAAAAGGTCGGCATGCTCTCCGGTGGCGAGCGTAACCGGGTTCACCTGGCCAAGATGCTGAAAGAGGGGGGGAACGTCATCCTGCTGGACGAACCGACCAACGATCTGGATGTGAACACCATGCGGGCGCTGGAGGAGGCGCTGGAGAACTTCGGCGGCTGCGCCGTGGTCATCTCCCACGACCGGTGGTTTCTGGACCGGATCGCCACCCATATCCTCGCCTTCGAGGGGGAAAGCCGGGTCGTCTGGTTCGAGGGGAACTACTCGGAATACGAAGAGGATCGCAAGAAACGTCTCGGGGCCGAGGCGGACCGTCCCCACCGCATCAAGTACCGGCAATTGACAAGAGTGTAATCAAAAGGCGGCTTCGGCCGCCTTTTCAGCGTCTGTGGGTGCGCTGCAGGCGCTGTCACCGGTGCTTGACGTGAGAGAAAAGCTTGCTACTGTATCCTGGTAATGAGCACGGCGGCAGATAGGTGCGGTGATCGAAAGGAGATGCCATTTAATGATGCGTGCCAGAAAATTTGTCTCAGCCCTGCTGGTCAGAGGAATCCTTTTGTTGCTGGCGTTATCTGCTGGACTTCCCGGGTGGAGCAATGTGGCCGAGGCTGCCAGCATTATCGCTTCCCCGACCGGAGACGGAGTTTACGCGATCCAGGGGATTGGGTTCTCCGGAGTTTCGGGGCTTGATGTAACCGTAACCTATGATTCCTCGACGTTGGGCAATCCCCGGGTGGTGCAGGGGACGTTGCTGGCCAATGCTCTTTTCGCGGCTAACCCCAATGTGCCGGGAGTGATCAGGATCGGTGCGCTGAGCACGAGCGGTTTCTCCGGAACAGGCGTCATTGCGGCGATCACGTTTGACAAGAAAGCCGGTGCAGCCGGATCGCTTACCGGCCTTACTGCTTCATTGATCAACAGTTCGGGAGCACCTCTTGTCGTCACTACCAGTTACAGTAACGCCACGGCAACGGATTCTTCCCAGACTGCCCAAACCGACACAACGGCACCTGGTACACCGACTCCGACGACCACCCCGTCAACACCTGTAACGACGGGGGCCGTAGGCAGCGGAGCCACGGGGGTCACAAGCACATCGACAGGCGGTTCGGTGTATCTGGGCACGGTCTCGATGCCCGGCGATGCTGCCACGAGCCAGCCGGAGAAAAAGGCTGAAAATAAGGCGGAGACGCAGAAGCTTGACCAGCAACCACTCCAGGGTCAGGAGACCGCGACCGGACAGACACACGACACGGGCAAGGCTGAGCCAGAGGAAAAGAAAGCGCCGGTCGAAAAGAAAGACATCGTCTACCCGTCCGTGAGCGAGAAGATTAGAACCTCTTCTGAGAAGCTGACCGTGGAGAAACTGCTCGCCCTGTTCGAGCTCTCCACGGAGCTGCCCTACAGCCAGGCACCCGGTGTCGTTTTGAGTGACGGCAAAACGAGTGTAAGTCTCACCGTCCGTCTTGGTGAGGACGGCAGGGAAACCCCCAGCTTCGCTCTGAAGCACGCCAAGCTGCTCTCCCTTCAACAGGGCGAGGGCGGGGAGTGGCTTATTGAGGCGCTTCCTGTGTTGAATACCAATGAGGCCGCATTGACGGTATCCCTGGAAGCGTCGAGCATCAGGATTCCCCTGACCGTGGCGCAGCCACTCAACAGCAAGAGTCTTGGCGATCTCAAAGAATTTTCGGAGAAAACCTTTTCCCTTTTTCTCAAGGAGAGGGGCACCAAGGACGCACCCCGCTACGATCTGAACGGTGATGGGAAACGGGACTACCTGGATGATTATATTTTTGCGGCAAATTTTCTTGCTGGTCGGGGACAAACGCCGCCGCCGGGCAAACGGCCGACACCGGCGGCTCCGGCACTGCCCAAGCAGCCATGAGCTGCTGCTGAACGTAACATCCCCCAGTATCCTCGTGAAAAGCCTAACGGCCGACCCTGTCAAGGTGTTGGCCGTTAGGCTTTCTGCCTCATGAAAACGTTTCCCGGCACGGCTGAATATGTTATACATTGCCGACAATCTTGAGTGGGAGCAATCGGTTGGCAAAGAAAACGAACAAAAAGGTCAACAGGAAGCAACAAGGCGGTCCGAAGCGGCCTTTGGCCGTTTTGCTGGCCATTGTGCTATTGATTGTTGCCGTGTTTCTGGGGCTTGAATGGCTCAAGACGGCGCGTCTGCCGCTGGTGCAGGAAAAGCCGGCAACGATAGGGCGCGGGCAGATCCCGCCCCGGCCGGAGCACAAGGAGTACGAACAGCGTCCCTATACCTCGGTCCCGGCTCCTGCAGCACCTCTGCCGAAGAAGGCCGGGCGGAGGCCGTCAGGCCCCGGCAGCGTGGCCATCATCATCGATGACATGGGAGCCGGCATGCAGGAGGCACGGGAACTCCTTGCCATAGGCCTGCCCATAACGTTCTCGGTAATTCCCGGTCTGCCGAAGGATCGCGCCGTGGCCGAACTGGCCCATCAACAGGGCGGCAGGGTGATGATCCATATGCCGATGGAGCCCCAGGGATATCCGGAGCGGCGGCTCGAAAAGAATGGTCTTCTCCTCTCCCAGAGCGAAGCGGAGATTACGGAGCGGCTGCGGACATATCTGCAGGCCGTTCCCCACGCGGTCGGGGCCAACAACCATATGGGGTCACGTTTCACCGAGGATGGGGAGAAGATGGGGCTGGTCCTGAACATATTGAAGGAAAAGGGGCTGTTCTTCATCGACAGCCGGACCAGTCCCAAGTCGGTGGGGTTGCAACTGGCCCATCAACTGGGGATGGAGGCCGGGACCCGGAATGTGTTTCTGGATAATGTGCAGGAGGTGGGCCCGATAAAGGTTCAACTGGAAGAGGCGGCGCGCATCGCCCGCAGGAAAGGGGGGGCCATTGCCATCGGCCACCCGCATCCGACAACGATCCGTGCCTTGCGGGAGATGATGCCCGAACTGCGGGACGCGGGTATCAAATTTGTCTATGTCTCGGAACTGGTCAGGTGAGCTGTGCCGCCACCTGTCCCTTGAGCCGCGTAAAGGCCCGGTAGTTGTCGTCCTGAAGGATCTTTTCCGGGGCTGAGCTCTTTACCGGGTGGACCAGCAGGAAGCCGTCCCGGAACGAGCCGTCGTAGCCGCCCATGGTGTCTTTCATGAGGGTATAGAGCGGCGGTTTTCGGTCCTCGTTGAAAAAGCCCCCCAGGTAATCCTTGAGCGGGTATTCACGCTGCAGCAACTGCACCCCTCCCTGATCGAACCGGCTGACGATCACGCTCGGTCCGCTGCCGTTATGCACCGGTCTGAAGGCAAAGGACGATTCCCTGGCTGACTCCTTGAGGAGCAGCAGTGACGGATCATCATCGGCCAGGGTCTCCCCCAGGTTGTAAATGGTATTCGTCAGTAAGCGGAGAAAGCAGTTCTCTTCGACGAAGCCGTTTGCGGCACCATCGGATGTTTCGTAGTAGAACCCAGCCGTTACGCCGGTTTCATGGTTGAACGGCGTACGACAGAAGAGACATTCCTGGCTGATGCCGTTCAGCCGGGCATAGAAGGACTCTTTCTTGCGTTCGTCTTCGGCCGTGAGCCACTGGTGGAACAGGAGGGCACGGGGTTCACTGGTTGCCCGGTACTCTTCCAGAAAGGTTCTGGCCAACTGGAAAAACTGGCCGTAGACGTCGGTTCCCCGGCCATGGGTGAGAATGGGATAGATCTTGCCGTCCGGGTTGGTGTTCAGGCTCTCGACCTTGGGACTTTTGGAGATGAAGTTTTCCTGGCAGCGGTAGCCGCGGTTGATGGCGAACGCTTTCAGCAGGCTCTTCTGGTCGGCGAACAGGCCATCGAACTTGATCCGCTCGTCGATCAGGCAGGGGATCAGGGAGAGGCTCTTGCGGTCCATGCCCCGCTTGTCGAACAGGGCGAAGATGTTCTTGCAGTTTTCCAGGCTCGGCATATCCTTGACCGGGATCAGGACCCGGTCAGCGGCATACAGGGCGTTCTGGGTCAGGGTATCCAGGTCTGGACGGGTGTCGATGATCAGGATGCCGGGAATCCCCGATTTCGCCAGGAGCCGTGCCAGGACCATCGGCCCTTTGACGGCGTCCTTCAGGTCGCCCAGATCCGGTGACGAGGGGATAAAGTTGACGCCGTACTGGCCGGTGTGCAGGAGGTCCCGGCCAGGGGTTTCCAGTAGGAGGTCGGCGACCGACCCGTTACTCTTCTGTCCCTTGATGCCGAACATCCGGTCAATGGTAAAGTGGTTGTCAAAGGAGAAGAGGGAGACCGGCAGCTCTTCGTCCAGGGCCTTCAGAAAGATGGCCAGATTGGTGGCCAGGGTGGTTTTGCCGACGCCACCCTTTTCCGATGAAATTGTAATGACATATGGGTAATTGTTCATGCGGCGGATAATACAATGAACCCGTTGGCCCGGTCAACCGGTTTGACACCCCACGGAGTACTGTGCTACGTAAAGACGGCAACAGTCAGTAGTTGATGATGTTTCCCCGGTTACGAATTACCAGTTACCAGTCACGGACGCAATGAACCTTTTCAGCGAAAAACGGATTCTGACGGTCAGCCAGTTGACCTCCCTGGTGCGCGGGGTGCTGGAGGATAACTTTCAGCAGGTCTGGGTCGAAGGGGAGATCTCCAACCTGGCCCAGCCGTCGTCCGGGCACTGCTATTTCACCCTGAAGGATGCCGGCGCCCAGATCCGCTGCGTGATGTTCCGGGGAGCGGCGCGCATGCTCCGTTTCCGGCCGCAGGACGGCATGGGGCTGATCGCCAGGGGACGCCTTTCGGTGTATGACCAGCGCGGTGATTACCAGTTGCTGGTGGAATACCTGGAACCCAAGGGGGTCGGTGCCCTGCAGCTGGCCTTTCAGCAGCTGAAAGAACGGCTCGCCCGGGAAGGGCTGTTCGACGAACGGCATAAAAAACCGCTTCCCCTGCTTCCGCAACGGATAGGGATTGTCACGTCTCCCACCGGTGCGGCCATTCACGATATCCTGCATGTCCTGAACCGTCGCTTTACCAACCTGGAAATTCTGCTGTACCCGGTGAAGGTGCAGGGCGAAGGGGCTGGGGGGGAGATTGCGGCCGCCATCCGGGAATTCAACCGTTACGGCCAGGTCGATGTCCTGATCGTCGGGCGGGGCGGCGGCTCCCTGGAGGATCTCTGGGCATTCAACGAGGAGGTGGTGGCCAGGGCGATCCATTCATCAAAGATTCCGGTGATTTCCGCTGTCGGTCATGAGGTGGACATGACCATCGCCGATCTGGTGGCCGACCTGCGGGCACCGACGCCATCGGCGGCGGCGGAGTTGGTGGTGGGGAGCAAGGTGGAGCTCGAGGAGCGGCTGATACTGCTGGACCACCGCCTGCAACAGGCGCTGCGGCACCGTTTTGCCGACCTCCGCGGCCGTCTGACCGCATCGACCCGGGCGCTCAGGGACCCGACCACCCTGCTCGGACATGCGGCCCAACGGGTGGACGACCTGGCCGAGCGCCTTGCCCAAGCCACGCGATGGGGACTGGCGGCGCGCAAAGAACGGCTGGAACGGCGGATCGGCCAGTTGCGCATGGCGTCGCCGCTGCTCAAAGTGGAGCGGGGACGGGAGTTGTTGATCTCGTGTCAGGCCAGGAACGAGGCGGCGCTCCGCCGTCAACTCGACCGGAGCCGGGAACGGCTGGCCGTTGCCGGCTCCGCCCTGCACGCCCTGTCACCATTGCTCACTCTGGGCAGGGGGTATGCGGTGGTGCGGAAATATCCGGAGATGGCGGTAGTGAAGGAGGCGGGACAGCTCGCGGCAGGAGACCGGCTGAACGTCATTCTGTATAAAGGGGAAGTGGACTGCCTTGTCGAGGGGGTAGGCGGGGGAACAGCAGCTTCAGGCCGCCGCCGATAGGCAATCCTTGACTGACAGGACCCTTCCTGTATAATACCGTCTCTTTTGATGCGCATCCTTCCGGCGGCAAAGGTTTCGTGAGCGAAGATGTGCAATTGACTCCTGCAGGAACAGCGGGTGAAACAAGGTCTATGGCAACGGAAAAGTTCGAAAGCGCTCTCAAAAAGCTTGAAGAGGTGGTACGGCGCCTGGAGGGCGGCGACCTGTCCCTGGACGATTCCCTCAAGGCGTTCGAGGAGGGGATGAAGCAGGTGACCTTTTGCACCAGGAAACTGAACGAGGCGGAGAAGCGGGTCGAACTGCTTTTGAAGAACAAGGACGGGGTTTTTGTAAAAGAACCGTTCCGGGTTGACGAGTGAATTAAGGGGAATCGTGATGGACTTGAAGCACTACTTGAAAGAACGGTGTCAACTGGTCGATAAGGCTTTGGACCGTTATCTGCCCAAAGAGGACGATCTGCCGTTTTCGCTCCACAAAGCCATGCGCTACTCGGTCTTTGCCGGCGGCAAACGGGTGCGTCCGATTCTCATGCTTGCCGCCTGTGAGGCGGTGGGAGGTGAGATTAGCCAGGCCATGCCTGCTGCCTGCGCCATGGAGATGATACACACCTACTCCCTGATCCACGACGATCTGCCGGCCATGGACGACGACGACTTCCGGCGGGGCAATCCGACCAACCACAAGGTCTTTGGTGAGGCGATCGCCATCCTGGCCGGTGACGCCCTGCTGACCCAGGCGTTCATCCTCCTCAGCGCGCCGGAACTGCCTGGTTCCGTATCGCCCGAGCGGCTTCTGGCAGTCACCAGGGAGATAGCCACCTGCGCCGGTTCCTTCGGCATGGTCGGTGGGCAGGTGGTGGATATGGAGAGCGAAGGGAAGGCCGATATCGATCTGCCCACGGTCCAGTATATCCATACCCATAAAACCGGTGCGTTGATCAAGGCTTCGGTAAAGTCCGGGGCCATCCTCGGCAATGCCGACGAAGGCCAACTGGCAGCCGTTACCCGTTATGGCGAGGCCGCAGGACTGGCTTTCCAGATCGCCGACGACATCCTCGACATCGAAGGTACTACCGAGGAGATCGGCAAGGATGCAGGGAGTGACCAGGCACGGGGCAAGGCAACCTACCCGGCAGTGGTCGGGCTGGCGGACGCCAAACGAAGGGCTGTGGAGTTGATGGAGATCGCCCTGGCCGCGCTCGATCCGCTGGGGGCCAAGGCCGAACCGCTCAGGGAGATCGCCAAATACATCGTCAGCCGCAAATCGTAACAAATCTGTGAGGAGTGAGGGGGGAGGCGTGAGGCGGTACTTAGCGCTTCGCCCGAATAATCATGGGAACCATACTTGACACCATAAACTCGCCTGCTGACCTCAGGCCGCTCGGCCCTGCCGACCTGCAACGGCTTGCCGGTGAACTGCGCCAGGTGATCATTGAGACCTGCGCCAAAAACGGCGGTCATCTTGCGCCGAGCCTGGGGGTGGTGGAACTGACCATTGCTCTGCATCGGGTATTCAAGTCTCCCGAGGACAAACTGGTCTGGGACGTGGGGCACCAGGCCTATGCCCACAAACTGATCTGCGGACGCCGGGAGCAGTTTGCCACCCTAAGGACCCTGGATGGTATCAGCGGCTTTCCGAAGCGGGCCGAGTCGCCCCACGACGCCTTTGATGTCGGCCACTCCTCCACCTCAATCTCCGCCGCTACCGGCATGGCCGTGGGGCGCGATCTGCGGGGAGGGAAGAACAAGGTGGTGGCAATCATCGGCGACGGCTCCATGACCGGCGGCATCGCCTTTGAGGGGCTTAACCATGCCGGCCACCTGAACAAGGACCTGGTGGTCATCCTGAACGACAACGAGATGTCCATCGCCGAGAACGTCGGCGCCCTCTCCAACTTCCTCAGCAGGACTATTACCAGCGAGTTCGTGCACCGGATGAAAAAGGATGTGGAAGGATTTCTGGTGAGCCTGGACGGTATCGGGCGGAGCGCTCTGCAGGTGGCCAAACGGGCCGAAGAGTCCCTCAAAGGGCTGTTTACGCCCGGTATGCTCTTCGAGGCGTTCGGCTTCGAGTATATCGGCCCCATTGACGGCCACAACCTGCCCCTGCTGGAAGAGACCCTGGAAAAGGTCCGCCGCTTCGACGATGCGGTCCTGGTGCATGTCATCACTAAGAAGGGGAAGGGATACGCCCCGGCAGAACAGAATCCGTCCCTGTTTCACGGTGTCGGTCCGTTCGACATCGCGACCGGCAAGGTGCTGAAAGGAAAGGGGGGCGCCGCCTCCTATACGGCGGTCTTCGGCAGCACCATCGTCAGACTGGCCGGCGACGACGAGCGGATTGCCGCCATTACCGCGGCCATGCCCGACGGAACCGGTCTCACCGCGTTTGCCAAGGAGTTTCCCGATCGTTTCTTCGATGTGGGGATCGCCGAACAGCACGGGGTCACCTTTGCGGCCGGACTGGCTGCCTCGGGGCTGCGGCCGGTATTCGCCGTCTATTCCTCGTTTCTCCAGCGAGCATACGACCAGGTCTTTCACGACGTCTGTCTCCAGAATCTGCCGGTGGTCTTTGCCCTGGACCGGGCAGGCGTGGTAGGGAGCGACGGGCCGACCCACCATGGACTGTTCGACCTCTCCTATCTGCGCCACCTCCCCAACCTGGTGGTCATGGCGCCCAAGGACGAGAACGAGTTCCAGCATATGCTGGCCAGTGCCATCGAGTTCAGCTGCCCGGTGGCTGTTCGCTACCCCCGCGGCAACGGCGTAGGGGTGCCGATGGACCAGGTTTTGAAGCCGCTTGTGCTCGGTAAAGGGGAACTGGTGCGGGACGGCGAGGCGGCTGCGATCATCGCCTACGGCTCCACGGTCTATCCCTCCCTGGCCGCGGCAGAAGAGCTTGCCGCTGAGGGGCGTTCCATCGCTGTCGTTAACGCCCGCTTTGTCAAGCCGCTTGACCGCGAACTGATCCTCGGCCTGGCAACGAAGCATTGCCGGCTCTTTACGGTGGAGGAGAATGTGCTTCAGGGTGGTTTCGGCAGTGCGGTTCTCGAACTCCTCCAGGAGGAAGGGATCACCGGTGTGACCGTGGTCCGTCTGGGCTATCCCGACCGTTTCGTCGAGCAGGGCGAGCAGCCCCAGCTGCATGCCCGTTACGGGCTGGATGCAGCCGGTATTGCTTTTTCCGTCCGCGCGCATCTCGGTGGGTAACGCCGGAGTTCCTTTTCAAGCGTTTCCCCCCTGTGCTATAGTGCCTGCATGACTTTGATCCGATCCATTCCGGCCAGCTGCTGCGCGCTGGTGTTGGCAGCCGGCCTCCTGTGTGCTACTGCTGCCAGGGCCGACGATCCTTTCTCCTTCAACAACTACGCAATCGAGCTGCAGAACCGCGGGGAGCACGAAAAGGCACTGGAGCAGCTGCAGCGGGCTTTTTCCCTCTATCCGTACGACCAGACCCTGCGCCGGAACCTGGCCGAGGCGTACACCTTCGTCGGGGAACGTCATCTGGCGGCAAGCCGCTTCGATGAGGCCATTGCCAGCTTCGACCAAGCCCGGGAGCTTTTTCCCGAGGTCCCCCGGTACTATGTGCTGCGGGGGATCGCCTTCTATTACGGCAAGTTCTACGATGCCGCCCTCAACGAACTGCAGCGGGCCCGGGGACTCGGCGGCGACAGTCCAGAGATCCTCTTCTTCACCGGCCGGGTACAGTACGACACCGGCAACCTGCAGGCGGCCATCGAGTCGTGGGAAAAGGCCCTTGTTCTCAAGCCGGACATGAAGGCCACCCGGGAACTGCTGGACAAGGCGAAGCGGGAGCAGTCGGTGGAAGGCGGGATGGACAAGGGGTACAGTTCCCGCTTCGTCGTCTCCTATGATGCCGGCTCCACGTCCACCCTGGCCAGGGAGATCCTGGATACCCTGGAGGAGGCCTATAACCGGGTGGGGAGCGACCTGTCCCAGTTTCCCACGGCCCGCATTCCGGTCATCCTCTATACCAACAAGGATTACCGGTTGGTGACCGCCGGCCCTGACTGGTCCGGCGGACTCTATGACGGCAAGATCCGTCTGCCGGTCGGCGGCGCGACCGAGCTCACCCCGCAGCTGAAAGGGGTGCTGTTCCACGAATACACCCATGTCGTGATCCAGGAGCTGACCAGGGGAAATGTTCCCAACTGGCTGAACGAGGGGGTGGCGGAACTGCAGGGCCGGCGCCTCTTCAACCCTCCCATGGCCGATCTGGGCAAGGCTGCCAGATCCGGGCAGCCCCTGCCGATCAATTTTCTGGATAAGTCGTTCATTGGCCTGGACACGCGCCAGGCGGGGCTTGCCTATCAGGAGAGCTATGCCCTGGCCAATTTCATGGTCCAGTCCTATGGCTGGCACAAGGTGCGGGAGATCCTTCAACTGTTGGGTGCCGGCGAAAAGATTGAAACCGCGGTGGCAAAGGCCCTGGCCGATTTCGGCCTGGACTATCAGGGGTTGATCCGGGAGTGGCAGGCCTATATGGGACGGGAGTTCGGCGGACGTTGAGGCAACGAAGGTGATGGCGCAAGAAGGGTGGACGAGGAGCCTGGCAGGGAGCATTACCGAGCCGGCGGAGTTGGCCGAACGGTTCGACATCGATCCGGAGCCGCTGCAGGCGGTCGCTGCGCGCTATCCGCTGCGCATTACTCCGTACTACCTGGGGTTGGTGCGGCACGTGGGAGACCCGATCTGGCGTCAGTGTGTCCCTGACCCGATGGAACTCGATGATGCCGGCCTGGCTGCCGATCCCTTGGCGGAAGAGGCGTTGAGCCCGGTTCCCGGTCTGATCCACCGTTATCCCGACCGGGTTGTCTGGCTGGTTTCCAACGCCTGTGCCGTGTATTGCCGATTCTGCATGCGCAAGCGGCAGGTGGGGTGTGGTGAGGCCAGGGTCTGCGCCAGGACTGACGACGCCCTCCACTACCTGCGGGAGCATCCGGAGATTCGCGACGTCATCCTCTCCGGCGGCGATCCGCTCCTGCTTACCGATGACCGAGTTGCCGATCTGCTGGCCCGCATCCGACAGGTCCCCCATATCGAGATCGTCCGGATCGGCACCCGGGTCCCGGTCACCCTGCCGGAGCGGATCACCGCCAGCTTCTGCCGGATGCTCCAGCGCTTCCACCCCGTCTACCTGAACCTGCACTTCAATCATCCTAGTGAGCTGACCGACCAGGCTGCTGCCGCCTGTGGCCGCCTCGCCGACGCCGGGGTGCCGCTGGGGAATCAGACCGTGCTCCTGAAAGGGGTGAACGACGACCCGGCGACCATGACCGGGCTCATGCAGCGACTGCTTGCCAGCCGGGTCCGCCCCTATTACCTGCACCACCCCGACCTCGTGGCCGGCACCGCCCATTTCCGGCCATCGGTGCGCACCGGCATGGCGCTCATGGAAAGACTGCGCGGTCACACCTCGGGCCTGGCCAATCCCTACTACGTCATCGATCTCCCCGGCGGCAAGGGAAAGGTGCCGATCCTCCCCGAATATGGCAGATGGGAGGGGGACACCCTGCTGTTGCGCACCTACCAGGGGGAGACGGTTGCCTACCGGGATATCTAAAGCTCTTCGGGGGGGAAGGCGACGACCTCGTCGATGGTGGCAGCGCCCAGCAGCACCATGACCAGGCGGTCGACGCCCAAGGCGATGCCGGCGGCAGGAGGCATGGCGGCGAGTTCTTTCAGGAATGGCTCGGGGAGCGGATAGACTGTGCGCTTGCGGTAGGCACGGTCAGCGGCTGCGCATACGAAGCGTTGCCGTTGCTCCACCGGATCGGTCAGCTCGGAAAAGGCGTTGGCCAGCTCCAGGCCGCCGATGTACAGTTCGAAGCGCTCCGCCACCGTTGGGTCGGAGGCGCTCAGCCGCGCCAGGGCTGACTGCTCGGCCGGATAATCGTGGAGAAAGGTGGGGCGCTGGCTGCCAAGGTGCGGTTCGATGGCCTCCACCATGAGCAGGTCGAAGGTGTCGTTGGCCAGGGCCTCTTCCATGGAACTGTCGGTGTAGCGGTGAAACGCCTCCCGGACCGTGAGACGCTCCCATTCAGCTGTCAGGTCAATTTCGGCGTCCCGGTAGTGTATGGTCGTACCGTTTCCCACCGAAACGGCGACACTCCTCACCAACTCCTCGCATTCCTGCATCAGATCACGATAATCGGCCTCGGCCCGGTACCACTCCAGCATGGTGAACTCGGGGAGGTGACGCCCCCCCCGTTCATCGGCGCGCCAGCAGCGGCAAATCTGGAAGATCCGCTCATAGCCGGCTGCCAAAAGCCGCTTCATGCAGAGCTCGGGAGAGGTGTGGAGAAACCCCTGACCAGCGGGAATGGCATCAATATGGGGTTCCGGGGCTGGTGCGGGAATGAGTAGAGGGGTATCCACTTCCAGATACCCCTCGTTGGTGAAGAACGTTCTGATGGCCTGCAGGATGAGGGCGCGTGCCCGAAGGTTGCTTTTGCGCCGGGCGAGGTTCCAGTTTGTTGAAGATCCGCAGTTCAATGTTCGATGTTCGATGTTCGATGTTCGATGTTCGATGTTCGATGTTGAAGCCTAAAACCCAGAACTTCGAACCTCGAACAGTTCTATCCCTTTACCCGGGTGGAGTATTCTCCGGTGCGGGTGTCGATGACGATCAGTTCGCCTTCCTCGATGAACGGCGGTACCCGGAGGGTGTAGCCGGTCTCCACGGTGGCGGGCTTGGAATCGCTGCCGGACGTGTCCCCCTTGGCCCATGGATCGGTCTGCACGACCCGCAGGTTGACGAAGTTGGGGACATCGACGCCGATGGCCTTCTCGCTGAAGAGGAGGACATCGACCGGCAGGTTGTCGATCAGGTAGTTCTTGGCATCGCCGACGGCATCCTCGCTCATGTGGTACTGCTCGAAATTCTGGTTGTCCATGAAGACGAAATGGTCTTCCTCTTTGTAGAGGAACTGCATCTTACGGTCTTCCAGACTGGCAGGTTCGAACGTTTCACCTGAACGGTAGGTCCGGTCAAGGATGGTGCCGTTGATCATATTGCGCATCTTGGTGCGATAGAGGGCCTGGCCTTTGCCCGGTTTGGTGAAGTCGAATGCGATCACTATGTAGGGAGCGCCGTCAAGGGTAAGCTTCAGCCCCTTCTTGAGGTCAGCAACAGTGTACATACCTTTTTAATCTCCTTGATAAAATAAAGGCAGCCGGCATGTGCCGGCACCTGGATGTCTAGGGGCGTATGTGGATGAAGGGGAGGGAGCTATTTGACGCGGTAGGTAATCCGGCCACGGGTCAGGTCATACGGTGATAGTTCCACGGTCACCTTGTCGCCGGGAAGGATCTTGATGAAGTACTTCCGCATCTTGCCCGAGATATGGGCGAGTACAATGTGGTCGTTTTCGAGCTTGACCCTGAACATGGCGTTCGGCAGTGGTTCGACGACCGTCCCTTCTACTTCTATTGCCTCTTCCTTACTCATATACGGTAACTCCTTGTTTGACTCGTATCATTTAACCACCGTAATCTAGCGGCTATTCCCGAAAAAAGCAAGTCAGTTTTGTGTTTACCGCCTATTACCCTACTGTGAACGGCGTTGTTGAGTTGAATAAATAGCTTGCAATTTCCCAATCCGCATGTTAATTGACTTAACGCACAACCTACCGTTCACTAAAAGTGAGCTCTTACAGCTCGCTTTTTTTTATGTCAAAAGGTCAATGGCACAGACAGATATAGTACAGAATATTGAGAAGCTGGTTCAGCCCCTGTTGAGCGCTTTCGGCGTGGAGCTGGTGGATCTCGAGTACAAGCGGGAGGGGCGGCAGATGATGCTCCGTCTCTACCTCGACAAGCCGGGTGGGATTACCCTGGATGACTGCTCCGAGGTGAGCCGCGAGCTTTCTACCATCCTGGATGTGGAGGATTGCATTCCGGGCGAGTACACCCTGGAAGTTTCTTCGCCCGGGCTCAATCGGCCGCTGAAGAAGCAGAGCGATTTCGAGCGTGCCATCGGCCGGCTGGTGAAGGTCAAGACCTTTGCCCAGGTGGCAGACGAGCAGGGCAACCTGAGAAAGACCTTTCTGGGCACGCTGCAAGGGCTTGAGGGAGACGCTGTCGTGGTCCTGCTGACAGAAGGACAGCGGGCTGTCATACCGTTCAACCAGGTGGCCAAAGCAAACCTGGAATTCGAGTTTTAGAACTAGTTCTTAGTTGACTTCGGGTCATAGCATTGCCTGAACCAAGGAGAATGTATCGTGGAAACAACCTTAAACCTTAAGCACATCATCGACCAGCTCATGAAAGAGAAGGGTATCGATCGGGAGATCGTTGTCGAAGCCCTGGAACAGGCGGTTTTGTCGGCAGCGAACAAAAAATACCGCAACACCCGGGACCTTGAAGCCCATTTCAACGAGGAACTGGGCGAAGTTGAAATCTTTGAATTCGTTACTGTCGTTGACGAGGTAGAGGACTCCTATAAGGAAATCACCCTGGATGAGGCCCGCGAGGAAGACCCGGACGTGGAGGTCGGGGACTCCATCGGCATGAAACTCCCTTCCAGCGAATTCTCCCGCATTTCCGCCCAGACCGCCAAGCAGGTCATCATTCAGCGGGTGCGTGAGGCTGAGCGGGAAACCATCTTCAATGAATACAAAGACCGGGTTGGTGAGTTGATCACCGGTATTGTCCGGCGCTATGAAAAGGGTGATCTGATCATTGATCTGGGCAGGGCCGAGGCGGTTCTCTCCACCAAGGAGCTGGCGCCCCGGGAGATATATCGCCAGGGGGACCGGGTAAAGGCCCTTATCACCGAGATCCGGATGACCACAAAGGGGCCCCAGATCCTTCTCTCCCGTACCAGCCCGATGATGTTGGCCAAACTCTTCGAGGCCGAGGTGCCTGAGATCGCCGAGGGGATTGTCGAAATCGTCAACGTGGTCCGCGAACCCGGGAGCAGGGCAAAAATCGCCGTCTATTCCAATGATCATGACGTTGACCCGGTCGGCGCCTGCGTCGGCATGCGGGGCAGCAGGGTACAGAATGTGGTCTCCGAGCTCCGGGGCGAGAAGATTGATATCATCCCCTGGTCTGAGGATGTTGCCCGTTTCGCCTGCAACGCCCTCCAGCCGGCAGCCGTTTCCAAGGTGCTGGTCGATGACGATAACCGTTCCATGGAGATCATCGTTCCTGATGATCAGCTGTCCCTGGCCATTGGCAAGCGCGGTCAGAACGTACGGCTGGCAGCGAAACTGACCGGCTGGCGGATCGATATCAAGAACGAGACCCGTCAGGCCGAGGCGGAACTGCTTCAGTTCTCCTCCTATGATGGGGCGGAAGAAGAGGCGAGCGAGGAAGAGGCATCTGCGGCCGAAGCTCCGACCGAGCCGCAGGAGCAGGCGACAGGGGAGTAATGGCCAAGGAAGCGCCTCAGCGGAGTTGTCTCGGCTGCAGGTCGGTCAGGGAGAAAACGGAGCTGCTCCGTTTTGTTCTCGCACCGGACCGCACGCTTGTCCCCGACCTCAAGGCAAAGCTTCCCGGACGTGGCGCCTATACCTGTCTGAAGGCTGACTGTCTGCGCAAGTCTTTGGTGAGAAAACAGTTTCAGCGGGCATTCAAAGGAGAGGTCACTACTGTCCCTCCCGATGATATGATCCGTTTGGTGGCTGACAGGATGGTAGAGCATATGGAAAACTACTTGGCGCTGGCAAACAAGGCCGGCAAGGTGGTTTCCGGAACCGATACGGTCCTGGATGCACTCCGCCGCAAGAACGCCGGGCTGGTTGTTCTGGCGGAAGACACCGCTCCGGAGAGTGCCCGTCGGGTACGAGACTTGGCGGAGCGGGTTGGTACACCATGCCACACCCTGGCAAACAAGGATCGACTTGGAGCGCTTCTGGGCAAGGAGCTCAGGAGTGTCGTTGCTGTTCTGCACGGATCGTTCGTAGCCGTGCTGTTACATGAAATTACCCGTTACAGGAACTTCTTCGACGAGGGAGGAGCGTTATAATCATGGGAAAAATCCGCGTCTATGAATTGGCCCAGAAGATGGGCATTGAGAACAAAGAGCTGATGGCCAAACTGCAGGCGATTGGGGTCGACGTGAAATCACATTCGGCAACCCTCGACGAAGCGGATGTCAACAAACTCCTGGCTCCCCCGCCTCAGACTGCCACGACAACTGTCCAGGACGTGCAGAAGGAGGAGGTGCGGGTCAGCACCTCGGTTATCCGCCGGCGGCCCAAGACGGTGGAAAAGCAGGTGGACGTCGAAGTGGTACCTCCACCGGAGCCCACCCCCGAACCGACACCGGTTCCGGTAGCTGTTGAACCGGCAGAAGCTCCTGCTCCAGAGAAGAAGGTTGTGGTGAAACCGACGGGGGGGGAAGCTGCCGCCCTCGAACAACCGACTCCAGCGCCCACGCCTGCTTCTGTTCCTACTCCTGAAAAGGTTGTCGTGAAGGAGGAAAAATCTCCGGCTCCTCCACCGGAACCGCAACGCCCCACAGCCAACCGGGCCGTCATTCTGGGCCGTGTGGAACTCCCCGGTCTCACCACCCCTGCGAGACAGTCTGCACCGTCACAGCCCGGCCGTACCGAGCGTCCGGCGTCCATGCTCTCCAAGGGCCGCCCCCAGGCCGAGCGCGGCAGGGATGCTGCTCCTGCGCCACGCGGACAAGACCGTCCGACCGGTGGTGCACCACGCGTGGTGACCCCGGCTCCTGCTGAAGCCCCTCCCGGAGCGGCTGATCGCAAAGGTGGGAAGAAGGGGCCCCCGACCGATGCTGCCAAAAATAAAAAGGGTGGCACACCGGACAAGAGAAAAGAGGGTATCCGTCGGGCCGAGCTCGAGGAAAAGCGTGAACGGGTGTTCGAGCCGGGCTTCAAGGCCGGTAAAGGGAAGAAAAAGTACCAGAAAGAGCGGGTTTCCGAGGGCAGAAAGACCGAGATCACCACGCCCAAGGCGATCAAGCGGATCATTAAGATTTCCGAGACCATCAGTGTCGGTGAACTGGCCAAACGGATGGGGATCAAGGCAACCGACCTGATCCGGGCCCTCATGAAGATGGGAATGATGGCTACCATCAACCATCCGCTGGACTTTGACACGGCGACTCTGCTGGCCACCGATTTCGGCTACGAGATCGAAAACGTGGCCGTCGATCTGGACGAGATCCTGGAGTCTGTGCCGGATGCACCGGAATCCCTGGTGAAGCGCTCACCGGTCGTGACCATCATGGGTCACGTCGACCACGGTAAGACCTCGCTTCTGGACGCCATCCGCGAAGCCAACGTAATTGCCGGCGAAGCGGGCGGCATCACCCAGCACATCGGTGCCTATGACGTCGAACTGAACGGCCGGAAGATCACCTTCCTGGATACCCCCGGTCACGAGGCGTTCACCGCCATGCGTGCCCGCGGCGCCAAGGTCACCGACATCGTCATCCTGGTTGTCGCTGCCGACGACGGGGTCATGCCCCAGACCCGTGAGGCGATCAACCACTCCAAGGCGGCCGGCGTACCGATCATTGTTGCCATCAACAAAATCGACAAGCCAGACGCCAAGCCCGAGAGGGTGAAGCAGGAACTGACCGAGCACGGCCTGGTGTCCGAAGAGTGGGGCGGCGATACGACCATGGTTGAGGTGTCGGCCAAGAAGCGGCTCAACCTGGAAAGCCTCCTGGAAATGGTACTCCTGCAGGCCGACGTCATGGAGCTGAAGGCCAATCCCGACAAGCCTGCCAAGGGGACAATCGTCGAAGCCAAGCTGGACAAGGGGCGCGGCCCGGTTGCCACGGTACTGGTGCAGGAAGGTACCCTCAAGATGGGCGACTACTGCGTAGTCGGCGTCCAGTCGGGTCGGGTCAGGGCGATGCAGAACGATCGCGGCGAGAAGGTTCTCGAGGCCGGTCCGTCCATGCCGGTCGAGGTGATCGGTCTTTCGGGCGTGCCCGATGCCGGCGATGTCTTCGTTGCCATGAAGGACGAAAAGCAGGCCAAGGAGATCGCCACCCTGCGCCAGATAAAGCAGCGCGAGGTGGAACTGGCCAAACACACCAAGCTTTCCCTTGAGGATCTGTACAAGAGGATACAGAGCGGCGAGGTCAAGGATCTTAACGTCATCGTCAAGGGTGACGTGCAGGGATCAGTGGAAGCGGTTGGCGAGTCGCTGCGCAAGCTTTCCACCGATGCGGTCCGTCTCAATGTTATCCATTCGGCGGTTGGTGCGGTCACCGAGACCGACGTGAACCTTGCGGCCGCATCCAATGCCATCATCATCGGGTTCAACGTCCGTCCCGAGGTCAAGGCCCAGAACCTGGCCGAGAAGGAAGGGGTGGATATCCGCCTGTACAGCATCATCTACGATGCTGTTGAGGATGTGAAGAAGGCAATGGAAGGTCTCCTGGAACCGATCTTCAAGGAGAAATATCTGGGTCGGGCCGAGATTCGTGAGGTCTTTTCGGTTCCCAAAGTGGGGAACGTGGCCGGCTGTTACGTCCAGGACGGCAAAATGGTCCGCAATGCTCAGGTGCGGCTGCTGCGTGACAACGTGGTGATCTACACCGGCAAGATGTCCAGCCTGCGCCGCTTCAAGGACGACGTGAAAGATGTGGCCACCGGTTACGAGTGCGGTATCGGTCTGGAGAACTACAACGACCTCAAGATCGGCGACATCATCGAGGCCTTCGAGATGGAGAAGGTCGCGGCCACGCTCTAAAGGCTGGATCGAGGATAAAGGATCTGGGACCGGGGATGACTTGTTTGTCCTCGGACCTCGCTCCTCGGGCCTGAGGTTCTTATGTACAAACGTTCAGAAAAAGTAGGCGAAGCGATCCATGAAGAGGTTTCCCGCCTGTTGGTCAAAGGGATCAAGGACCCGCGGGTCGGTTTCGTGACCATCACCGGGGTCAAGGTGACCGATGACCTGCACCTGGCCACCATCTATTTCACCGTGGTCGGCAGCGACGAAGAGCGGAAGGCGACAGAGGCCGGCCTCAACAGTGCCAAGGGTTTCATCCGCAAGGAACTGGGCAAGACGATGCGGATGCGCTATACCCCGGACATTCTGTTCCGTTACGACGAGACGATAGCGTACGGGTCACGGATCGAAGGTCTGCTGAAGCAGATCCACGATGAGGCCGATCACGATGCTGAATGAGATCATTCAGACCATCAGGTCGCACCACCGGTTCCTGATCACGACCCATGAAGGCCCCGATGGGGATGCGGTCGGCTCCAGTCTGGCCCTGGCCAGCTATCTTCGTCTCCTGGGCAAGGATGTGACGGTCTACTCCTGTGATTCGTTTCCTGAACTGTACCGTTTTCTGCCCGGGTTCGACAGTGCGGTTACCGAACTGCCGGACAAGGCGTTCGATGTCTGTTTCGTGCTGGATGTGGGGGAGTTCAAACGGGCTGGCCGCGAAATTGGCAGATCGCAGCGGTTGGGCAGGGTCATCAATATCGACCACCACAAGGGGTGTGATCACTTTGGCGCCATCAACCTGATCGACCCCCAGGCCAGTGCCACCGGTGCACTCATTTACCGGATCATCAAGGCGGCCGGAGATGCTGTCGATTATGAGACCGCGCTCTCCATCTATACGGCGGTCATCACCGATACCGGCTCGTTCCGCTACTCCAACGCCGATCCCGAAGCCTTTGCCATTGCCGGCGAGATGATCGCCACCGGCATCAATGCGTGGTACATTTCGGAAAAACTCTACGAAAGCCAGCCGAGGCAGCGTCTCGAACTCCTGGCCCAGGCACTTTCCACGCTGACCATCTCTCCCTGCGGCGCCTATGCGTCGGTCACGGTGACCCTGGAAATGTATGCCCGGACCGGTGGCTGTCCGGAACTGACCGATGGTTTCGTAAACTATCCCCGCTCCATCCAGGGGGTTGAAGTGTCGGTATTTTTCCGCGAGCTTGAGCCCGACAAGTACAAGGTCGGTTTCAGGTCCAAAGGGAAGGTTGATGTCTCCGAACTGGCTGCCGCTTTCGGTGGCGGCGGACATCACAATGCCGCCGGCTGTACGGTGACAGGGGCCTACGCCGACGTCACCTCCCGGATCTTTGACCACCTCTCCAGGGCCCTCCAGCTCTAAATGAATGGTTTCCTGATCATCGACAAGCCTGAAGGACTCACCTCCCATGGCGTGGTCCAGCGGGTACGCCGTCTCTGCCGTCAGCCCAAGGCTGGACACACCGGCACCCTCGATCCGTTTGCCACCGGTGTGCTCCCGGTGGCTCTCGGCACGGCGACCAGGCTTATCCCGTACCTGGACGAAGGTGTCAAGGAATATCAAGCCGTGATGTGTCTCGGTGAGGAGACCGATACCGGCGACCGCACCGGCATCGTAGTTCGCCACGGCGCCTGGCAGGGGATAACCGCCGAGGCAGTGTTTGAACTAGTCAGCCGGTTCACCGGCGTTATCCGACAGGTGCCGCCCATGCACTCGGCCCTGAAGCGTGACGGGGTGCCCCTCTACCGGCTGGCTCGCAAAGGGGTCACGGTTGATCGGCCCGCCAGGGAGATAACGGTATATCACCTGTCCATCGACAGTATCGCGTTCCCGCTGGTCACCTTTACGGTCAGCTGTTCGCGGGGAACCTACGTCCGGACTCTTGCAGCGGATATGGGGGAGCGTCTCGGCTGTTTTGCCCATCTGGTTGAACTGAGGCGGACCGCCAGCGGCCCATTTGTCATTGGCCGGGCCATTACGCTGGAGATGCTTGAGCAGGCCGTCCTGGGTACCGGGACTGAGGTGCCGCTCATCACGCCCGGTGCGGCGTTGAGCCATCTTTCCGAACTGGAACTCTCCGAACGGGGCGCGCAGTACGTCAGGCACGGTCGCACCCCGGACCCGGCCGACATTCTGACCGTTTCACGGCAGTCACTCAATCCCGGCGAAACGGTCCGTCTCTCCCTCGGCGGCGAACTACTCGCTGTCGGGCGCTGCGGAGGCGACGGTCAGAACCTCCTAACCCTGCAACTATTGCGGGTTTTGCCGACCTTTCCCTTTACATGACCCGGCCAATGTGCTAATAACAAACGTTACGCCAAGTGGACGCTAACCATGCAACCATAATCAACTATACAGAAAGGGGGTGTACCAAGTGCTGGCTACAGACAAAAAGCAGGAGATCATCAAAACCTTCAAACTCCACGAGAGCGACACCGGTTCGCCGGAGGTTCAGATCGCGATTCTGACCGAAAGGATCACGTACCTCACGGAGCACTTCAAGATTCACAAGAAGGACCACCACAGCCGGCGCGGCCTGTTGAAGATTGTCGGGCAGCGGCGCAGATTGCTGGACTACGTCAAGAAGAAGGACGTGGAGCGGTACAAGGTAATCATCGAGAAGCTCGGTATCAGAAGGTAAAAAGAGGCAGTATACCTCTGACCATTTTGGGGAGGTATATTGCCTTTTCTTTTTTCCTTGTGATGCATTACAACAACCGGTTGGGGGCGTGGATAAAGGGGCCAATGGCCGTTACTCGTAACTGGTGACTCGTGACTCGAAAAGGCTTTCGTCTTTACCAGTTACAAGTAACGAGTCACCAGTTACCGCTTTTGACCTTTTTCTCGACGGCCCCAACACCACAGAAACGGTGAGGAGACCGACTAATTATGTTTAACACCCAAACAGTAGAACTGGAATTCAGCGGTAGAAAGCTGTCCATAGAAACCGGCAAGATGGCCAAGCAGGCCAATGGAGCCGTGGTTGTGCGCTGCGGTGACACCACCGTGCTGGTAACCGCTGTTGCCAGCAAATCGGCAAAAGAGGGGCAGGATTTCTTCCCCCTGACTGTCAACTATCAGGAAAAGGCCTATGCCGGCGGCAAGATTCCCGGCGGCTTTTTCAAGCGGGAAGCGCGACCGTCCGACAACGAGACCCTGACCTGCCGGCTCATCGACCGACCGATCCGCCCCCTGTTCCCGGAAAACTTTCTCAACGATACCCAGATCATGGCAACCGTGGTCTCTGCGGACCGGGACAACGATCCCGGCATCCTGTCCATGATCGGCGCTTCCGCAGCCCTGCATGTCTCCGATATCCCGTTCTTCGGCCCGATAGCCGGGGTGCAGGTCGGCCGGGTGAACGGCCAGTTCGTGGCCAACCCGACTGCCGATGAACTGGCACTCAGCGACATCGATATTGTCGTTGCCGCCAGCAAGGATGCGGTGTGCATGGTGGAGGGGGGCGCTGCCGAGGTCTCCGAGGACGTCATGCTGGAGGCAGTTTTCTTTGGCCATGCAGCGGTTCAGCCGATCCTGGTCGCCCAGGAAGAGCTGCGCAAGAAGGCCGGCGTTGCCAAGCGCGATGTGCCTCCTGTCGTGATCGATGAGGCTTTGAGGACGAGGGTCAAGGAACTGGCCTACGCTCAGATGAAGGACGCAGTACGGATCAAGTCCAAAGCGGACCGTCACAACCGGATCGACGTCATTGCGGCCGAGACCATTGCGGCCCTGAGTGGCGAGTTCGAGGGACGCAACAAGGAGATCAAGGGATTCCTGGGCGACTTCGAATACGAACTGGTCCGCGAGCACATCCTGAAGGACGGCGAGCGGATCGACGGCCGCGATACCCGGACCATCCGCCCGATCATCACCGAAGTGAACCTGCTTCCCCGCGCCCATGGTTCGGCCCTCTTCACCAGGGGCGAGACCCAGGCCCTGGTTGCTGCCACCCTCGGCACCTCCATCGACGAGCAACGGATTGATTCCCTGTACGGCGAATCCAAAAAGCGGTTCCTGCTGCACTACAACTTCCCGCCGTACTCGGTGGGCGAAACCAGCTTCCGCCTCGCCCCGGGCCGGCGCGAAATCGGCCACGGCGCCCTTGCCGAACGGGCACTGGTACGCGTTCTTCCGAAGCATGAGGACTTCCCCTACACGATCCGGGTTGTGTCCGACACCCTGGAGAGCAACGGTTCTTCGTCCATGGCCACGGTCTGCGGCGGCTCCCTCTCCCTTATGGATGCCGGAGTACCGATCAAGGCGCCCGTAGCCGGCATTGCCATGGGACTCATCAAGGAAGGGAATGACGTGGCGATCCTGTCCGACATCCTCGGCGACGAGGACCACCTTGGCGACATGGACTTCAAGGTGGCCGGTACTGCCGAAGGGGTGACCGCCCTGCAGATGGATATCAAGATCACCGGTGTCACCCGCGAGATCATGCAGACCGCCCTGGGCCAGGCCCGCGAGGGTCGGCTGCATATCCTGGGGAAGATGGCCGAGTCCTTGTCCGTACCCCGTAACGATCTGTCCGCCTATGCGCCGCGCATCACCACCATCTGGATCAAGTCCGACAAGATCCGCGACGTCATCGGTTCCGGCGGCAAGACGATCCGGAGCATCACCGAGGCGACCGGAGTCAGCATCGATATCGAGGACAGCGGCAAGATCAATATCGCCAGCCACGACAAGGACGCCTGCGACCGGGCCATCAAGATGATTCGAGACCTCACGGCCGAGGCCGAAGAAGGCAAGCTCTACATGGGCACCGTCAAGAAGATCATGGAGTTCGGCGCGTTCGTGGAAATCTTCCCCGGTACCGACGGTCTGGTTCATATCTCCGAACTTGACACCACCAGGGTGAAAAACGTTACCGATGTCCTGAACGAAGGGGATAAGGTGCTGGTGAAGTGCATCGGGATCGACAAACAGGGGAAAATCAAGCTCTCCCGTAAGGAAGCCCTGGGCGCGACCCTTCCTGAATAACCCGAATACCGGCGGGTCCGCCTGCCGGTCATTGTTTTGAAAAAAGAAAGGGGCGGCCTGCGGACCGCCCCTTTTCCTTGCGCCAGCAGTTGCGAATCGAACGAGGGCAGGTATATTTCATTCATGATCTCCAAAACAGTTCTCAATAACGGTATCCGGGTCATTAACCAGTACATCCCCCACGCCCATTCGGTATCCATCGGAATCTGGGTGGCGAGTGGCTCCAGGCACGAATTGCCGTCCCGGAACGGTATCTCCCATGTCATCGAACATCTTCTGTTCAAAGGGACCAAAACCCGCTCGTCCCTGGACATTGCCCGTGAGATCGATTCGGTCGGCGGCGTCCTGAACGCCTTTACCGGCAGGGAGTTCGTCTGTTACTACACCAAGGTTCTGGAAGAATACCTTCCCGGTGCCGTGGGGTTGCTGGCGGACATCTTTCTCAACTCGGTCTTTGACGAGGACGAGATCGACAAAGAGCGGAAGGTGATCCTGCAGGAGATCCGAATGCTTGAGGATAATCCTGACGACTTCATCCACGACCTGTTTCACCAGAACGTCTGGAAGGGGCACCCGCTGGGGATGCCGATCATCGGTACCGTTGAGACGGTTGAGAGCCTGACCCGCGACGATATTGTTGCCTATCAGCGCGAGATCTATCGGGCCGGCGATATCATTATTGCCTCGGCGGGGAAAATCACTCATGATCGGCTCCTCGAACTCCTGAACAGCGTTTTTGACGCCGTTCCCAGCGGCGGCGGTGCCGGCAACGGCACGCCTCCACCTTACGAGAAGCGGCTGGAGCGTGTGCAGCGTGACCTGGAGCAGGTCCTGATCTGCCTTGGGACGAAAGCGCTGCCCCAAAACCTCCCAAGCGTTTCGAAGCGCTTATCCTCAACACGATCCTGGGTGGCAGCATGAGTTCCCGGCTCTTCCAGGAGGTCCGGGAAAAAGAGGGGCTGGCCTACTCCATCTACTCCTACCTCGCCTCCCATTCCGACGCCGGGACCCTGGTGGTCTCGTCCGGCACCTCGAAAGACAAGGTGTCCCAGGTGCTGGCGATTCTGTTGCGCGAGATGCGCCGGATCAAGAACGAGCCGGTCGGTGTGGACGAACTGGATGCTGCCCGGGCACTGCTCAAGGGGAATATTCTCCTCTCCCTGGAAAGCAACGACAACGTGATGTCCAAGTTGGCCAAAAACGAGATTTATTTCGGCGCCTACCAGCCGCTGGAGAATATCATCAAGGGGCTCCAGCAGGTGACGGTTCAGAGCCTGATGGAACTCTGTCAGGAGATCCTGGACGACCGCTACCTGACGCTCCAACTGATGGGCGATCTGGAAGGTATTCCAACAGACCCCGCCGAGTTGACGCTCTAACGCCATGCAGCACATTCCCGTTCGCATAAAACGGTTGCGTCCGTCCGGTTCGCACCCCTTGCCCCGTTACATGACCGACTCGGCGGCCGGCATGGACCTCTGCGCCGACCTGACGGACGATATCCGCCTGGACCCGGGGATGCGGAGCTTAGTCCCGACCGGCATCGCCATTGCCGTCCCCGAGGGCTATGAGGCCCAGATCCGGCCCCGGAGCGGTCTGGCAATCAAGCATGGGGTCACGCTGGTGAACGCACCCGGTACCATTGACGCCGATTATCGGGGCGAGATTGGCGTAATCGTGATAAACCATGGCACCGAACCGTTCGTGATCAAGGACGGCGAACGGATCGCCCAGATGATCGTGGCGCCCGTGGTGCGGGCCGAACTGGTGGAGGTCGAGGAGTTGGATGATACCGGCCGTGGGACCGGCGGGTTCGGCCATACGGGACGGTAAGACTGCGCTCAGGGCTGATGACGTAAGCATTTGATATGACTTCTGGAGGTACGGTGTGAAGGATCCGAGAATCAGACAGTGGGCGGAGGTGCTGGTCAACTACTCGACCCGGGTGAAAAAGGGGGATGTGGTCCTCATCAGCGCCTCGGGAGCTGAGGCGCTGCCGCTCGTCAAGGAGCTCTACATCCTCTGCCTCGAAAAGGGGGCAAGATATGTCGAGTACGAATTCAGCTTCCCCGAGCTCTCCCGGCACTTCTACAACAGCGCCGGGAAGGAGCAGCTCAACTACTTCCCCGAGCATAAGCTGGATTTCATGAAGAAGGTGGATGTCTTCATCGCCATCTCGGCGGCCGATAACACCATGACCCTTGCCCAGGCCGATCAGGCGGCCATGATCACCTACGCCAGGGTTACCCGACCGATCAGCGACTGGCGCGTCAAGCACACGCGCTGGGTCATAACCCGCTATCCGACCTTCGGGGCGGCCCAGGATGCCAAGATGAGTCTGGAGGAGTATGAGGACTATGTCTTCGCCGCCTGCTGCATCGACTGGCAGACCGAATCGAAGAAGCAGGGAAAGCTGAAGCGCTATATGGACCGGGCCGACCGGGTCCGGATCCGGTCGACGGACACCGATCTTTCCTTCAGCATCAAGGGGCTGCCGGGCATCAAGTGCGACGGCCGCTTCAATATCCCCGACGGCGAAGTCTTCACGGCGCCGGTGCGGGAATCGGCTGAGGGGTACATCACCTACAACTGCCCGACCCTCTACCAGGGGAAGGAGTTCAACAACATCCGCTTGGAGTTCACCAAAGGCAGGATCGTCAAGGCCACGGCCCAGGGGATGGATGAGGCGCTGAACAAGATCCTCGACACCGATGCCGGGGCCCGCTATGTCGGCGAGTTCGCCATCGGCGTCAACCCCGGGATCCGCAACCCCATGCGCAATATCCTCTTTGACGAGAAGATCTTCGGTTCGATCCACTTCACCCCGGGGCAGTGCTACGACGAGTGCGACAACGGCAACAAGTCGGCGGTCCACTGGGATATGGTGAAGCTCCTGGAAGGTGACGGCGAGATCTGGTTCGACGACGTGCTGATCCAGAAGGACGGACGCTTTGTCCCCAAGGACCTGCAACTGCTCAACCCGGTTGACGCGCCATGATGATCAGCATCCACCCCGAAGATCCCCAGCCACGCCTGATCGCCCAAGTGGTGGATATCCTCAGGGGCGACGGAGTGATCGCCTATCCGACCGATACCACCTACGGCATCGGTTGTAGTATCTTCAGCAAAAAAGGGATCGAGAAGATCTATACGATCAAGCAGCGGGAGAGGAAAAAACCGTTTTCCTTCATCTGCGCGGATCTTTCCGAGGTGACCCGCTACGCCAAGGTGAGCAACTTCGCCTTCAGGATCATGAAGCGGTTGCTGCCCGGCCCCTACACCTTTGTGCTGGACGCCACGAGTATCGTCCCCAATCTGCTGGTAACCAAGCAGAAGACCGTTGGTATCCGGATCCCGGACAACCCGGTCTGCCTCGCGCTGGTGAAGGCGCTGGGGAACCCCATTGTCACCACGAGCGCCAACCGTTCGGGGGAAGAGCCGATCGGCGATCCCTATATCGTCGACAGCGAGATGGGAAAGCAGCTTGACTGCATCCTCGACGGCGGCCTGCTGCCTCCCGACGTCAGTTCCGTGGTCAGCCTGATCGGCGATTATCCGGAAGTGCTGCGTGAGGGGATCGGCGACGTGAGCTGGGTGGAGGGGTAGGGTAATGCGCCGGTCGACGGTAAAGCGCGGACTCAACTTCCTGATTGCCGCCGTGGCGCTGATCACTGTCGGCTCGTATTATCACACCTGGGTTGCCCGACTCTTGTTCCTGTCGCCCCCTGCTGCGGCCCAATTTGTCTCGCTGGCCTTTTTCTGGGGCGGGATGTTCGGTGCGATCGGCATCCTGATAACGATCTTCGGCTTTCTCCGCCCGGCGGGCAAGGAGCCGCGCAGCAGCCTGTTGCGTCCCCTGCTGTTGTTTCTTGGCATAGTTATCCTGTTCTTTTATCTGTTTTACTCGACCCTTCGTTCCGCTGATGAACCGCCCCCTCTCAGACCTGGGGAAACGCTTCTGATCTGAAACACGACACGATGCATATGAAAGACAAAACCCGCACCCGCATACTGTCCGCCTTCCGCCTCTTGCTGATCATAGGGATGGCTGCCGTCATCGCCACCCTTATTAATGCGGATATCTTCGCTGATTTCAAGCAACAGCGTCTGCTCCGCATTCACACCGCTGACCTGAAAACCCTTGCCGAGCGGATGACCATCAAGCTTTCCTACTTCATGGAGCGGGATGACCAACTCCTGGTCCAACAGATCATCGATGCCGACTTTGGACTGTTCGGTTATGTGATAACCGACTGCAAAGCTACATCCGTGGCCTGTCCGGAGCAACGGATACTGTTCGTTTCCGGGCCGCGTTCCGGCTGGTACCGACAACCAACGAAGAGCGACCTTGCCCGTGAATCGTTTACGGTGTTGCGTCACCTTCCCGATCCCAGGATGGGCGGGGGCGGAGAAATCATCGGCCGTCTCTACGTCCTGAAAAACATTCCGCTCAGCTTTGCAGAAGATTACCGGCTCTGGCTGTCGGCCCCGTCGCGCAAGGTGGGAGTGCACTCCTACTACTTACGGACAATGGGAGCCTTTTTGTCCGGAGGGGCACTTGTCTGGTTGCTAGTCGAATTGCTCTTCAGGAACATCCGCCAGCGACGGATCGCCTTGCGCCAGCGTGAGGCGGAGATCATCTCCCGGGCAGATGGCTACCTGCGCCAGCTCAAGGAGCGAAACCAGCAGTTGGAAGAGACGGAACGGCAGATGCGCGAGCAGTCCGAACTCTCGGTGCGCCGGATCAGGGTGCTGGAGCAAAGGGTTCGGGACGACGAGGAGTATTCCCGGCTGGCAGAGGAGATTATTGCCGAACTGGAAGACAAGTCGGCCCAGCAATCGCTCAAATACACCGATGAGCTGGAGCGGACCCGCCAGGAGATTGAGCAGTTGGAGCAACGGGTTGTCCGGTTCGAAGCAGCCCCCAAGCAGGCGAAGGAGGAGTCCTACAAGGCGCTCGTTGACGTGGTGTCGCCCCAGTTCTCCAACACCTTTGAACAGCTGATTTACGAGGTCATTGGCGGCAGTTCCCACTTTGTCAGGGACGAATGGCGCCTGTTGCGCAACTTCGACGTGGCTGTGGGGCGCAATTTCCGGCAGTTCACCGATTTTATCCTGGTGAGCCGCAACTGTGTGGTGATCCTGGAGGCGAAATACTATTTGGGCAAGATTGTCTCGGATGGGGACTTCCTGAACGATGTCTGGTACAGTCGCTCCGGGAGCGACCGAAAGAAGATCGACTGCCTCTGGGGCGAGAACCCGTATCAGCAGCTCAACGAATACTGCATGAGCCTGATGAAACTCATCAAGCAGCGCAGCCCCTGGGAGCTCCCGGTCTACGGTGTGATCGTCTTCCCCGACGAGGCGGACACAACCGGGCTGGGCGAGCATCTGGGCAGGTTTTACCGCATAGCCCGTCTGTCGCAGCTGGTGCCACTCCTGGAAAGGCTCCAGGCCGAGGCCAGGCGCCACCTGGGAGGAACGAAGCGACCATCAACCCTGCAGGTCGAGCATATGCTCAAGGGGCGAAAGGTCCCCTGAAAGGCTTACGGGGATTGACTTTCCTGCCATCATGGCGGTAATATCCTCTCCGTTCTCGTTCTGGTTCCCCGGACATTGTGACTGGGGATTTTTTCTTTCAAAAAAGGTGATTAATGCTCCGCTGTCCCACGTGTCGCAACGAGACAATCTGGCAGAATAATCCGTTTCGCCCCTTCTGCTCGGAGCGGTGCAAAATGGTCGATCTGGGGCGCTGGGCCACGGAGGAGTACCGCATCCCGGACAGCCCTGCCCCGGAAGCGGATGATCACGAAGAAGGTCCATAGCCCTAAAACGCAAGGCCGTAGAGACTCTGAGATGGTCAGGTATTGCGACTTGGCGTTGCTTTTGTCTTTGCAATAACAGTTACTTTTGCCACAAGGAGTTCCCATGTCTGACGTCCGTCTCCGTTTTGCCCCGAGCCCTACCGGCTACCTTCATGTAGGAGGTGCCCGTACCGCCCTGTTCAACTGGCTTCTCGCCCGCAAGATCAAGGGAACCTTTATCCTGCGGATCGAAGACACCGATGTGGCCCGTTCCACCCAGGAGTCGGTGGACGCCATTCTGGACGCGATGAAATGGCTCGGTCTGGACTGGGACGAGGGGCCCTTCTATCAGTCGGAACGGTTCCCGCTCTACAAGGAGTATGTGGACAGGCTCCTTGCCGAGGGAAAGGCGTACCGCTGCTACTGCACCACCGAGGAGTTGGAGGCAAGGCGGGAGAAAGCGCTGGCCGAGGGGCGAAAGCCCAAGTACGACGGCACCTGCCGGGGGCTTGATAATGAGATCCCCGGCAAACCGTATGTGGTGCGCTACCGGGCTCCTCATGACGGGGTTACGGCGTTTAACGACCTGATCAAAGGGCCGATCTCCTTCAACAACGACGAACTGGACGACCTGATCATCCAGCGGACCGATGGCACGCCCACCTACAATTTCGTCGTGGTCATCGATGACGCCACCATGGGGATCTCCACGGTGATCCGGGGGGACGACCATGTCAACAACACCCCCCGCCAGATCCTGCTCTATCAGGCGCTTGGTTATCCGGTACCGGAGTTCGCCCATGTGCCGATGATCCTCGGCGCCGACAAGACCCGTCTCTCCAAGCGGCACGGCGCCACCAGCGTCATGGCCTACAAGGAGATGGGGTTCCTCCCCGAGGCGCTGGTCAACTACCTGGTCCGCCTTGGGTGGAGTCACGGCGATCAGGAGATCTTCAGTCGCGAGGAGCTGGTCGAGAAGTTCACCATCGAACAGGTAGGGCGTTCCGCCGGGGTCTTCAACCCGGACAAGCTACTCTGGCTTAATGCTCACTACATCAAGTCCGGCGATTCGCAGCGGTTGGCAGACCTGCTGGTACCGTTCCTGAAAGAACGTGGTGTTGATCCGGAAAGGGGACCGGCCTTGCCGGCGGTGGTGAAGACCCTGCAGGAGCGGGCCAAGACCATGCTGGAGATGGCCGACGGTGCTATCTTCTATTATTGTGATGATTTTGCCTACGATGCGTCGGCTGTGGAGAAGCACGCGACCCCGGCGGCTCTGGTGCTACTCTCGTCCTTGGTCGAGCGACTGGAAAAGCTGCCCGAGTACGGGCACGAAGTGCTGGAGGCCCTGTTCAAGGGGTTCTGCGAGGAGCAGGGGATAAAGTTCGGCCAGATCGGTCCGGTGGTGAGGATCGCCCTGAGTGGCGGCACGGTTTCTCCTGGCATCTACGAAGTCATCGAGGTGCTGGGGCGTGACCGGACCCTAGCCCGTTTCCGCCGGGCCATTGCCGAGCTGGGACCGCAGTAATGGCCCTTCCGGAAGCAAAAAATAGTTGACAAAAGGGTGGTCGGTAGGCTACAAAACCATTCGCATGCGGGAATAACTCAGTGGTAGAGTGTCAGCTTCCCAAGCTGAAGGTCGCGGGTTCGAATCCCGTTTCCCGCTCCAATAAAATCAAGGGGTTAGGTCAAGAGACCTAGCCCCTTTTTGCTTTCTATCGCCTCAGCGTGGCCTCTCGCGTGGCCTCTTTTTTTGGATTCTTGAATTAAACGACTTGAAAAACGTAGCAACCCGGAGAAACTTCTGGGAGACTTGGTCTGGAGTCACAGCAAATGAAGGAGATATGAATAGAATGATAAACTGCATTGTATCAGCAGTGTCCGGTTAGAAAGTTGCATTAACCGGTTTGTTCTTTAAAAACTTAAAATAATCAGCTAATTGCTGCATTTTTTGCTTGACATTCAGTAAGAAGCGGCGCGGGCGGTCTTCGTAACTATC
>JAJZTK010000160.1 GCA_021849045.1 Deltaproteobacteria bacterium | reverse complement strand
GGTCGACGGCTGCGACGCCCTGATCGACTTCACCGCCCCCAAGGTGTCGCTCAAGAACCTGGAGGCATGCGCCCTCAAGCGGAAGTCGATCGTCATCGGCTCCACCGGCTTCACCCCGGAAGAGCGGGCACTGGCTGCCGAGCTGGCGAAGGATATCCCGGCAGTGCTCGCCCCGAACATGTCGGTCGGGGTCAACGTCTGCTTCAAGGTCCTGAAGGACGTGGCCAAGACCCTGGGGGACAACTTCGACGTGGAGATCGTCGAACTGCACCACAACAAGAAAAAGGATTCCCCCAGCGGCACCGCCGTCCGGATGGGTGAGGTGGTCGCCGAGGCGCTCGGCCGCGACTACAACGAGGTGGCCAACTACCACCGCGAGGGGATTTGCGGCGAGCGGACAAAAGAAGAGATCGGTATGCAGACCGTGCGTGGCGGCGACATCGTCGGCGAACATACCGTCTACTTCATCGGCATGGGGGAGCGGATCGAGATCTCCCACCGGGCCATGAGCCGCGACATGTTCTCCCGCGGCAGCGTGCGGGCGGCACAGTGGGTGGTGGGCAAGGTACCGGGGCTGTACGACATGCAGGATGTCCTGGGCCTGCGCTAGCTCGCTCAGGAGGTGTCATCATGATGGAGGCCGGAATACTGGTCATGTTCGCAGTGGTTGGCGGGGGGATTCTTGCCCTTGCATGCCTCGCTGCCTGGATCTGGGCGCTTATCGACATCCTCAAGAACGACTTCACCGGACCGAACAAGCTGGTCTGGTTCCTGCTGGTCATCTTCCTGCCGCTGGTCGGCGTCATCTGCTATTACTTCATAGGGACGAAGCAGAAGCTCCCTTCCAATTCATATTATTAGTCGGAGGATTCAACGTGGCAAAAATCAACGATAACTACCTTAAACTCAAAGCCGGCTACCTCTTCCCGGAGATCGGCCGCCGCGTGCGCGCCTTTGCCGAGGCCAACCCATCCGCCAAGGTGATCCGCCTGGGGATCGGCGACGTGACCCGCCCCCTGGCCCCGGCCGTGATCAAGGCGTTCCACCAGGCGGTGGACGACCTGGCCACCATCGACCAGTTCGCCGGCTACGGCCCTGAGCAGGGGTACGACTGGCTGATCAACGCCATCATCGAGAAGTCGTACAAGCCGCTGGGCGTGTCGCTGAAGACCGAGGAGATGTTCATCTCCGACGGCTCCAAGTGCGACTGCGCCAACATCCTGGACATATTCGCCCTGGACAACGTGGTGGCCATCGGCGACCCGGTCTACCCGGTCTACAACGACACCAACGTCATGATCGGCCGCACCGGCGAGGCGGACGACAAGGGGTACTACAAGGGGATCGTCTACATGCCGTGCAACGAGGCCAACGGCTTCATCCCGGCCCTCCCGACGGAGAAGGTGGACATCATTTACCTCTGCTTCCCCAATAACCCGACCGGTACCGTGGCCAGCAAGGCCGAGCTGAAGAAGTGGGTCGACTACGCCAACGCCAATGACGCGGTCATCTTCTTCGATGCCGCCTACGAGGCGTTCATTACCGACCCGGCGATCCCCCACTCCATCTACGAGATCGAAGGGGCGAAGAAATGCGCCATCGAGTTCCGCTCCTTCTCCAAGACCGCCGGCTTCACCGGCGTCCGCTGCGGCCTGGTGGTCGTGCCGGAAGAGGTGACGGGGACGACCTCCACGGGCGAGCGGTACAGCTTCAACAAGCTCTGGCTGCGCCGCACCACCACCAAGTTCAACGGCGCCTCCTACCCGGTGCAGAAGGCCGCCGCCACGGTTTACAGCGACGAGGGGTGGAAGCAGACCAAGGAGATCATCGACTACTACATGGAGAACGCCCGGATCATCCGCGAAGGCTTGACCGCAGCGGGTGTAACCTGTTACGGCGGTGTCAACGCCCCCTACATCTGGCTAAAGACCCCGAAAGGGATGACCAGCTGGGACTTCTTCGACAAGCTCCTCACCGAATGCAACGTGGTCGGGACCCCCGGCTCCGGCTTCGGCCCCAGCGGAGAAGGGTTCTTTAGATTATCGGCCTTCGGTCATCGTGAGAATGTGATCGAGGCGGTGGAGAGGATAAAGAAAAACCTCAAGTAGCCTGATACAGAAAGGGCGCCCTTTCTGTATGGTACAAATCCGAACTGACGGTTTCGTCCAATTTGTCTTCGTAGTGTGTGCTGGATATGACAAGACCCCTTATCTCCTGTATACTTAAATGTATACGCAGATGTAAGGGGTCTTGTTTTTATGGCCATTTCGGCCAGTTATAAGTCTGGCTGGGGTGCGAGGATTCGAACCTCGGAATAACGGAGTCAGAGTCCGTAACTTACTGGACACCAAAAAATCACGTTGGACAAAAAATAACCTCTCAAGACCTTGACATTACTACATCTAACTTCTATAGTTTGTCCAGTTGAATCCAACAAAATCCATCCTTGATCGGTTCAAAAACTGTGAATAAACTGTGAATGTTGGGAGGGCAAACACCATGCGCATGAACCTGAAGAACGATCTTGTGGTTAAGGGGCTGAAGGCTCAAAGCAAGCAATACTACGCCATGAGCGATGACAAGGCCGAACGCGGATTCGGCGTACTGGTCTACCCCACGGGGACAAAGGTTTTCATCTACCGTTACATGGTGGACAACGAACAGCGCATGTACATGCTGGGGCAATATGGGGTTGTTTCGCTTGCTGATGCACGGGAGGATTACAAGGCCAAACAGCTACAGGTCCGCGCCCTGAGGAAGAACAGCAAGGATGGAGCCGACCCCGCCCTTGAAAAGCGGATGGCAGCAGAGACGCGCAAGGCGGCAGAGTTGGCACGGAAAAGTGAGTTGACCTTTGACGAACTGGCAAAAGAGTACATCGAGAACAACATCACCGGCCATGTCGTTGACCGCTCGGAGTATGACATCAAGCGTGTCCTGTTGGCAGTTGGCAAAAAGGACAAGCCGACAGACGTTGACGATTTCAAGGAGTGGCGCAACCGCAAGGCCAGCAGCATTACCCATGAAGAAGCCGCCACCTTATTGAAGAACGTTACCAAGAGGTCGGCAGCGTCGGCACGGAATATCGTCAAAGCAGTGCGCCCCATGTTTGTCTATGCCGTCGCTCGAGGGATCACGCAGACCAACCCCTTCGAAATGGGCAAGGTCAAAACGTTCTTGCCCAAAGCAGCCAAGGCCGAACTGAAGCCGACCGTCAAGGACAGGGTATTGACCCAAGAGGAAATAAAGACTGTGTGGCAAGCTCTCAGCAGCAGCAATATCGTTGCTGCCAGCAAGGAATCCAGAACCGCCTTGAAGTTGATGCTACTGACCGGGCAGCGACCGACTGAAGTGTTGGGCATGGATTCAGCCGAGATCAGCGACCAGTGGTGGACCCTGCCAAAGGAACGGACCAAGGCACGACTGGACAAGAACCGACGCGACCATGCCGTCTATCTGGTGCCTGAAGCCCTGTCGTTGATTGGTAGCCGAAAAGGGAAGCTGTTTGTTTATGTGCCGCCACCACGGAGCAATAAGCCCGGCCAGAAGAAACCAGCAAAGCCTGTTACCACTGAAAACAAGAATCCGATTACTGTCGGCTCTATCAGCCTCATGATTCGGCGTAACAACTATTTCGGCCTTGCACCCTGGGGTGCACACGACCTGCGCCGGACTGTCAGAACGTACCTTGCCGACATGGACGGAGTTTCCGCCAATGCAGCCGAGGCATTGCTGAACCATGCTCAGGAAGGCGTGAAGCGGAACTATGACCACCACAACTACAAGCGGCAGATTCAGAACGCCTTGACCCTGTGGCGCGACAAGCTGATGAAGATCATCGATGGGCCGCTCGTTCCTGAACAACCGGATAACGTTATCAGCGTTGACTTTGGAAAGCAGCGCGCCAACGACAAGGGATAAGCACGCGGCCAGCGCTTTGGCTCCATATTTCATACGGTTGCGCCAGAAGCAAGATCATGGCTTCCGCGAGACGGTCTTGTATGATACGTCTTTGGACATGAACGGACGTGACCGGAGAGAAGACGTTGACTTGCTGTGCTTTGGCCTCCTGATCGGGAAACCCGGCATTAACGCCCGAATTCCTACCCGGTGGGTCAATGACAGCCTTGCAGAACCACGACCGAAGGGCAGCAAAACGGCAGCACGGCGGTTGCGCCGATGCCTGGATATTCCAGAGGGCTTTTCTGGTCGAATCGATTTCAACTTTTGCAATTCGCGGTTGTCAGGACTTCCGCGATTGATGGAGAAGGACGGCAGCAGCAGGCCGGTGCAACTTAGGTAGTCAAAACAATCTGCGGGCTGTCAATGTGCACCATGCCGCGTGCCTCTGGCGCATCAACCGACCCGCACACGTGACCTGTAAGAACTCTCATCGGCACCCAGCGTGACGCCGACTGAGCCGCTTCAAGAAGGGCCATGTGGATGGATGCTTATAGCCTCCGTCTGCATGGCCTTTTTTCGTTGTGAAAGGCCGTCACCTGGAGATTGCAAAAAAATTCGGTGGGAAGGACCACTCCAACATTGTCCATTACCAGACAGGCAAAGCCATTAACACAGCAAAGGGGGTAGCAACACATGATTCCACTGCCAGAAGTAGGTTACGTCAGGAAGCCGCAGCTAATAGGCCGACCGGCTGTATCGCCTGAAGAGGCACGTTCCAACAAGGAAAGGGCAAAGCTTGTCCGGGAGCAAAACCCCATAACGGCCGACGACCCTACCCAGAGACGACAGCAGGAGCTTGTTCTCGCCCGGAAGCTCGCTCAGGTCGGGCCGAAAACTCCCCGTCCTGCGATTCCTGGTGTTCTCCCGTGGTCAAAGTCGAAACTCTACGATGCAATCAGTAAAGGGCAGTTTCCCGCACCGGTAAAGCTGAGCGCCAGAATATCGGGCTGGCCCGTAGACGTGGTACGCCAGAAACTGGCTGAGCTTGCGACAGGGGTATAGCCGATGGCCACCAGACCGACAGCCTTTCAGACAACGGATATTGATGTTGCAGCAGCCGTTATGACCGCCACCAACAGGCAGCCCGAAATATTCCGGCAACCAGGGCACGCGCTCATCTCCTTTGAGTTTTCGACGGACGAGGAGATACAAGCCATCGTGCTGGCCTACGCCAGCGGGGAGCTTGTCCAGCCGGTGAAGCGCTTTGCGGCGTGCCGCGCTTGGCTCTATCGGCAGGCAAAGGGGGTGCGGCATGACCGTTGACCTTCCGCAGGCGCAGACGTTCCTACGCGCCCTGACCGGAGAAGAGAACCCGGCCGTCACCTACCAGACCTTTCACGACAAAGACCGGCAAAGGTATACATGCTACGCCATAAAGAGTCATGGCAAGCTTGAAGGGGACCTATCCCAAGAACTTGAGACGCTGAACGCGAAAGGGGTCGGCGTCTTCGTTATGGTGAACGAGGGCGACGGCAAGGGCCGGAAGGCGGAGAACGTCACCAAGGTCCGCGCCCTTTTCCTGGATACCGACGGCGCCCCTATGGAACCGGCAAGGGAGCTGTTACGACCGCATATCGTTGTGGAAAGCTCCCCCGGCAAGTATCACCTGTACTGGCTGGTCTCCGATTGCCCCCTTGACCGGTTCGGACCGCTTCAGACCGCGATAGCGGTTAGATTCGGCGGCGATTGTTCAGTCAAAGACCTGCCGCGCGTTATGCGTCTGCCTGGATTCCTGCACCAAAAGGGGGAGCCGGTCTTGACGCGGCTGGTCGAGGTCGCTGATTTCCCGCCATATTTCACCAACGAGGTTGTAGCCGGGTTGGGGTTGACCCCGGCTGAAGGGAAGCGCGAGAGAGCGAAAGGCTCCGAGCCACCACGAGCCGCCACCCTACCGGCCGCAACAGAAAGCGCTCCGTTCGAGATCGTGGACACAGCCACCGGTGAGGCGGTTGACCTTCAGGAATGGGCGGTAAAGCACCCTGATTTCCGGCTGGCGAGCGCGTTAACGAAACATTCCCCCCACGTAATCAGAGGCACCGCGCGCGACGGTAAACAGCATATCCGCTGTCCCTTCGACCATGAGCACACCGAACAGGGCGCGGACCTCGCAACCTTCTGCGCGGACGGCGAGGCGGCCAAGGGGTCAAAGGGCTTCGTTGTCAAGTGCATGCACGCCCATTGCGCTGATCGGGACCGGCTGGACTTCGTCAAACAGATGCTCCTGGATGAATGGTTGCCGGTTTCCTCCCTGACCGACCCCGCCTTTCTCGCTGACCATCGGCGGCCGAAATACGTCGATTATCCCGGCGAAGAACTCCAGCGACATCCAGGATTCACACAGCTACGACCGGACCAGCGCGCGCGGTATCTGCTGCTCTTCGCGCATATTGGCTGTTTCATTGAGAAGGGTGGCAGCGTGCCGGATGATCCGCGCAGGATTGGCCGGTATCTCGATATCCCCCCCGAAGAGTGGCAGGAGCTTCGAGAAACGTTCATTGAGTCGGGGGTGTGCCGTTCAGAGGACGGCCGATTGGTCAGCGGCCTGTTCAGCCACGAATACGAAAAGGCCGCGAGCGCCTACAACGAGAAGATACGCAGAGGCAGGAAGGGCGGGACCGTCAGAGCAGCAAGCCAAGGCGAAGCGCACACTTGAGCACTCGCTTTGAGCGCATGCCTAAGCGACCGCTTGACCGGGGGCTTAGGCGAACTCGCTCAAGCGGAAGAGGAATAGGGAATTGGAATATGGAAAGAACCCCTACGTGAATAATACGTGGCGTGAGTCCATCACCGCAACAACAGCAGCCGGACACCGCAAGGAGAACAGCAATGCACGTACCCATCACAATCAACGGTAAGCGCCACATTGTCACCACCGACCCTAACCAGTTCATCCTCAACACTGAGGCCCAGCGCGACGGCAGCGTGGAACTCCGCCCGGTCGGATATTACAACAGCCTGTCCGCCCTCTGTGCGGCCATCCTCCGCAAGAAGGTATTGGCGAGCGATGCACAGACGCTCCAGGAGGTACGCGCAGCCATCGAAAGGGCAGAAGCCGAGATCATAAGCGAGTTGAGCTTTGACCGGCGAGGGGAAACCCTGGCGAACAGGATAGCCGAGAAATCAGCAGCGTAACCCACAGCGACAAAACGGTGTCAGGCGTGTGGGGAGCTGTGGAGAGCCGTTTTTTACTCGCCCGAATATCGACACCAAGGAGACCGACATGAAGCCACCGAAGATCATCAGCGAATCAGATTTTCTTGCACCACCCCTACCCGCCGGACCGGGCTCCGTCCTGGCCCTCACCGAAGAACTGTATCCGGTAGTCGGCAAGTTCCACCTGCTCCTTGGTCTGCGCGTCTGGCGTGTGCAGGGGGAGGGGAAGTATCAGTTCTACCCCGTGGGGCTCACCACCGCCCCGTGGCTCTGGCGGGAAGCCGTCGGCCATATTGAGCAGCTTGCCCGCGAGGAGGGAGAACCGGGGGAGCCAGTAAGCATTCGTAAGAGCTTGGATGACGAATTACGCATTGCCCGCCAGACATACAAAGGCCGGGAGAATATCGCGGCTCGGGTTTGGAAGATCGCACCCACGATGGCGTATCCACAGCGGAACGGCATCAACCTGACTGCTTCAACATGGCTGCAACTACTGCCAGCGGTCCGAGAAGTTCTGAAAGGGTTTGCTTGAACGCGGGCAACCTGCTTTTCCGTGCCAAACAAACTCTATACCTATGTCACCCAAGCCCCGCCATGCACCGGGCAGCGGTTGACGCGATCCTCCGCAAGTTCGCTGTTGACTGGCCGGAGGATGAGGACGAGACAGCGGCGGCGAAGCGGGTAGCCGACGAGTTGAAGGCGCGCGCAGCAGCGTAGCAACACCACACACCCTGAGCAGAAGCCCGTAGCCGCACACTACGGGCTTTTTCGTTGCGGCCTCAGTAATTGCCCGTGAATAGCCAAATCGGCCAAATGACAGCTTGAAATGTAGCAACGACCTCCCCAAGGAACACCCATTTCAAGAATCCGTGTTTTTGAGCAAATGCCCAGTTACAATAGGGCATAGCCAAGACAACACCAGCGACGTACATATAGGTTATCACTGTAACAACTTTCGATAGGCAAGTCATTCTTAGCCGTCTCCTTGTTTATATGTCTTCTTCAGGGGTCTTGGTTTCCATCATCGTGACTATTGCAGATACTATGATTAGGCAGATCCCAATAATATAAACAGAAAAATTCCACCACAAGGGTGAATTAATCAATGTGTCTGTCCTGCTCCAAGACATACCGGCACTTGTTACACTCAATACGGTGTAGATATTAGTAACGGCAACGATGATCTTGAATACCCCCAACACCAAATACACAGTTAATCTGCGTGACGGTGCGACTTTGGCTCCAGCAATGACAAAAAATAATGGTGCATATGCCGACCAGATAAGCGAGTCAATGCCTGGTCTGAAAGTAAGGGTGTGGTTTATTGATACTTCATATAGAGAAAACAGAAATTTTGGAATTATTTCCGCAACTGTGCTGACAGTAAAAGCAACGGGCACAAGAAGCGCCCAGCGGAGCCAAACGGGCATGCGTAAAATTCGAGGGTGACTCAGATTCTTGAGTAATGGGACTAGAGCTAACGTTGTGATTGATAACGTAAATAGACCAAATACGATTACCCTTACCAACCAACTACTTGAAAAGTACTGATAATCTGCCATTCCTTTACCCCATTATGCATCTACTCCAGGCTGTCCATCTGGATTGGGCTGTTTGCGCTCAGTAACCCCTCCAGACTCGTTTCCGCCAGAAGCTCCTCCACCGTCTCGAACTGGTTGATCTCCTCGCCCATGTTCTCCCCGGCTTTCGCCCCGCCCGGCACCGCGTCCATCACGGACAGGATTGCGCGGATTATCTTTGGCGTCGGGCTGTCGCTGTCCAGGTTGCTTGACACTCCCGCCTGATCGTCCACCATCTCCAGCAGGTACGTTATCCGGGTTCCCGGCTCCACTTCCTTCTTCCACTCGTCCACCAGGGCGGTCATCCCCTCCCAAAATCCTACCATCGTCAAACCCCCTAGCCTGAAAATGGAAAAGCCCACTCAGGACGCAACTCAGCATCCGAGCGGGCTTTCCGGGGCCTGGGTATACTCACCGGGGCGGCAAAGTACCTGCACACCCTGTGCATACCACAGTTTTGTTTCATGATCAAATTTTTATTGATGAGAGATGGGGGGGCGGCTGGCATGTACGAGCGCGGCTCTGC
>JAJZTK010000159.1 GCA_021849045.1 Deltaproteobacteria bacterium | reverse complement strand
CCCTTCCCTTCCTGTAAGACGGGGATGGCATCACCTTCCCGGTCCATGTCCAGCCCAGGGCCAGCAAGAACGAATTGTGCGGGGTGGTTAACGACGCCATCCGGCTTCGCCTCACCTCCCCCCCGGTAGAGGATGCCGCAAACAAGCTCTGTATGACCTTTCTCGCCGGGCTGCTGGGGGTGGCGAAATCCAGTATCAGCATCGTTGCCGGCGCCCATTCACGCCACAAGACCGTTCGTGCCCGCGGCGTCACACCCCGGGAACTCCTGGCACTTTTGGAACGCATTATCTGAGATCCGTCCATTCACGGCTACCCGAATCCCTGTCAAGGAGCAGTATACCGATGAAGGCTAAAGACATCATGGTCACCACGGTGCCGGTCATCTCCCGGAAAGCCACCGTCAGAGAAGCATACCTGATTCTCAAGAAGAATCTGGCCAAGGAAGAAAACCTGAACACGGCACCAGGACTGATTGTGGTGGATGAAAAGGGCAACCTGGCAGGCATTCTTTCCCCTCTCACCATCATCAAGGTCCTGCTGGCTTGCGCCCGCACAACCAAGTGCATAGAGGCAGAGGCTCCCTCAACCGTCGACACGGAGCTTTGCAAACAGGTTCGCGAAAAGCTGGTGGAAGAGATCATGGACTGGCAGGCAATTTCTGTCACCGAAGATGCCGATCTGCTGGACGTCGCCGAACTGTTCGTCAAGCACCGCTTTCAGCGGATTCCGGTAGTTAAGAACAATGGGGTCGTCGGTGTCATCTACCGTTCCCGGGTCCTGTTTGCCCTGGCAACCTGCCTCGACGGCTGAAAACTCGCCCCCATGGCCAACCGATGAGTTTCTCTATTGAAACAGGTCACCACTCTTGACAAATGAATGCCTCCGTCACTATATTAATGAATAGAAAAACGTTGTCGAGGAGGTTGGTTACCCATGCCCATCTATGAATACCAGTGTCAATTATGTGAATACCACTTTGAGCTTCGCCAGAAATTTTCAGATCCGCCGGCCAGCCAGTGCCCCGAATGCGGGGGGGAAGTCCAGAAACTGATCTCTTCAGCAGCCTTCAGCCTGAAGGGTGGCGGCTGGTATGCCGAAGGATACGGCAGTGGTAGCAAGAAAAGCGAGGCCCCGACCTGCCCGTCCGGTGGCAGCTGCGCCGGTTGTCCATCCGCAGCCTGACATACCTGCCAATAGTGCTCCCAATCCCCCGCAAGGGGGATTTTTTTTGTCCGCAGTCACGGGGAAACCCCTTTACAAACCATGGACCGTTTCCTATTATGCACCCTTATTCAAACGGCAAGGAGAGACGCATGGCGACCATAATAGACGGCAAGGCCATCGCTGCCAGGATCAGACAGCAAATTTCCCGGGATGTTACCAGCCTGAAGGCGAACGGGATCACTCCCGGACTGGCGGTTGTGCTCGTTGGAGAAGACCCGGCCAGCAAGGTCTACGTCAGCATGAAGGAGAAGGCCTGCGCCGACGTGGGGATATTCTCGGACGAACATAAACTCCCCGCGGACACTACCGAGTCAGACCTCCTTGCCCTCATCGACCGACTGAACAATGACCCCCGCATCCATGGCATTCTGGTCCAGCTCCCCCTTCCCAGGCAGATCAACGCGGAAAAGGTGCTGGAAGCCATTTCCCCGAACAAGGATGCCGACGGATTTCACCCCTATAATGTCGGGCGGTTGATGATCGGCAAGCCGACGTTCCAACCCTGTACCCCTTACGGCGTGATGGTCATGCTGAAGGAAACGGGCATCGACCTCGCCGGTAAGGAGGTGGTCGTGGTCGGCCGCTCCAACATCGTCGGCAAACCGGTTGCCCTCATGTGCCTGCAGCAAAACGCCACCGTTACCATCTGTCACTCAAGAACCAAGGACCTCGCGGCCAAGGTCGGCCAGGCCGATGTGGTGATTGCGGCCGTTGGTCAGCCGGAGATGATCAAGGGGAGCTGGATAAAGGAAGGGGCCGTGGTTATCGACGTGGGGGTAAACCGGGTCGGTGAAAAAAAACTGGTGGGCGACGTGGAATATGGCGCTGCCGCCGAACGTGCCAGCGCCATCACGCCGGTCCCGGGCGGGGTCGGCCCTATGACCATTACCATGCTCCTCTACAACACCGTCGAATCGGCGAAAAAAGCGGTGACTGATAACTTGTAACTCGTGACTGGCAAAAGCCTTTCAAACTCACGAGTCACCAGTAACGAGTCACCAGTCACGGATTCTACATGATCGTCAGCAGGCAAAAACCGTTTAATGAACTTCTTGCCCAACTTGATGGGAGCCAGAGGATATTTCTGGTCGGCTGCGCCAAGTGTGCCACGGTCTGCAAGTCCGGCGGCGAGGAAGAAGTCTGGAAGATGCAGGAGTCGCTTGCCGCTGCTGGCAAGGAGGTGACCGGCTCACTGATCATTGACGAGGCGTGCCACATGCTCCGGGCCCAGCGCGACCTGCGGGGCAAGAAGGATATGGTGGAAGATGCCGATGCGTTTCTGGTCCTTGCCTGTGGCGCCGGCGTCCAGTCCGTGTCGGCCAGTTCAGACAAAAGAACCGTTGCCGGCCTGGACACCCTTTTCCTCGGCAACATCCTGCGTTTCGGGCAGTTCGAACAGCGCTGCTCCCTCTGCGGAACCTGCATCCTGACCCGAACGGGCGGCATCTGCCCGGTCACCGCCTGCCCCAAAGGGCTCCTCAATGGCCCGTGCGGCGGAATGGACCAAGGGCATTGCGAAACCTCTCCGGAAAAGGAATGCGCCTGGGTGCAGATCTTCCAGCGCCTGCAGCGGCAAGGGGCTGAAGCGGCCCTACAGAACAGCGTCGCCCCCAAAGATTATTCCTCCTGCCGCTCACCCCGCTCATTGAAACTGGACCGCTGACCCATGGCAAACCGTTTTCGGAATAAACTCATTGCCGGACAATTCGTCGTAACCACCGAAGTCTGCCCTCCCAAGGGGTGTGACTGCAGCCAGTTCCTGGCAACGGCACGCATGCTGGCACCCTTGGTTGACGCCATCAACGTTACCGACAACCAGGGGGCCAACATGCGCATATCCCCCCTGGCAGCGGCCGCCCTGCTTGTCCGTGAAGAGATCGAGCCCATCTACCAGATCACCTGCCGGGACAGGAACCGTCTGGCACTGCAGAGCGACCTGCTCGGCGCAGCAGCCCTGGGCATCACCAACATCTTGGCACTGACCGGCGACCACATCTCATTCGGTGACCACCCGGAAGGGAAGCCGGTCTTTGACCTGGATTCGGTCCAACTCCTGGACACCATTGCAAGGCTCAACAACGGCCAGGACCTCTCGGGCAGAGCGCTTGACAGCACCCCCACATTCTTCCCCGGCGCCGCCGCAGCACCGGAGGCGGAACCGTTCGAGCCGACCCGCTACAAGCTTGCCAAAAAGGTCGCCAGCGGCGCAGCCTTTCTGCAAACGCAGGCAATCTTCGATCTGTCAAAATTCGCGCGGTTCCGCGAACTGGTCCAACCTTTGGGGGTCAAGGTCATTGCCGGCATCATTGTTCTCAAATCCGCAGGCATGGCCAAATACATCAACAGGAACATCCCCGGGCTTACCGTTCCCGATGAGGTGGTTGCCGAGCTGGAAGGGTCGGCTGACCAGCTTGGCGCCGGCGTGGCCATCGCCACACGCCTGGCACGGGAACTGACCCCGCTCTGCGACGGCATTCATCTCATGGCAATGGGCAGAGAAGATGTCATCCCGCAGATTGTGAATTGTCTCCACATTACCTGATTCCGCTGGAGGAACACCCCATGCAGGTTAAAAAAGCAGTATTCCCGGTTGCGGGTCTTGGCACCAGGTTCCTCCCGGCAACCAAGGCATCGCCAAAAGAGATGCTCCCCCTCATCGACAAGCCACTGGTGCAGTATGTCGTGGAAGAGGCCGTTGCTGCCGGCATCGAGCAGATCCTTTTCGTCACCGGCCGGGGCAAGCGTGCCCTGGAAGACCATTTCGACATCGCCTTCGAACTTGAGGCGCTCCTCTACGACAAGGGGAAAGACGCCGAGCTGTCCCAGATCAGAGAGATTGCCGAAATGGTGGACATCTTCTACGTCCGTCAGAAACAGGCGCTCGGACTTGGCCACGCCATCCTTTGCGCCCGGGATTTCATCGGCAACGAGCCGTTTGCCGTTCTCCTGGGAGACGATATCATCGACGGCGGCCGTCCCTGCCTGGGCCAGCTCCTCGATGTCTACCGGAAATATCGCGGCACAGTCCTGGCCCTGGAGCAGGTGCCGATGGAGAACATCTCTTCCTACGGTTGCGTACAGGCCACTCCTATCTCCGATCGCGTCTTCGAGGTCACCGACCTGGTGGAAAAACCACTGCCCGAAGACGCCCCGTCCGACCTGGCCATTATCGGCCGTTACATCCTCACCCCGGAGATCTTTCCGATTCTGCAAAAACAGACGCCCGGCAAAGGGGGAGAGATTCAACTGACCGACGCCATCCGCACCCTATCACGGGATGAGGCAATCTATGGCTGCCGCTTCGAGGGGACTCGCCCAAACTGCGGCGACAAGCTCGGTTTCCTGAAGGCAACAGTGGATCTGGCGCTTAAGCGGGAGGAGTTCCATGGAGAGTTTGAAAAATATCTGCGGGAGAGACTTGGCTGCTGTTGATCAATGAAGGGAGCGGGTCCCCCCCCTGACGATACCGTAACGGAAAAAGGCGATCAGATTAAAGCTGTCCTTGTCATATCCCCGTGGGAAACGGCCAACCGACCCGATCTGGCCAAGGGTCCGCAGCACCTCTTCGTCCAGAATCCTGCTGCCCGAACTCTGGAGGATTTCCTTCTGGATAATCTCGCCATTACGATTGAAGGTAATCCGCACCGGCGTCACCCCCTCGATACCCAACTTTGCAGCCTCTGAAGGATAGCGCCACACCCCGTAGACCGCTGTTTCGAAGCGCCGCAGAAACGATCCGAACAGGATGTCGTCGGTATTGAGAAAGCGGGTGTCGCCTTCCGCCACGTCGGGCGCATATTTGCGCCGGTACTCCTCCTCCAGCCTGGCCATGGCAGTGGCACTGGGCACGAGTTTCGGCTGTTGTTCCCCGCCGCGTCTCGCTTTGGGCCTGAACAGTTCTTCCTTTGGTGACGGTTCTGCTGGTGCCTCGCCCTGTTCCGTCGGCCGCTGCGGCATGAGCTGCTCCCGCGTTGGTGGCCGATAGGCCGGCACGGCAGGTTGTGCAGGGGCGATCACACGGTCTCGCTCGGCCATACCACGTGGAGCGCTCTCCCGTGGCACGCGGCGGCGTTCTTCGGCCTGGTGGCGGGCGGGAGGTCCCGGTGCGGCCTTTTTCGCCTTGAGCTCGGGAAGATCCTGGAGATCCACCATCAACGGTTCCGACCGCTCACTCTTTTTTTCAACGGGCAAAGAAAGAAGCAGTAAAAAAACGCCCAGATGGAGCAGGAGGGAACAGGCGAGAAGAACCAGAAAGGATTTTTCGATATACCGTTCGTTCATGGCGGGCGCGGCTCATGTCCGGTCTTTTGCCCGGATATTCAGTGAGGCATATCTCCTTGCTTTTCGATTCGTACCGTTACAATGGCATTTTTTTTCACCTCTTCGCAGGTCAGCAAATACCCGTTCCAGAGCACCTGCTCCCCCCGCTCGGGAAAGCGCCCCAACTCGTCAAGGATGAGTCCGGCAAGGGTATCATATGGGACAGAGTCCGGGAGTGTGACGTGCATCAGGTCCTTCAGATCGTTTACCGAGATCAGGGCGTCCACCCGGAGACTGCCATCGGGCAGGATTTCCACGCGGCGCGGTTCCCCGATATCATGCTCGTCCTCAATTTCTCCAACCAGTTCCTCCAGCAGATCCTCGGTGGTCACCAAGCCGCTTATGCCACCATACTCGTCCACCACCAGTGCCATATGAATCCTCTGCCGCTGCATTTCCTTGAGCAGGTCATTGACCTTTTTCCCTTCGGGCACATAAAACGGGGGACGAATGATGCTTTCCAACGGGAACGCGGGGTCAGTCACCATCTTACCGAGAAAATCCTTGCCATGGATGAAACCTTCCACACTCTCGATGCTCTCCCTGTAAACCGGATAGCGGGAATACTGGTTTTCCACTATGAAGCGCAGCATCTCGTCTCGACCGAAATCGAGATCAAGGGCAGCCATGCGGGTCCTGGGGACCATCACCTCGCGGACACTGGTGTGGGTAAAATCAAAAATGTTCTGGATAAACTCGTTTTCAGCTGCGGTAAAGATGCCCGACTCATGCCCCTCAGAGACCATGAGCTGGACTTCCTCGCGGGTAATGAAAGGACGGTTGTCTCCCCGTATCCCCATAATCCACAAAATACCCTTGCTGGAAATCGATAGGAACGAAACGAACAGTGACGCAATCCTGCCCAAAAACACCAGCGGCCTGATTATCTGCAGAGCCAGGGTGTCGGCGTACATAAGGCCGATGCTTTTCGGTACGAGCTCGCCAAGCACCAACGAGACGTACGATATGATCGTAACCATGATCCCGATGGAGAATGCTTGCGCTCCGTTATGCAGGAACTCAACAGGCGAACGTTGCAGAAATGGTTTTATACGCTCAACGGCGATAATCCCCCCCATGGCTGATGCCAGGGAGCCCACCAGTGTCACGCCTACCTGAACTACAGCGAGAAGGCGATGGGGATCGCTTTGAAGTTCTTCAACCAGTTTGGCTCGTTCATTACCCACGGAAACAAGTTGAGCTATTCTGCTCTTACGGATGGAGATAATCGCAAATTCGGAACAGGCGAAGAATCCGTTAAGGATGATCAGAAAGGCAATAACTAAAATTTGCAGAAATATAGTATCCACTATCCTTCTCTGATAAATACGGGCAGACAGACGGGATTAACATTGACTGACCTTACAGCTGGTCCTGCAGCAACAATCACATCTCCCCTCTGCCTTCGGAAACCAATTCGTTAAAATACTGTACGTTTTCACAGAACATACTGCCAGCTTCAAACGAAATGACCTGTTCAGCAACAAGCTTCGCCAAGCTGGAATCAATCGACTGAAACTCTTCCGACGACTCTTTGAACAGAGAGCGGAACTGATGGACCTTTCCGTCACGAATCATATCTTTTATCCGGGGAGAATTGACAAGTTTTTCATATGCAAGCGTCCGGCCCGTTCCATCTTTTTTCTGAATCAGGCGTTGATTGAGTATCAGCAGGAAATTCTCAGCCAACTGAACCCTGATCTGCTGTTGCTGCTCGACAGGAAATATATCAACAATACGCTCAAGGGCTGTGGTTGCAAAGTTGGCGTTCAGAGTGGATATTACCAAGTGTCCGGTTTCTGCGGCATGAAGTGCCCTGGCAATGGTCTCGGGATCCCGCAACTCCCCGATCACAATGACGTCCGGTGCCTGCCGGAAAATACTATGGAGCCCTTGATGAAATGATGGGGTATCCCTGCCGACCTCCCGTTGATTCACGTTGCTCAATTTATGTGTGTGGTGAAACTCGATCGGGTCCTCAACGGTGATGATATTACATTTTCTGTGCGTGTTGATTGCATCGATCAGGGCTGCAAGCGTTGTACTCTTCCCGTGGCCGGCAGGTCCCGTGACCAGGATCAGCCCCTGATTCCTGAGGGTATAGTCGGCAAGCCCATCGGCAAGCCCCAGGCGCTCCAGTGTCGGTATATCCTCGAGCATACCGCGCACGACGATTGAGTAAGAATCCTGTTGCTTGAAGATATTGATCCTGAAACGGCCAAGCCCGGGGATTGTCTTTCCCAGATCGATATCGCCATCTGCCGCCAACAGCTCTTTGAGCGGTGCGGTCAGGAGTTCGTCAACAAAAACCGCCACGTCCTGAGGCGTGAGTCGTTGATCGGCGAGGCGGCATATTTCATTGTTTTTCTTAAACGATGGGGGGACGCCTGCGGTAAGAAGCAGATCAGAAGCATGCTCCTGAATCAGCATCTCCAGATATCTCATCAGGCTTGACCGTCCCTCATCCGTATCCGCTGGTGTTCCCCGCCCAAGTATCTCCATCCCGGATACCGGATGATCGAGCACGCCGCCTTTCCCTTCGATATACTGCAGAAGCTTTTCCATCTGTGCATACGGAACGACAATGGGCTGGATGGTCTTGCCGAGAGCAAATTCGAGGTCTTCCAGTGCGGCAGGATCATTCGGCTCGACCATGGCCATGAAAATATTCTTCGTGCCGATAGCGATTGGAATTACCTTGTGTTTAATGACCTGCTCATAGGGAATCATCTTCAACACATGGGGTTGTATGGTCAGTTTTTCCAGATTGGCCGTGGGCAACCCGAACTTCTTCTCAAGGATGGCAAGCAGTTCTTCTGTGCTCACATAACCCAATTCCAGGAGAATTGAGCCCAGTCTTCCGCCTGTCTGATCCAAATGCTTCAACGCAATACCAAGTTGATCCTTGGTAATATATTCGTATTCCAGAAAGAGATCCCCAATCCGTGGAATTCGCGGCGTCTCATGTTTCGTCTTTGGCATAACCCATCCTGCATTAGCATGAATTTTCATCATTTGTGCCAGAGAAATGCCTACAATGCAAGGGGGAAGCAAAAAAGGGCAAGAAAAAGGGAGCCTGGTGACGAGAAAGGTCACGGGCACCACGGAGAGATTCCAGTTATCGTCAGGAGAGAGTTAGACAGGTGGGGAAGAAGAGAACCCTACTTTCCCAACAGGACCTTCAACTGTTCGGGCAGGAACGGTTTGTTAATGACGCCCTTGAATCCGAACGCTTCAGGGTTTTCAACAACTGCGTCGTAGGGGTTACCACACGAGACATAGGCCACAAGATCCGGATCTATTTGCATGAGCCTGGGCAGTGCCTCCTTGCCACCCATTCCGCCGGGAACATTAAGATCGAGGATTGCTGCTTTGTAACGAACCCCTGCGGAGAAGGACTTTTGACATTTTTCAATGGCCTCTTCCCCCGAAGAGGCAAACTCTATGGCAAAACCCAGTTTATTGAGAAGTATTCCTGCAATGAATCGTACATCTTCGTCATCATCCATAACCATGACTATAGGTTGATTCGTTTGAACACTCATTATTTCTCCTGATTAGCACTAATCTTCCGCCCGCTTGAAAAAAATCCCCTCCCCCCTGGCGGGGGAGGGTGATGGTGGGGGGGAAGTTGCCACGAAGTCCGCTGGTTGCAGCTTCACCCACCCCCCCGCCCCC
>JAJZTK010000016.1 GCA_021849045.1 Deltaproteobacteria bacterium | reverse complement strand
CTGCTTTGCAACCGCCCATGAAAAACGCCATAAACCCTTGCAGGATGGGCGAGCGCGTCACATTGACCACGCCGCGCGCGGTGCGCTCCCGGTTCCAGGCCGACACCCCCAGGGGGGGAGACCCCCATACCCCGTTTTTGGCCGGGCGGGTCGGAATGCATCATAGTCGACCATGCAGCCTCTCGGATTTTTTGAACTTTCCAATTTGCCCCAGTACCACCCTGCCGGTGTGCTGACCCCCAACGCTTTTGCTTCGTGATGATTTGTCACGTAATAATCGTCGCCAACACGGAGATTCGGCAGGACAACGAGGGACGCTATTGTCTCAACGATCTTCACCGGGCGGCTGGTGGGGAGAAGCGCCACGCCCCAAATGAATGGCTAAGAAACCGCCAAACAGTCGAATTAATTGACGAACTCACCAAGCCGGGAATTCCCGGCACGGAACAATTACAGCCACTTAGCTCATTCCATGGTGGCAGCACCCCTGGCACCTTCGTCTGCAAGGAACTCGTCTACGCCTATGCCATGTGGATCAGCCCCAAGTTCCACCTCCAGGTAATCCGCGCTTACGATGCCATGACGCAAGGCGCGGCTGCTTCCACCAAGTGACGGAGGGTGTCACAGTAAGGAAAATGGCGTCAGGATCATCACCAAGGCTCTATGCATTTCGCTTCGGACCGCGCCCCCAAAACATCTTTGTTGGGGGCTCACCGCATGAGTATGTAGAGTTCTGGCAAGAAGCGTTGACGCACCATTACCATGGACAAACCGCAACGGCTTAATACCACGACATAGGAGTCGCACATGCCTTATGTGGACGGTCAAGGCAACCTCCAGTACACGCAGGAAGAACGGTCGGCAAAGCGCGTTCTAGCCGAACAATGGAACTGGTGGACAAACCACGGCCGGACCTTTGAGAATCAGTTTATGGAGTCGCTCGCCAAGCCCGACTTTGAGCAGAAATTGGCCGCGCTTGGTCGATCACGTGCCGACGCGCTTGCGACCATCACCCCGGCGGCCTCCATCGCCAACCCGAATACGGGTAAAGCGCGGGAAGCGTGGCGCGCGGCAGGTACTACGGCGGCAATGGCTGCGCCGCAAGATTCTCAGAATATTGAGAATGCGCGCATAGGGGCGATCCGGGGACTCTCCGATACCATCTCCGGCACGATGCCCAACGTAAACGCGGCGCTGGTCAGCAGCGAGGGCAACGCGCTCTCTCGTCAGCTCAACCAAGCACAGATCGACGCGAACAACAGCGCGTTTACTAGCGGATTGTATGGCAGCGCGATTGGTGCGCTGGTTGGAGCTGGTGGTGCTACCTATCGCAAGCTGGGCGGCTGGAACGGCATCAGCAATGGCGTCTCTAACTGGCGTAACGGCCTCAATTGGGACGGCACCATGGCGCCGGAAAACTCGGCCATACGCTTCGGCACCGGCAGCGGGGACTTGCCGTAATCCGGCCCCCTCCTTGTTGCGCGCGCAGTATACCCCCGCATGAAGGTCAGCCTTCCCCCCAGATGGGGTGCAGATTTTCCCGCCGCAGCCTACTTCCCCCACATGCCCCGGCCCGTTACCGTGGCGGCATGGAACTTACGACCAAGGAGCAGATATGCCGACGCGCACGCTTGTGGCTTGCGCTCCGTGGCCACACCCAGGCAGACGCCAAGCAGGCGAAGCGCGAATATCTCGCCGCTGACAGGCAGTTGATGGGCTTCTATACTTACCTGGGGGGTGTCGACCAGCAGGTAACAGTGCACTTCAATGACCCTCCTTGCAAGACATGCGAAGCGGCTGCAATTCTCTACTGTTCCAGCACCGGGCGTGAATGTGCCGCATACCGCCGGTACGTCTACTACGGGTAGCTCGATCATCACGCAGAGCCGCGCTCGTACATGCCAGCCGCCCCCCCATCTCTCATCAATAAAAATTTGATCATGAAACAAAACTGTGGTATGCACAGGGTGTGCAGGTACTTTGCCGCCCCGGTGAGCATGCCCAGGCCCCGGAAAGCCCGCTCGGATGCAGAATTGCGTTCTGAGTGGGCTTTTTGTTTGTCGCGTAATCCTTTTTACTGCTCAGGTGTTTTTATGGGGCGTTCTTCTATGAATCGTTTTATTTTGATTGTTCTCTTAGTGCTGGCGGCTGTGGGAGCCAATGAACTTAGAAAGACAGAAGCCTTTCAAAAAGCAGTATTCCCAAAGGATTATTGGCAAAAAAAGGTTACTTCTTATGAAGATGTTATTGCCTCGAATGAATTCATGATACGCATCGCCTACCGCGCTCTTCAAAGAACCCAGCTAACTGCAACGCTTGACATTGCTGAAAGCGTTGACTTGGCAGAGAGGTGTGGCCAATCAAAAGAGGCAGCCCGAGATAAATCTGCTAAAAAAATATCTGCATCAATCGAAGATTATAACGCTTCTATCAAGGTGAGTTTAGAAGTTAATGAAAAGCTGAAACAAGAACTCCAAGCCGCAAGGATGGAACTTTCTAAGTATAAGTGATGGAGTGGTTTGAGGCAAAAATGGAATCTCAATTTATCGATGTAACATCAACGGCTTATGAGGCGGGCTTCTCCTGCCCTGTTTATCTATCTGAAGAAGTTTGGGATAAATGCGTCGAGTGGGGAGACGACGACAGCGACCGCCAGGGCTACCAGGAAGAGGACGCCCGTCTATGGGATGTGCTCTTTGTGCCGGCCTTTAAACTCAGCAGTGGATTGGGGCGTATCGCTCCGTCTGGCGACATGGGCTATGAGATTTACTGCTTGATCAGGGACAAGGGGGACACGAAAAGCGAGTCCGATCTAATCCGATTGCGGGTCGTCCCGGTTGAGACGGCAAAGGGGAACGCCGTTCTCATCTCATTCTGACATGCTGGATAAGGCGAGCGATATGGGGGAGACGAAACATGAAGGTGGTTAAAGCCGTTGTTATGTCTTTGGTTGGACTCTGGGTAATTGGATTGATTTCGACGCGCGTTGATCCTGTTCTGCGCAGCAGAGGAACGACCGCGCTATGGTTTGATGTTCTAATGCTGATTGCGTCAATTCTGGTGTTCTTTTTCTCGTTTAGGCTGGCAGGGTTAGGGAAGCAGCGTGACGACAAGTAAGCTCACTGCGGGGGCGGGTAGATTGGCACGGCCAGTGCAGTAGTATATATAACTAATAGAGTATGTTTTATTAATAGAAATATTATGTGGTAGAGAATCCAGGAAGCCCGCCCACACGGAGAGGTATTTCTATCTCGCCAACGCCCCCCCTGTTTTTGTATCCGGGCCGGCCATGTTCAGCACCGGCCCTAGTAGGTCTGAGTATGTCTAAAGCTGGAAAACCCGTTTCCCCAGGCTTACGCTGCGCGACGCGGCATAATCTTCGCCGGGTCACATGTCCATAAATCGCTCAACTCTTGCTTTGCCCGTTCAAGGTCCGCACTGAGTTCAGTAATGGACTGCGCGTCACTATTGCGGAGTTTGGAGCGCAGAAGGTGGCCACACAGGACATCCAGGTTGGTAAACCACTTGGTTGCCTCCCATATTACGACCCCCTCTCTCGTGCGCTTCTCGCAGAGGGTGAAGCTGTACAGGTCGCTGCTAATCATCAGGTCTTGCTTGCCGTCGTGAATGGGGATCATCATGGTCTGGTCTCCTTTGCCCGTGTGGGCTTCGCTGTGCGGTTCATTGTGCTCTTCGTGGTTGTTCGGGTTCTGATATTCGCTGTGCTGGCGGATAGTTATGATCATCCCCCGTGTGCTGTTCGTCGTGGTGTTCATTGTGGCCTTCGTGCCAGACGGTGCCGGGCTGGGGTTTGTATCTATGCGGCCTGTTGATTTGCTGCCGTATCTGGCATCTGTTGCCAGGAGAAGCAGTCTCGCGGTACCGGGTAGAACTGGTTGCCGTCATTGAAGCAGGTGGTGGTGAGCCGGTTCCGATGGATAATCGCCAACACCTCATCAATGTCGATGATTGCCCACTGTTTCCGGGTTGAGTCGAACAGGAAAAAGTTGACCGGGTGGAGCGTCGACCAGAACCGGCCCACCTCCAGGGAGTCCAGCTTGATCTTGACGACGCCATCTGTCCCGGTTCCCTTCACTTCCATGAAGTAGGACTTGCCGGCGCGCTGACACAGGTAGTCAGGGCGTTTGGTGATATACGGGTGCAGATTGCGGTATGTCAGCGGGCTTTGCCGATCCATCCCCAGGCGTTCAAAGGCAATGCCCTTGGCCGCTGCCACGATTTCAAATGCTTCCTCTGCCGTGTTGCCCAGGAACCGCTTTCGTTCCTGCCAACCGGCTTCATTGAAGGTGGCGGGTGCGTGGTTGGTGGTGATTGCTGATGATGTCATTGTGGTGTCTCCTTACCCGCATGTGCGGGCCGCGTTTGCAGCCCGCGTGCTAGTCTAAGTCTAAGTCTTATCTGGTATAGCTCTAAGTCTGGTTGTTGCGAGGAAAGGCTAAGATCATATGGGAACGTCCCCTGAAGCCCCCCGGTCATGAGCAGTCACGATCTGTTGCTCTCTCAACTCCAGTTGAACCAGCCGGCCCTGAATCTCATAAAACAGGTCAGCGTCAAGCAACCTATCCACCGCCTGTTGCAACTCAGCCGGGTCGATCCTGATTGCTCTTGCAATGGTGGGTAAATCGTCCGTGCGGATCGCGCCGCCGTACAGCCAACACCAATCACAGAGAATCATGAACAGGCCTTTGTCTTGCCACGAGAGCCCGGACCATGCCGGGTTATCCTTCCACCGCTGTTCAGGGACGGTGCTGAAGTACGGCAAGGGGCGCGTCTGCCAGGGCGTGAAGTCCACGAGTGATTCAAATGGGGGGGATGGTGGCAACTTGCTGTCACCGCGTTTTCCCAGCCGTTTTCGTATCGGGCGAAGGTTGAATCCTGCGGGGGTGCCGGTAAGCTCGCTCATGCCCGCCCCCCTCTCAACCGGCGGAATAACTGGTTGCGCGTAGCCAACAGCCGCCGGGCCTCGATCTGTAGGCCGGTCTCGTAGCCAACGAGCACGTCCTTGACGATCTGAGCTGCGGGAAAGGTGAAGGTGGCCAGGGGTCCGCCTTGGGTAATGGTTGGCTCCGTCCCGGTTACGGCTTGGATGGTGGCGGCAAGGTCAATGTTCTGGGTCTCGATGGTCGATGGTCGCATGTCCGCCCCCTATGCGGCCAAACGGCCAGCAATCCAGGCGTCCACCTCTTCGGCCAGCCAGCCAACAGCCCGGCTTCCGGTCAATGAACGGCGCGCGGGAAACTGGCCGTCTCGCTCAAGCCGCCAGCGAGTCGTCCGGGATAATCCGGTGATCCGGTCAAGGTCGATGTTGCGGTAGATGGTTTGGTGGGATGCTACAGCTTGGCGCTTCATTGGTACCTCCATGACGATGTGTTATGTCATGAAGGATAGTGAAACGACCGTCAGTTGTAGCGTTGCGGGGATTCGGGGGGAATGCGGCTAATCTTCGCAACCAATGGTGACGTGCTTGAGTCCGTCCCGCATGTGAGGGTAAGGGTCTTTGTGGGGGAACCCGGCAAGGTGGAAACAGATAGTCGTCACGGTCCAGAAAGGTGGTTCGCTCAGGTTGCCGGCCTTGTCGTATTTGGGCCGGGTCAAGGATGGCTTGATGCCAACTTGCTGCATAGCTTGTGCAATGTCAGCTGCGAGAATGGCGGGGTTACTGTCGTGATCGTCTCCCCGTCCAGAAAGATCGTTGTTTGCTTGCAGGGCCGCACGTTCTGTCACCATCCATACCTCGGAGGCCTTTTCTCTTGCGGTGGCCAGCAGCATGCCTGCATGACGGAAATACGCCCGGCCGGCTTCCGGCATCTGGTCGAGTGCGTCAAGGAGTGCCTTGCCTTGCTCCGCTGTTTTCAGCAATGCCAACTTGACCTCAGCCCGGTGCGACTTCAGGTCTTCACGCCACAAGGCGGAACGGATAGCATGCTCCATGCTCTCCAGAAACCTCACTGCTGCGGGTTCACCTTCCTCCAGGCTGACAGCCTTCAGTAAAGCAGCCCGATTCTTGGGTGGCAACCTCCAGGCAAGCAACTCCGCCGCGTCCGTGACTCCCACTGCGACAAAGGTCTTGTTGGTATTCATGCCACCTTCCTTCCCTTTCGGCCTGCTGATATTGGCGTGACCGTGGCAGACTGTTTGCCGGTGCTATTGTTTTCCTGTTCAGCAGCCGATTTCGCCGCATCCTCTTCTCGTTCGCGGCGGTTCCGGTACTCCTTGCCGGCAAGGATGCAGGATATCTTGATTTCCAGCTCCTCTAGAGCTGCCTGCTTCTCACGATCATACGAGTAGCGGTTGTAGATGTGGCCAACGCCCTGCTTCTGCTTCGTGATGTGATTCTGTACCCGGTCGATAATGTCACCTGCAATCCCTATTTCCGCCATGCAGGTTGCAGCCGTCCGTCTCAGGTCGTGCGGGGTGAAGTGGGCAATCTTCAGCCGGTCTTCAACCGTGCTTTCGGGGGTGTGGGGCAAATTTGCCTTGATGTCGCGGGTCATGGTGCGGACTTCGTAATGAGTTGGTGGGAGTTGCTTCCCCTCTGCATCGACGCCAGGGTTGGCGGGAGACTCGAAGATATACCCATCCCTGTCACCAATCAGTTCCAGGGCCAGCGGTGAGAGAAATACCCGGTGCGCCTGCTTGTTCTTCGACCGTTCGGCGGGGATCGTCCACCATTGGCCGTCAATCTCGCTGCGGTGTAACCCGATCACTTCGCCCGGTCGTTGCGCCGTGACCAGAATGAGCTTCAGGGCGCGCTTGATGCTGTCGCTCATTCTGGCGCTGTCCAGGTTGGCCCAAAGAGTCTTGATCTCGTTGGCGGATAGTGCTCGCTCCCGGCCGCTCTCCTTCGCGGGCCTATCCATCCCCATGAACGGATTCGCTTCCAGAACGTCACGCTTGACGGCATAGGAGAACAGCTTACGGGTATAGGCCAGCACCCTGTTCGCCATGACCGGCGCTCCACGTTCAATGATCTCGTCCAGGACCACCACCAAGTCCCTGCGTCGAATATCCGTTATTTTCCGCCTTCCCCATCTGGAAACGATCTCGGCTTTCAGTGCCCGCTCTATCTCCTTCCACCCCCGGTTGTGCTCCTTGGCGTGACGGTTGATGTACTCATCCACGAAGTCAGCAACAAAAGGGGTGCGCTTGCGCTCGATATGGGCAAGTTCCTTCTCCCCTAGTGGGTCAACGCCACCGTCGTACTTCGTCTTTGCAGCGTTGTACTTCTTCCGTGCCTCTGCGAGGGTGAGGCCGCCATTGTTGCCGGTGCCGTAATGTCCAAGGTTGAGAAAGCGGCGCTTGCCGTCAAAGGTGTAGAGAAAGAAGAACGTCTTGATGCCGGACGGTAGAACGCGGACACCAAAACCGTCCCCCTCCCGAATGTCCTGAATCTTGCCAGCCGGCTTGAGGTTCGCAATGAACTTGTCCGTAAACTTCTCTTTCCCCATGGTGTCACCCCCTCCATATACCGTGTGGTTTCTCGTGTGGTCTCCGTGTGGTTTGCAGCATGTGAAACGACAAAAACCATACGAGAACAATGAATACAGATAACATACGGTAATGTCAAGCTATTTATGGGATAGAAAATCAGGTATGAAACGGCTGGAAACAACAAAATAATTGACTCGAAATCAGGTGTGGCGCAAGTCACCTAGGGTTCGAATCCCTACCTCTCCGCCACAAAATAATCCGGTACAGTCCGGATAAGAACAAAAGCCCCTGAGAAATCAAGGGCTTTTTCTTTTTCATTGTAAGGTGGCCGGGGTTAGTGAGACAGCCTGAGTCTCTCAAGAACACCTATTCAACTGTTATCAACACAACATCACGTGAGAAGTCCCTGAAGACACCCTCAGCCCCCTGCGGCTGACGTACCGATTGACTCCCCTTCTGTATGGCGTCAACAGGAATTGGCAGCGAGGTACCAACCCTGACCCCGAAGGCAACCCGTTCAATCTGTTGCTGGCGAACCACTGAAACGGCAATACCGAGCACCTCGCCACGGGAATTCAATATCGGACCACCGCTGTTACCGGGATTGATGGATGCCGATATCCTGAACTGATTCTCCGCGTTTCTGATCCCGACCGCTGCAGTCACCTGCCCCGAAACGATACTCGGTCGATTGCCGAGAATCGCCCCAAGCGGGTAACCGATGACATGGATCTCTTCACCGGGAGCAACCGGTACCCCCTGCAGGATATGCAATCCCCGTTCATCGGCGGCAATAAACCCTCGCAATTCAAGGAGCGCCAGATCGTTAGCCGGGTCGCTGGCAACAATATCAGCCTCATATCTCCTGCCATCGGGGAAACGAACCGACGTCTTCTTTGCATGCTTGACCACATGATGGGCGGTCAGAACCTTATTACTACCCCACAAAAGGAAACCGCTTCCCGATGACCGCATGACATCATCTATGGTAGCCGTTTGCGCTTCCTTGCGCAGGTACGAATGGGTATTGCCTCCCAGTGCTTTCATGTTCGGCGGTATGTCATCATAGGCCGTGAACTGGTTGGGGCCATTCATCACAATCCGTGTTGGGAACCAACGGGGCACAAAGAAAAACTTCAATGATGTTCTTCCGGCATATACCCCCTGGTCGGCCATCGGCGACACATAGAACCAGGGGTCTTCCCGCAGGTAGCCGATTTCAAAGTCACTGCCGTTGAGAATAACCCCCTTCAGTTTCTCCTGCCCGCCTTCATCATTCAGGTGAACTGCCAAAAGGATCTCTTTCCCGGCATCGCTTCCCTGCCAAATACCAACCAAGGGGTTCTTGTCGGCCTGATCCCTGGTCAATTTCAGATACTTGTCATAGATCGGGTCCCCACTACCCATGGTGCTATGGGTGAATGAGCACGCTGACAGAATCAGGCAGAGCGCAGCAAGCAACAGTGAGCAGATTAGTGAACCTCTATACTTTTTCCCACAAGATATCAGCATGGTTCCTTTTTAACGTTCGTCGGCAGATACATCACCACGAAACTCACGAAAAGAATCTATTGGTATTTCAGGCCATGATCTGAGTGGATAGGCTGTAATATCTGTTGTGCTGCTTGTCGTCCTGGGCTAACGCCATATCTGTCAATACTCTAGCGATACGTCCATTTCCGTCGTCTATAGTCACGAACCTGAAATGGGCGATAGCTGCACGCGATGATGGGCAAGATCAATCAAGAGCAAGAAATAACGTAAGACGTCTCACGTCTCCTATTTTACGTCTCGCCCGCTAACTCCCGGAACCGTTGGCACGCCTCGGGAATCATCGCTTCGCCGATGTTGCCGAAGGCCAGCCGCAGATACCCCTCCAGCCCCGGGCCGAAGACCTCGCCCGGCAGGGTGAGCAGTCCCGCTTCTTTGACCAGCCGTCGCGCCGTTTCCCGGCCGGTGAGGCCGGGAAACGGATGCCTGATCCAGCCGAAGAAGGCGCCGCTCGCCACCAGGGCGAACGGGTTGCCGGGTTTGGTGAACTCCGCGCGAAACCGGTCGTGGCGCTTTGCCATCATCTCCCGGTTGCCGGCCACCCAGCAATCGAGCTGCTCCGCGCCGAAGCGGATGGCGTGCTGGGTGATGCGGGGCTGGCAGACCGACATGGTGTCTTGGGCCTTGAGGCTGTGGTGGATGAACTCCTCCCCCGCCACCAGGGCGCCGGCGCGAAAGCCGGTCAGGGCGTAGGTCTTGCCGAACGACATGAGGTGAATGAAGTGGTCTCTCCATGCCGGATCGGTGAACAGGTCGTGGGGTCGGTCGCCGCCGGGAAGGAAGGCGGCGTAGGTCTCGTCCAGCACCAGGGCGATGCCGTGCCGGGCGGCCAGATCGAACAGGGCACGGATCGTGACAGGGGGGATGATGGCGCCGGTGGGGTTGCTGGGGGTGACCAGGAGCAGCGCCCGGGTTCGTGGGGTGATCAGCCGTTCGATGGCGGCCGGATCGGGAAGGCCGCCGCTCTCTTCGCTGAACGGGGCGTAGACCCTGGAGATCCCCAGCATGGCCAGGGCCATGTCGTGGTCGAAGTAGTAGGGGACCTGGACGATCACTTCGTCCCCGGCTTGGCAAAGGGTTACCATGGCGAGCCAGAAGGCCTGGCTGGCGCCGATGGTGAGACAGAGCTGGCGCGGCGTGAGACTGGCCCCGTAGCTTCGGGCATAGTGGGCGCAGAGCGCCTCCCGCACTGGCGCCAGCCCCTCGTCAGGCGAGTAGCGGGCGGTCAGGGGGTCGTCCAGGCATTCTTTCAGGTGCTCGATCAGTGCCGGTGCCGGCGGATAGTCGGGGACCGCCTGGCAGAGATCGATCAGCGGCCGGTCGGCCGGGAAACTGCTTTCGGCCAGCCATCCCTGCACTTCGGAAATGGGGGGGAAGTGCACTCCCCTGATCAGTTCGGAAATCGCGAACTTCATGGTCTTTTCCTCAACAGTTATGGATAGAGCCGGAACAGCTGATCGGCCACGCAGGCCGGCTTCGCTTCCCCCTCGATCTCCACGGTGATCCGATAGACGATCTGTGCTCCACCGTGGATCTCTTCCGCGCCGATCACCGTGCTCCGCGCTCGGATCCGGGAGCCGACCACCAGTGGTGCCGGAAAGCGTAGCCGGTCGAGGCCATAGTTGACCCGCAGGCGCATGCCGGGGTAGTTCCGCTCGAACGCGCCAGGGGCGAAGCTTTCGGTAAGAAACGGAAGGAGCGACAGGGTCAGGAAGCCATGGGCGACGGTGGCGCCATAGGGAGAATCCCGTCGCGCCCGCTCCGGATCGGTGTGAATCCACTGCAGGTCGCCGGTCACCCTGGCGAAGCCGTCGATCCGCTCCTGATCCACCGTAAGCCAGGGGCCTACATGGACCTCGGCGTCAATTTTTTCCCGGTACGTCTGAAGCAGTTCGTGGACAGCACTCATTGGTTGCCCTCCTCTTCGACACGGTAACAGTGGCCGGCCACCTCCACCCGATCGCCGGGCCTGAGCTTTCGACCGCGCCGCAGCTCCACTTCGCCATTGACGAGCACCTGCCCGTCAGCGATCAGCATTTTTGCCTCTCCGCCTGATCCTACCATATTGACCGCTTTGAGGAAGCTGTCCAGCTTTATGAACTCCGTTGAAATTTCCATCGGCATCCTCCGGTTTCGGTCCAGTTGAAGCTGCATCGGTTGAAAGATGCCATAGTAGAGCAGAAACAACGCAAGTTCAAGCGGGGAGACGGCGCCGTGATGCCGACCGTCCACTGGGCAGTTGACCGTTTCGTGCGGTGCCTTCAGGCGGGTGGCGACGGATTTTGGGGTGCGCACAACCGACCTTGACAGTAAATTAAAACAAGCTAAGCTAATAATTACCATAACCCCCCTTTAGTTAGAGCAGAGTTCAGATGACAAACAGTTCTATTGCCCATATTGCATCAAGCTTCTTCGATGCCCTGTTTGACACGGACCGCCCAAAGGCGCTATCGGTCATCAACCGTGCTATCGGCAGGAATATTGCTCCCGAGGATCTGGTGTTCTCGGTGGTGCTGCCCGGCATCGAGCGCATGACCGACTCAATGGTCGATACGGAAAAGACCAACCTGTCCCAGCATTTCATTGCCTCACAGATCTGCGAGGAGGTCATCGACCTGTTGCTTCCACTGTTCAGCGGTGCGCCAAGCTTTCAGGGGACCGTGATCCTCGGTACCTCCTGCGGCGACTACCATGGGCTCGGCAAGAAGATTGTACGTGGTTGCTTGCGCGCAAGTCTCTTTTCGGTGGTTGATCTGGGAATCAACGTTACTGCGGAACGGTTCGTGGAAGAGGCGGTCAGTCAGCAGGCAGCTATTATTGGCGTTTCTTCAATGATGGTCCATACGGCGCTGAGCGACCAGGGACCGCGCCGGGTCCGCCAACTGCTGCACGAGCGGGGGCTGGAAGAGCGGATCAAGCTGGTGGTCGGCGGTGCACCGTATCGCTTCGATCCGGAGCTCTACCGGACGGTAGGAGCCGACGCGTGGGGAGAAAACGGCATGGAGGCGGTGCGGGTGATCACACGGCTTCTGGGAGCACAAAAGCCATGAACAACGGCATGGAAAGGTTTGGCGCACTCATGGCCGGCAAGCTGCCGGACCGGGTGCCGCAGATTTGCAATCTCTGCGAGCACGGGGCGCGCATCGTCGGTATGCCGATCAGGGAGTATTACGCCTCTCCGGAACATGTGGCCGAGGGACAGCTCCGCCTGCGTGATCGATTTGGGTACGACGCCCTGCTGGGGTTCTATCATGTGGCCAAAGAGGCTGAGATGCTCGGCTGCCGCAGGGTGATCTACTCCGCCGATGGGCCGCCCAACGTTGGCCACCTGGTGCTCGACAGCTATGAACGGATCGAGACCTTTGCCATTCCCGACAACTTGGATGACAACCCCCACTGCCGGGATGTGAGCCGCTGCATCCAGCTGATAAAGGCCGGGGCCGGTGGCCGCTACCCGGTGCTCGCTTCCATGACCGCCTCGTTTTCCCTGCCGCCGATCCTGATCGGCATGGACCGCTGGCTTAACCTTCTCTTCAATGGACCGGCCGCCCTCTGCCAAGAACTGCTGGAGAAGTGCTCACTGTTCTGCCGGCGCTATCTGGCGGCCCTCCGGGCGGCCGGTGCCGACCTGATCACTTACGTGAACCCGGTCGCCTCGGCAACCTTTCTCAGTGACCGCCAGTTCTCAGATCTGGCGCTCCCGTGGGTGCAACGAGACTTTGCCGACGGCCGGACCGGGGACGTCGTTTATTTCAACGGCGGTGGCCGGATCGGCCCTCAGATCGCCCGCTTGGCCGACACCGTCCCCTTTGCCGCCTACTATCTGAGCCCCCAGGACGATATCCGCCGGGCCAAGGCCGATGTCGCAGGGAGGGCGCTGATCGTCGGCACCATCAACGATGTGCGGCTGTTGGAGTGGGATGCCGCGACGATTGACCGCGAGGTGGCCCGCATTATGGCGGAAGGGGCTGCTGGCGGTGGATTTGCCTTTGGCACGCTTATGACCCCCTATCTGGTCCCGGACGAGAAAATAGACCTGCTCCTGAAGGCGGCGAGTCGCTACGGAAGCTATGCCGGCGACTCGGTAGAGGGATGACCATGTCGGGGAATGACGCTGAACTCACGCTTCTGATCGGTTGCGGCATCCTCCGGGCCGAGATCCTTTTTCTGATCGAAAAAAACCACTGGCCTCTGGAGGCCGTCTTCCTGCCATCGTCCCTGCATGTGGATTTCGAACAGCTTGAAAATTCGCTGAGAAAGGCGTTGGCGCTTCACCCCGGCAGGCGGAAGGTGATCTTTTACGGCACCTGTCATCCGCTGATGGATTCCCTGATCGGCACCGGTGCCGTGGTGCGGACGGAAGGGCAGAACTGCATCGACATGCTGCTCGGCAGAGAGCGCTTCACGCGGGAACTCGCTACGGGCGCTTTTTTTCTCCTGGAGGACTGGGCCGTGCATTGGGAGCAGGTTATCCATCCGGTCTTCGGGAGCAATCAGGAAGCAATCAGAGCCATTTTTACCAGCGAACACAGGCGACTTCTGGCCATCAGAACCCCCTGTTCGGCCGACTTCACCGCAAAGGCCAAGAAAGTGGCTGAGATAACCGGTCTCGCGCTGGAGTGGATCGACGTTACCCTGGACAAGCTCGAACAGTGTCTGAGAACCGCCCTTGACCGTCTCGGTGCCGTCCCATGACGAGGAAGATTCCCATAGCTGGCAAGGAGCATGAACGGCTCCAGGGGAGAGTCGATGACCTTGCCAGGGCCAAGGCACAACTGGAGCTGAAGGTACGGATGCTCGAACGCCTGGCAGCTGGTCGCGGTTTGGACGAGACACTGCAGAACATACTGGATATCCTCATGGAGACCATCGGCGCAACGGATATCTCGGTCTACTACCGGCTCGGTGAGGCGTGGCACTGCAAGGGGCTGTTCGCTGCCAGATCGTTCAGCGGTGACCCGGACGACCCGTTGGTCTGCCAGGCCATAGCCAGCCGTGACTTTGTCGGGAGTGTTGCTGAAGCACTGGTCGATTCCTCGACGGAAAACTGGAATTTCCCGCTCCTGTACCAGGGATCCGTGGTTGGCGTGGTCCGGATGCAAGGAATGATCCTGACCGGTGCGAACATCCGGGAAGACCTGGAACCGTTCTTCCGGTACGCCGCCCTGGTGCTCCTTAATGCCATCAACAACTATCAGGATCTCATCAGACTCAATGCCGAGCTCGAACAGCGGGTACTGGAGCGGACCGCCCAGCTGGCTGCTGCCAACGGGACGTTGCTGCGGGAGGTTGAACAACGGAAGCTGGCACAGGAGGAGGTAGACCAGTTGAACGAAAGTCTGGTCAGTCAGAAAACCGCTCTGGAAGTGGCCAATCGTGAGCTGGAATCGTTCAGCTACTCCGTATCCCACGATCTGCGGGCTCCGCTACGGCACATAAGCGGTTTTGTCACGGCGCTCATGGAAGACTACGGCAGCATGCTGAATGAAACGGCCCACGACTACCTGCAGCGGGTCGTTGTTGCCAGTGGAAAGATGGGCGACCTGATCGATGCCCTGTTGAAACTCTCCAGGCTCAGCAGGGGGGAGATGACCATCGATCACCTGGATCTGAGCAACATGGTCCGGGAGATTCTGGCGGTATTGCAGGGCAGCGACCCCGGCCGGCAGGTCCGGGTGTCCGTTGCCGACGGCGTCACGGTTGACGGTGACGCGATACTCATGCGGGCCGCCCTGGAAAACCTGCTCGCCAATGCCTGGAAATATACCCGGCGTAATCCGGATCCGGTCATTGACTTCGGCGCCTACCGGGAGGACCAGCGAACGGTCTGTTATGTCCACGATAACGGTGCAGGGTTCGATATGATCTATGCCGACAAGCTCTTCGGCGCGTTCCAGCGGCTTCACCGGTCGGAAGAGTACGAAGGGATCGGCATTGGCCTGGCCACGGTCCAGCGGATCATTCACCGCCACGGTGGTACGGTCTGGGCCGAAGGAAAGGTCGGGGAGGGGGCGACGTTCTATTTCTCCCTGAATCAGTAGGGGTCGGTGCCCATATCCCGCACCCCTTTCCGTTTGCTTTCCAACTGCAAACCGTTTAGCATACCCGCCGGGTAACCGATCACACCCGGAGGCTCCCTCGTGAAAGTCCTTTTCGTCCATCCGTACGGCAGCAACTGGATGGGCAGTGGTAAAGACATCACCACCATCTTCAACCTGATGCCCCCCCTCGGCATGCTGAGTATTGTCGCCTTCCTCGAACAGCGTGGCGTCGAGGCGGAGATCATCGACTGCTACGCCAGCCCCATGACGGCAGAGACGCTGGTGGCCGAGATCATCCGGCGCGGGCCGGACGTGGTCGGCTTCTCCTGTACCACTTCGTCGTTTCTCGAAGGATACGGCTTTGCCGCCCTGCTCAAGGAGCGGGCGCCCGGCATCGTCACCGTCTTTGGTGGCGCCCATGCCTGCTCGGTCGGGGTGGGGCTCCTGGACCGCTTCCCGGCCATAGACTACCTGGTAATCGGCGAGGGGGAGCAGACCTTCTATGAGCTGGTCGCTGCCGGCTGCCGTGATGTCGAGGCGATTCCCGGCATCGGTTTTCGCAAGGACGGGGTCGGTACCCTTTCGGGCGTCAGGGACCTGATCGCCGATCTGGACAGCCTCCCCTTCCCGGCCTACCACCGCCTTCCCCAGTTCCCGCGGCGCTATACCCTGCCGCTCTTCAGCTTTCCCACGGCCCCGAACACCAGCATCATCTCCAGCCGTGGCTGCCCGTACCAATGCTCCTATTGCGACCGTTCGGTCTTTTCCCGTGGGTTTCGCTTCAACTCGCCCGAGTACATCGTCGAGCACCTGAAGATGCTGCACCGGGACTACGGCATCCGCCATGTCTTTTTCTACGACGACCTGTTCACCACCGACCGCAGCCGGGTGGCCCGTTTCTGCGAACTGAAGGAGCGGGAGCGGCTACCGGTCACCTACAACTGCATCGCCCGGCTGGAACATGTGGATGCGGAACTGCTGCACCTGCTCAAGCGCTCCGGCTGCTGGCAGGTGAACTTCGGTATCGAGTCCGGAGATCCGGAGGTCCTCAGGAAACACCGGAAGTTTTACGGGCTGGACGAGGTGCAGCAGAAGCTCACGATGGTCAAAAGGACCGGGATGCGGGTAAAGGGGCTTTTCATGGTGGGGCTGCCGGGAGAGACCGAAGAGTCGATCCGCCGGACCATTGACTATGCCCTCAGCCTTCCCCTGGACGAGATCAACGTTACCAAGTTCACGCCATTTCCGGGCGCGCCGGTGTATGCCAACATCCGCGACCACGGGGAATTCAACGAGGAGTGGCCCCTGATGAACTGCGTGAACTTCGTCTTCATTCCCCACGGCATGACCATGGAGCAGTTGGAACGGCTCTACAACGAGTTCATCAGCCGCTTCTACCGCCGTACCCGCATCCACTGGGGTTACACCACCATGCTCTGGAAATCGCCCCAGAGCGTGGCGATGTTCCTGCGGAACCTGCCGGAGATCCTTAGGTTTGAGCTGAAACAGAAGTGGTGAAGAGTGGATGGATGATGGCGGTTGGTTTGACGAAACTTTGGCTGCCATGTATACTTATCACAGTTACCTATATTCAAGGGGGATGCCATGGCACAAAATGCACGTAAACTGAACTTCATGATCGACAATGACGTTGCCGACGAACTTGAACGACTGATTCCATCGGGCCAGCGCAGCAGGGTCGTGAGCCAGGCAATCGCCAACGAGCTGGCACTGCAGCGCCGCCGGAGCATTACTTCCAGGTTACGGGAGCTTCGTTCTCAGCTGCCGATGGTGAGCGCCGAGAAGCTGCAGGCCAATCTCGCTGAAGACCGAAAAAGGGGGTAATGTGGTTACCTCCAAAGTCTACGTTCCTGATGCCTCGGTCATCCTGAAGTGGGTATTCGACATCCCGGAGGAGGCAGGCAGGGACGCTGCGCTCATGCTGCTGGACAGCTGGGTTGCGGGCGAGTGCGAATTCGTTCTCCCTTCGCTCTGGCTGTACGAGGTCGGCAACATCGTCGGCAGGAATGTGCCGGAGAAGGCTGCCGAGGTGATGGGGCTGCTGATCGGGTATCGCTTTACGGAAGCGCCGGTAACCTCCGCGATCGCCAACCGCACACTGGAGATCATGTCGAAGAGCCGGGTCACGTTTTACGATGCCGTGTATCATGCCGTTGCTCTTGAACGCAGGGGGATGCTGGTCACGGCGGACGCTGCGTACATAAAAAGGGCGGGGAAGTTGGGGCATGCGGTGCTGTTGTCTGAGTTTGGGTGAGGTAAAAAATGCATATTGCCAATTTCACCTGATTTATGAGGCTCGGAATGACCCCTTCTGACAATGCAGTCGTCCTTTACCAAAGCCCGGACGGCTCAAATGCTCTAGCAGTTCGACTGGACCATGAAACGGTCTGGCTTACCCAGAGGCAGATGGCGGAACTGTTTGGCAAGAATAGTGACACTATCGGTTTGCACATTCGGAATGTATATAAAGAGGGAGAGTTGTCAGAGGAAGGAACTGCCGAGGAGTCCTCGGTAGTTCAACATGAAGGCCTACGACAGATTCGCAGGACAATACGTTTTTACAACCTCGACGTCATCATCTCCGTCGGCTACCGGGTTAAGTCACGGCAGGGCACTCGCTTCCGCCAGTGGGCCACAGGTGTCTTACGCGACCACATCGTCAAGGGCTACACGATCAACGAACAGCGCTTCCGGGAACAGGCCGAAAAACTGACCGACATGCGTCGGACTGTGGAACTGCTGGCCCGCACTCTGGCCAATCAGGAACTGGTCAACGATACCGGCAAAGACGTGCTGCGGGTCATCACCGACTATGCCTATGCCCTGAACCTGCTGGACCGCTACGACCACGGCACCCTGACCATCGAGGAAACTACCCGACTAGCGCTGCACGTCATCGACTATGACGAGGCAATCGGCATTGTCGCATCGATGAAAGGGGAGTTTGACGGCCTGTTCGGCATCGAAAAAGACCAGGGGTTCAAGAGCGCACTGGGGGTCATTTACCAGACCTTTGGCGGCGAGGAGCTGTACCCCAGCGTCGAGGAAAAAGCAGCTAATCTCCTCTACCTCGTCGTCAAGAACCACGCCTTCAGCGACGGCAACAAGCGGATTGCCGCCGCTCTTTTCATCCATTTGCTCGGGATGAACGGCATTCTCTATCGTCCAGATGGTTCCAAACGCTTGGCCGACAACGCCCTGGTGGCGCTGACCCTCCTCATTGCCGAGAGCCGGCCCGAGGAGAAAGAAACCATCGTCAAAGTGATTGTGAATCTGATCAACCGGAAGAATGATTGAGCAAAGGCGTTGACCGGCAAAAATGTCCATTGAAAGCCTGGCTAAAATCTGCGACTATTTTCACTTTTCCAGAACACTTCTCACATTCTCCCTAGATTGAGGTTCCCCATGTCCAACAATAGCGAACAAACTACCCCGGTCCAGCCGGCCAATTTCATTCGGAACATCGTTGCCGACGACCTGGCGAGCGGCAAACATGAGACCATCGTCACCCGTTTCCCGCCCGAGCCGAACGGGTACCTGCATATCGGTCACGCCAAGTCGATCTGTCTCAACTTCGGCTTGGCCCGGGACTTCGGCGGTCGCTGCCACCTCCGGTTCGACGACACCAACCCGGTCAAGGAAGAGGTGGAGTACAGCGAGTCGATCAAGGAGAGCGTCCGCTGGCTCGGCTTCGACTGGGGCGGGCATATGTACTATGCCTCCGACTACTTCGAGCAGCTCTACCAGTGGGCCGAACAGTTGATCCAAAGCGGCAAGGCCTATGTGGACGACCTGAACGCCGAGCAGATCCGCGCACATCGTGGCACCCTGACCGAGCCGGGCAAGGAGAGCCCCTTTCGCAACCGCTCTGTCGAAGAGAACCTGGAGCTGTTCCGCCGGATGCGGGGTGGCGAGTTCCCTGACGGTGCCAAGGTGCTGCGGGCAAAGATCGACATGGCCTCCCCCAACATCAACCTGCGGGACCCGGTCATGTACCGGATTCTGCATGCCGTCCACCCCCACGCCGGGGACCAGTGGTGCATCTATCCCATGTACGACTTCGCCCACGGCCAGAGCGACGCCATCGAGGGGATAACCCACTCCATCTGCACCCTGGAGTTCGAGGACCATAAGCCGCTTTACGAGTGGTTCCTGGACAACCTGCCGGTACCGAACCGGCCACGCCAGTACGAGTTTGCCCGCCTCAACCTGACCTACACGGTGATGAGCAAGAGAAAGCTCCTGCAACTGGTCCAGGACGGCGACGTGAGCGGGTGGGACGACCCGCGTATGCCGACCCTGGTGGGCTTAAGGCGGCGGGGCTACACCCCGGAGGCGATCCGCACCTTTTGCGAGCGGATCGGCGTCGGCCGGAGCGATTCCTGGATCGACATGAGCATCATTGAGGAGTGCGTCCGGGAAGACTTGAACCAGAAAGCGCCGCGGGCTATGGGGGTGTTGCGCCCGGTGAAGCTGATCATCGACAACTATCCGGCCGACGGGACCGAGGAGTTCCAGGTGGCCAACCACCCCCAGCAGCCGGAGCTGGGGAGTCGGGCCGTGCCGTTTGGCAAGGAGTTGTGGATCGAGGCGGACGACTTCCAGGAGATCCCGGAAAAGGGGTTCAAGCGCCTCACCCCAGGGGCTGAGGTGCGGCTGCGGGCGGCTTACATCGTCAAGTGCATTGGTGCGGACAAGGATGCCGACGGCAACGTGGTGGCGGTCCGCTGCACGTATGACCCGGAGACCAAGAGCGGCCTTCCCGGCGCGGAGCGGAAGGTGAAGGGTGTCATCCACTGGGTGTCGGCGCGGCACGCCGTGACCGCCGAAGTGCGCCTCTACGACCGGCTCATCTCCGTCCCCAGCCCATCCGGCGACGACTGGAAGGGTGACCTTAATCCCGATTCCATTCAACTGCTGACCGACTGCAAGCTGGAGCCTTTGCTGGCCGCGGCAGGGGCTGAGGAGCGGTTCCAGTTCGAGCGCCAGGGATACTTTTGCGTCGATCTCAAGGATTCTCAGCCGGGCAGACCGGTCTTCAATCGGACGGTGACCCTGCGTGATTCGTGGGTGAAAAAATAACAACAGGGTCGGGGTCCACGGAGCGATGTTCGAGGATGAATCGACAAGGATAGATTTACAACTTGTTCCGTGTACCTCATTCCTCGTTCCGTGCCGTGAAGGCGGCAAGGATCTCCGCAGCCAGCCCCTGTCCAATCCCTTTCACCGCCGCGATCTCCTCTACCGTTGCCCGCTGCAGTGCCTCCAGACTGCCAAAGGTCTTGAGCAATTCCTTCCGTCTGGCTGGCCCCACGCCGGCAATGGCGTCCAGGGCCGAGGCTAGGGCCTTTTTGCCGCGCAGTTTCTGGTGGTAGGTGATGGCGAAGCGATGGGCCTCGTCGCGGATGCGGGCCAGGAGCAGCAGTGCCGGTGCGTTCTGACGAAGCACCACGGGGTTTTTTCGCCCGGGCAGGAATACCCGCTCGTCGCTCCGCTCTACCTCAGTCGCGACCATGTCCCGCTCCACCCGGCTCTTGGCCAGTCCGGCCAGGTCGATTTCAGCAATTCCCAAATCCTCCAGTACGGCTGACAACACGTTCAACTGGCCGATGCCGCCGTCAACCACAATCAGGTCCGGAAAGGGATCGTCTGCTATCTCCTGGCGGAAACGACGGAACAGCACCTCGCGCATCATGCCGAAATCGTCGGCCCGGTCGACCGTCCTGATCCGGTAGCGGCGGTAGTGGTCCTTGTCCGGCTGGCCGTCCAGGAAGGAGACCCGGCTTCCCACGGCGGTCTGTCCCTGGAAGTTGGAGATGTCGTAACACTCGATCCGCCGGGGGATGCGGCGCAGATGGAGCCGCTCCAGCAACTCCTGTAGAATGGCTGCCGCGGTTTCCCGGGATTTTCGCTGTTGCAGGGCGGCGCTCTCGGCGTTTTTGCCTGCCATCCGCACCAGTTCCACCTTTGCCCCCCGCCGCGGGGTGAGAACGGTTACTTTTTTTCCCCGCCGCTCGCTGAGCAGGTCGGCCAGGGCTTCGCTAACGTCGGTGGCGAGCGGCAGGAGGATCTCGTCGGGTATCACTACGTCCCGGTTATAGTACTCGTTGAGAAAAGAGCTGATCGCCTCCTCGTTATCCAGTTCCCAGGCGAAGTCGAAGGTCCTGCGGTCCAGGAGGGTGCCGTGGCGGAAGAACAGGATGCTCAGGTAGAGGTGGTCACCCTCGCGGTGCAGGCCGAGCACATCGCTGTCGCCTCCGCTAGTCACCACCTTCTGTCTCTCGACGGTCACCTCGATGGCCCGGAGCAGGTCCCGATAGCGGGCCGCCTCCTCGTAAAGCTGGCGAGCGGCTGCGGTCGCCATCCGTTCCTTGAAGAGCCTGACGATCTCGCGTCCCTGGCCGGCCAGGAAAAATGAGGCTCCCTCCACCAGCCCGGCGTATTCGTCTGCATTGATCCTGCCATGGCAGGGGGCCGAGCACTGGCGGAGCTGGTAGTAAAGGCAGGGGCGTTTCCGCTGGCGACAGGTGGCCAGAGGGTAGTGGCGCAGGGGAAAAAGTTTGTAGATTTGTTTCAGCACCTCCCGGGCCGCGGCCGCCGAAGAGTAGGGGCCGAAGTAACGGGCGCCGTCGTGGGGGACCTTGCGGATGATGGTCAGGCGGGGGAACTCTTCGCGGGGGTCGAGGCGAAGCGAGAAGTAGGTCTTGTCGTCCCGCAGATCCAGGTTGTAGCGGGGGCGGTGCTCCTTGATCAGGGAATTTTCCAGGATCAACGCCTCTTTCTCCGTATCGGTGACGATGAAGTCGATGCTGGTCACCTTTCCCATCAGGAAGCGTATCTGGTAGCGGGCGTCCTGCTCCTTGCCAAAATAGGCGCGCACCCTCTTCCTCAGGTTGCAGGCCTTTCCCACGTAGAGGACCGTTCCGGTGTTGTCCTTCATCAGGTAGACGCCGGGGGCGGCGGGGAAATGGGCAATTACATCGGTAGTAAGCATGGGGCAAGTATAGCGTTTTCAACCTGTTGGCAAAAGTTAATTCTCCTCGCAAAGAGGTCGCCTGATGAACCATCCTTAAGTCTGGCCATCAACAGCATGTCTCGGCTTGAAAAAATTTAGGAATTATGGGGCTTTCCGCCGCCATTCACCGTTGACAAGCCCCCCCTGAGATGGTATTTATCCAAGCGTTTATTCATCTACTCCACCGGAGCCCTGCGAAAGGTATAACCTGTGGTTTTTGCGAATTATTTTAGGAACATCCTGGTCAGACCCCTTTTGGGGGGATTGCTGATCCTTTCCCTTCTCCCCGGTCCGGCCTTTGCCATTGACACCCAGGATTCCCAGATTTTTATCTCCGGTTTCAACGCCTACCAGAAAAAAGACTACACAGCTGCCATCGACAAGATGTCGCAGGTTCTCCAGAAGTACCCCGACTCTCCGCTCAGGGACATGGCGATCTTCTGGCTAGCCCGCTCCAACTTCAAGGCCGGGTATAACAAGGACGCGGCCAAGTACATGGCGCAGTTTTTCAAGGAATATCCCGATTCACCCCTGAAGGGCACGGTCGAAGAGGACCTGGTCGCGCTCGTTGGCAAGTTCCAGAAGGGCGAGCCGATTGTCGACAAGGTGCAGGCGCCGCTTGTCGCCCAAGCGCCGGCCGAGGACAAGGGGGCAGCGGCAAAGGTTGCCCGGGAGAAGGCTGAAGCCGAGCGCCTCGCCCAGGACAAGGCGGCAAAGGAGAAGTCGGAAGCCGAGCGTTTGGCTGCCGAGAAGGCTGGCCGGGAAAAGGTCGCTGCTGAGCAGGCTGCCAAGGCCAAGGCTGAAGCGGACCGGCTGACCGCCGAGCAGGCTGCGACGGCGAAGGCCGAGACACAGCGCCAGGCTGCCGAGAAACTGGCACGGGATAAGGCGGAAGCCGAACGGCTGGCGCTTGAGAAAGCGGCAAAGGAAAAGGCGGAAGCCGAGCGTTTGGCTGCCGAGAAGGCTGGCCGGGAAAAGGTCGCTGCTGAGCAGGCTGCCAAGGCCAAGGCTGAAGCGGACCGGCTGGCCGCCGAGCAGACTGCGAAGGCGAAGGCAGAGGCAGAGCGCCAAGCTGCCGAGAAACTGGCTCGGGAGAAGGCGGAAGCCGAACGGCTGGCGCTTGAGAAAGCGGCAAAGGAAAAGGCTGAAGCAGAACGGTTGGCCATCGAGAAGGCGTTCAGGGAAAAGGCCGAAACCGAGCGGTTGGCTGTTGAAAAGGCGTTCAGGGAAAAGGCGGCACAGGAGCGGCTGGCAGCAGAAAAGGCCGCAGCGGAGAAGGCCGGCCAGGAGCGCATCGCACTGGAGAAAGCGGCAGCAGCGCCTGTTACTGCGGAAAAAGCAGCCGCTGCCGCAGTTGTCACCACTACTGCTGCTATCCCGGCAGCAACTGTCGATCAGCTGCGGGCAGCCAAGGAGGCTGCTGAAAAGCTCGTGGCCGAAAAGGGCAGGGCGCTGGTTGAATTGCAGGAGCCTGCCGAGAAAAAGGGGCTGACCGGTATGTTCCTGCGCGAGCGGAGTTCTTACCGGAAAGAGGCCACTGCCAGGCTCACTGCCGAGAAAGCAGCTGCTGAAAAGGATCTGGCCGATGCCCGGAGTGCCTTGGATCGTGCCTTGGCCGGTCAGGCTCCGGTGGCTCAGGTTGCTCAACCGAGTGCTGAAGCCCAGGGAGCGGCTAAGGCTGCGCAGGAGAAGGCTGAAGCGGATCGACTGGCTGCTGCAAAGGCGGTCCAGGTTAAAGCTGATGCCGAGCGGTTGGCTCTTGAGAAGGCTGCGAAAGATAAGGCTGAGGCAGAGCGGATGGCCGCCGAGCAGGCAAAGGCAAAGGCCGAGGCAGAGCGTCAGGCTGCCGAGAAACTGGCCGGGGAGAAGGCGGAAGCCGGGCGCCTCGCCCTTGAGAAAGCGACAAAGGAAAAGGCTGAAGCAGAGCGGTTGGCTGCCGAGAAGGTTCGCCTTGAAAAAGTCGCGTCTGAACAGGCTGTCAAGGCCAAGGCTGATGCGGACCGGCGTGCCGCCGAGCAGGCAGCGAAGGCAAAGGTCGAGGCGGAACGCCAGGCTGCCGAGAAACTGGCCGGGGAAAAAGCTGCAGTTGAAAAGCTGGCCATGGAGAAGGCGGCCAAGGAAAAGGCGGAAGCCGAACGCCTTGCTGCCGAGAAGACAGTCCGTGAAAAGGCCGCGACCGAGCGGGTCGCCACTGAGCAGGCGGCTAAGGCAAAGTCGCAAGAAGAGCAGCGTGCTGCCGAGGAGGCTGCGGCGATCAAGCAGGCTGCCGAGCGGATCATCAAAGGGAAGACCGAAGAAGAGCGGCTGGCCGAGGAGAAGGATGTGGCCGAGCAGGCCCGCCAGGCGGCGATCCTGCTGGAGGTCAGCAAGGGCAAGGCTGCGGAAAAGGCCCGCAAGCAGGCTGAACTCGAGGCCCGGTTCAAGGCCGACGACGAGGCCGCAGCCGAAGAGGCCCGCAGAGATGCACTCCGCATCGCTCGGGAGCAAGAGGAAAAGGGGCAGCAGGCTGCGGAAAAGCAGACCAACGTGAAAGCGGAAGCCGAGCGCCTTGCTGCCGAGAAGGTTGCCAGGGAAAAGGCCGAGGCCGAGCGGCTCGCGACCGAAAAGGCGGCCAAGGCCAACGCTGAGCGGCTGGCTCGGGAAAAAGAGGAACAGCAGCGTCTGGTTGCCGAAAAAGCGACCAAAGAGAAGGCGGAACAGGAACGTCTGGCAGCAGCGGATAAAGCTGCCAGGGAGAAGGCGGCTAAAGAGAAAGCGGAACAGGAGCGGTTGGCTGCCGAAAAGGCTGTTCCCAAGGGACAGGCCGCGGCCCGGACAGCACCCACGGTTAGTGCCGTTGCCGAGAAGCCGGTACCAGCGACTCCGGTCAAGCAGGCACCGAATGCGGCGCCCAAAACCGTTATCACCAAGAAGCAGGCTGCACCACGGAAGGACGATGTTGCCAAGCGCACAGCCCTGCGCGACCGGGCAATTGCCGAATACAAGTCCCTGGTCGACCGGTATCCCGGCAGCAAGGCGGCCGCGCTTGCCACTGCCAAGCTGCGGGAGCTTGGTATCGCCTATCCCGCAGGCGCCGCCAAGCCCGGGGTCGAATCCGGGGCCGCCGTTGCCTCTGTAGGTGAAAACGCCAAGGTGCTCAGCCTCGAAGTGGGCCAGTACAGCGATCTGGACTTCGCAGTCTCTCCGGATGCCCCTTCCTATGAGGTTGGGAAACAGCTTAGCATTCCATTCGAGATCACTAACCGGGGCAACTCCCGCGACAGCTTCATGCTGGAGTCGTCGTTCCCGGCCGAGTACGGGCTCCGGTTCGTTGCCGCTGGCGCACCGGACAAACTGCTGACCAGGACCCCGCCACTGAATGCCGGGGAGAAATTCAAAGGGGTGGCGCTCTTCACCATCCCGTCCCGTTATATTGACGGCGAGAAGGTCATCTTCCCGGTAAAGGCCGCATCCGAGTTCGATCCGGTCGTTTCCCAGTCCCGCGGTATCAGCCTGATCGCCTCGTCACCGCTGCTCAGGGCAGTTATCAAGACCGACAAGGTCCAGGTCCTGCCGGGTGAGCGGGTACCGTACAAGGTGACCCTCCTTAACATCGGCTCTGCCGCTGCCCGGCAGTTGACCATGCGGCTCACCTATCCGCCCCAGTACGAACCGGTTGACCTCTCTGCCAGCGGCTTCCGCGAGGAAGGGAAGGGGGCGGTAGCCGTTGAAGGGCTCCAGCTTGCGTCGGGTGAGAGTAAAGAGTTCTCAATCGCCTTTAAGCTGAAGGATGAGGCACTGGCCCGGCAGGAACTGTTTGTCCGTGCCGTGACCGACAACCTGTCCCTGAAACGCACGGATGCCTTCCTTTCGGCCGCGGCGATTGTACAACCGGTCAGTGGCGTGGCCGTAGCGGCCCATACGGACAAGGTGGTGGTGATCCCGGGCCAGACCGCGACCATTCCGCTCACGGTCACCAACACGGGCAATATAAGGGACGACTTCTCCCTCAAGCCGGTGGTGCCGCAGGGACTTGTCTATGCCTTCTACCTGGACCTGAACCGGGACGGCGTGCGTCAGGCAAACGAGCCGATCATCAATCATGTCGGGCCATTGGCGCCGAAAGAGGTAGCCAACGTGGTGCTGGAAATATCTTCATCGGCAACGGAAAAGGATGGCGTAACCGTACCGCTTACCCTCGCCTTCGAGCCTGAAAGCGACAAGGCAAAAGGGGCGTCCGTTGCGGTCAGCATGATCTATTCGCGGCCCGTGGTCAATCTTGCCATGGCTGGCAAGGGTGGTAAAATGAAGCCGGGCCAGGTTTCAACCTTTGAGCTGGATTGCGGCAACAGCGGTTCCAGCCTGGCCAAGATCGTTGAAATCCAGAGTCTCATGCCGGAACAGATCGAACTGGTCGCCTCTGACCCAGGTTTCAGCAAGGGGAGCGATGGCACCTTCATCTGGAAGTTCGAAGAGCTCGGTGCCGGAGAAAAGCGGAGCATCAAGGTCACCTATCGCGTCAAGAGCGGTACTGCGGTTGGGACGAACCTGCAGTTGAAGAATGTACTGAAATACCAGGATCGACTGGGGAATGTGTATTAGGTGTGCTAGGGGGCGTATGGGAACTTTTCTGCGGATGACGGGGGCTGCGCTGCTGGTGCTGGCTTTGGTGCCAGCGGCCCAGGGAGCCGGTGAATTCTACCTGTACGAGCCGAAGCCGGTGGATAAGCCGGCGGCTTTGGCTGAACCGGGTGATGGTGTGCTGGTACGGAGCATTACCATCAAGCGGGGCGATACCCTCTCTGCTCTTTCCCGCAAGTATGCCGGCAAAGGTTCCTACTTCCCGCAGATCCTGCTCTTCAATGAAATAATGAATCCCAACCTGATTTACGCAGGGAAAGAGCTGAAGGTGCCGGTCACCACCGAGTCGGGTCTCAACAGGAGCGATGAGACAACGACCAGTACCAGGCAGGCGCCGGCTGCCAAACGGAAGAAATCACGAAAAACTGCGGTAACGGCCCCTCTGCCCGTCACCGCCGCCCCCCACAAGGTTGCTCCCTTGCCGGCTGCTTCGCGTGCTGCCGACATGACCGCGCCGCCGGTTACCCAGGCCCCGACGGCGGAGCAGAAGCTTTATGAAAAGGCTATTGCCGAATACCGTGCCAGTCAATACGGCCAGGCCCAACAGACCTTTGCCACGTTCCTTGACCGTTACTCGTCATCGCCGCTCGCGCCCGACGCGGCACTCTACAAGGCCGAATGCCTCCTGAAGCAGGCCGAGGAACCTCAGTAACGTCAGGCTTTACAGTCGCCAAGATCTCTCGGCAAGCCCTCCAGCCGCTTCTGGCACAACATTATTTCCCCGCCAATGGCAGTTCCCCACCGCTCAGTAGTTCTGCCGTGCACTTCGGCACCTGATCCCCGGTGATGAGCAACTGCTGGCCATAGGGGGCGGCCGGAGAAACCCAGACCCCTTGCAGTTGAAAGTCCCCGCCAGGCAGATCAAGGCATTTAACCCTGAAACTCCCTTCACGTCGGGGGATCTCCATTTTTGCCACCAGACGTGAGGTGACGGCGGTAACTCCCTCCTCGCGACCTATGTTGATCACCCGATCACCATTCACTTCAAGCAGACGGAGCATTGTCAGGGTGAGGGGGTCACTCTCGCTGTTGACAATGTAGCGATGCCCCGACTGCTCGAAGTAACGGTCCACCTTGATGCTCATATACGAGCCGTCAGTGCTCTCCCTGCCGGTTTCCACGATCCGGTTTCGTTCCCACCCCGGGGCCAGGAGATCGAGCAGGATGTCGACAATACCGTTCATCTCTTTGGCTGGTACCGGATGGACTGCGACCCGTATCGATTGGGCCGGACGGTCAGGGTGCGGAGCAGTCTGCTGTGCTGGTGCGATGGCCTGTTCGGGCGCAGGCGATACAGCGGGCTGCACTGCCGGCAGTGCTATACTTGGCTGTTGTTGCGACGATGGCGAGGTCTCCGGCGGTGTTGGCTGTTCCGCTACCGAGGACTCTGCTGTCTGTGCCGGCAGTTGCGCCGGCTTGGGTTCGGTACCTGACCGTGTGTCGTGCTTTACGGTTCCCTTTGACTGGGTAAGGGGTATTAGCAGTTCCTGACCTACCCGAAGTCGGCGGATATCGTCAATGCCGTTCACGCGGGCGATTTCGGGGATAATCCGCTCGGCCTGCTGGTTGGAAAGGCCGAAATTCCGCATCAGGACCTTGAAGATATGGTCCCCGGGCTTGACCGTGTAACGGACGTTGCCGTTCGTGCTGACATGCCGTACGGAAGCCGTCGGGGCGGGTTTTTTGCCGGCCTGCGATGGCAGATGCCCGCTTTTGGCGGGATGGGGCGCTATGGCCTTGGGGAGCTCCTTCAGGTCGATCTCGAAGCGGGAATCTGCCGCCTGTCCGCTCGCTACGGATAGACTGAGCGCGGCAGCCAGAATTATGGCCATGTGTAGTGATTGCGTTGGCATCATCTGCGGCGGTCCTGACCCTGATCGAAGTGGATGACAAAGGCCTGGAGAACCGAGTCGGCCTTGTTCTTGTAGATGATGATGCTGCCGGTCTTACCCATGGTGCCTTTCTTGACCAGGAAATTGTCCTTCACCTCTTTGCTGACCAGCTGATAATCCCGAACTCCGGCCAGTTCCTTCATCGCCGTCGTAAAGAACGTTGGAGACAGGCCTGAGCCGCTCCGGTCGATGATCTGCACGGCCTTCAGCTTGCCGTTCTCCCAAAAGACCTTGTACTCGTGCCCTGCGTCCCGGTACCGTTCCCAGCCCGGATTGGCCGCGGCATAAGCCGGGTCGCGCCGATCAGCCGGGACAAAGGAGGGGAGCGGGTCGCGAAGAGCTTCAATTGGCTTGGCCGTGGCTGCAGGCGCCGGAGGGGGGGAGGTGGTGGGTGGCAACGGGACGGTCTTGGTGCTCGCGGGTGCCGGCTTTGACCGGGCGGGACCTGCGGACGGTATCGTTGCTGGCGGCTTGCCCGGCGCGCTTGTTTTGGGTGCAGGCATCTGTTGAACAACGGCAACGGTGGCTGCCAGCAGTAAAACGACCGCTACGATCACCACTGCACGGCGGCGCGACTTTGATGCGAGTTCGTTTGCTTCAGCCTGACCGACACTGGGCTGGCCGGAACGCTGTCGTTCCGGTTCTGCGTGCACTTGAGCCTTGACCGGGCGCAGATCTTCCTCGCGTCGTGCCAACTCCGTATCCAATTCCTCTTCAAACCTTGTGGCAACGGTGCTTTCTGTGGATGGAAGAGGCGACATGCCAGCGGATTCCTGGCTGGCAGTTGCCGGTGCTGTGGCATCGTGGCTGGGCCTCTGTCCGGCAAGAGCAGGGTCGGGAATGAATTCATCGCCGCCGGTAGCAGCTGCTGGCTGTGCTGACTTCACCAAGGCGGAAATCATACTTTCCAGCGCCGAATCCGGAAGGGCGAGATCGAGATGAAGCTGAGGCCTTGCGAGAGCCGGCTCTTCTCCGGGCTCGACGAAGATGATGAGCTTGGTGCGGGCTTGGTCCACGTGGGTCGCCACGTGGCGAGAGACAATCCCGGCTGAGAGGCCGGAAAGACGGCCCTGGACGAAGAGTAGGTCGGGAGGCGTTGCGGCAGCCTGCTCAATGCCGCTGGCCAGGCTGCTGATAATGGTCAGTTGCACACCGCTGCCTCCCAGAGAGGCGGCAACAAGGGCATGAAGGCGTTGCTGGTCGGCGATGAGGATGGCTGTTAACATGGGTTGTCCTGCCGCGCTCTCTGGCTACGTGCCAGCGCGGGAGATTGCTATTTAGCACATTATCCGGTAAAAATAAAGCAATGCCAGCGCACGACGCCAGATTCAGCCGGCAGTTGTGCGCTGTCCGCGGAAAGGTTCTCTTGGGGTTTACCGATTATCATTCCCATATCCTGCCAGCTCTGGACGACGGTGCCCGCGACGTCCAGGAATCCCTTCGGATGGCTGCAATCCTCGCTGCCGCCGGATTTCAGACGGTACACTGCACTCCGCACCGGCTGGTTGGTGCCTTTGAGGCCACGCCGGCCCAGGTTGCCGTCCAGGTGGCGGCCCTGCAACGCTCCGTGGATGCTGCGGGTATTCCTGTGCAACTCCTGCCGGGAATGGAGTATTACCTGGACGAATTCCTCCTGTATAACCTGAAAACACCCCTGCCGCTCGGTAACTCCTCCCTGCTGCTGATCGAGGCGCCGCTACAGGCGGTCCCACCGGCCCTGGAACGGTCACTCCGGCAGGTGAAGGATACCGGATTCACGCCGCTTATTGCCCATCCCGAGCGTTGTCAGGTGTTTTTTACCAACGACGGGGTAAAGCCAGCTGCAGGCCTGAATCTGCGCCAGACCCTGAGCGGCCTGCTTCCGGGGAGGGGCGCCCGGCCCGTTTCGATCCAACCGAACGTTTCTCTGTTAGAGCGCATCACGGAGATGGGGTGCCGGTTTCAGGCCGATATTGGGAGTTTTGCCGGGAAATTTGGTGGCGAGGTGCAGCGCCGGGCGCTCACGCTTCTTGACAAGGGGATCTACACCAACCTGGGAAGCGATGCCCATCGGTCCACGGAACTGGCAGAGACACTCCAGCGGGGGCTTCAGGTCATCGAGGAGACGGTGGGTAAAAAAGCGTTAGTGAAGCTCTTGAAATGAGGGACGGCAGGGTTGGGGAGAATCGTGCCAATGCTCAGGCAGGCAGGCCAGCCAGCCGAGCTGTGTCAGCAGTTCCATGAGGTCGCGGCCAAGCGGTGCGATGAGTTCTACCGGGGCACCGGTAACGGGGTGGGGAACGGTGAGTTCCGCGGCATGGAGCAGCAGCCGGTGGCTGTCAAATTCCTGGCGGAAGAAACGGTTGTGACGTCCCTCGCCGTAGCGGGTATCGCCGATTATCGGATGAAAGATATGTTTGAAGTGACGACGGAGCTGGTGGCGGCGGCCGGTGCGCGGTGATACAGAGACCAGGGAATACCGTGCGGAAGGGTAGCGGCCGACGGCAGAGGGGAGCTCGATCCGCGCCAGACAGCGATAACCGGTTACCGCCTGCTGTGGTTCTTTTGCTGCCATTGTCGATGGATAGTCACACTTGTCCGGTTCCTCCACCAGAGGGTAGTCGATAGTTCCCTCGTCAGGCGCATAGCCGCGGACCACGGCGAGATAGCTCTTGGCGACCGTGCCGGCGGCGAAATGTTCCACCAACTGCCGCGCAGTCTCGGGGGAGAAGGCGAAGAGCAGAACCCCGGATGTCGGTTTGTCCAGCCGGTGGACAGGATAGACCCTGCGCCCGACCTGATCGCGGACCAACTGGAGGGCGAACCTGGTCTCGTGCCGATCGATGGGGCTGCGGTGGACCAGCAGCCCGGACGGTTTGTTGACGGCGACCATGACGTCATCCTGGTAGATGATTGCCAGTTGTGCGCGGCCGCGTTCTTTGACAGCAATTGTCATAGTATCATGCCGTTCATCCTGGGGAAGAATAGAGGGTAACGGACTAATGGGCCCCAGCCGGGCAGGCGAGATAGAGCGGTTCATCGGGAAACGGATGGGTCTTGCGGGCACCCCATGCTGCTGTGGCGGTACTGAGAACTCCCAGCAGGATCAAAAAAATGAAACGACGGGCCATGAATGCGTGACCTCCTGACAGTGCGGAATGGCACTGCATTATCCTTGGCTGATTCATTCAGGTCAAGTATTCATTCCGAAAAGAAGAGTTGTCCAGAGCGACAGGAGCCGATATGAACTTTAAGCAGCTGGAGGTGTTCGTTGCCGTTGCCGAATCCAGGAGCTTCTCCAAAGGCGCCGATGCGGCATGTATCAGTCAGTCGACAGCCAGTCAGCATATTGCTGCCCTGGAAGAGTCCTGTGGCGTCAGGCTGCTGGACAGGACCGGCAAGGGGGCCGTCCCCACCGAGGCAGGAAAGCTGCTCCTGCAGCACGGTCGAAAACTCCTGTCGGTCATGAAAAAGACCGAATCGGCAATGGCTAGGTTCGTGGGCGGCCATGAGGCCGAGCTGGCCGTTGGCGGGAGTACCATCCCGTGCACCTACCTCCTGCCACGGATCATCAGACAGCTCATGGTCAGTGCGCCAACGCTGGTAGTCAGAACCAGGCAGGGAGACAGCCGTGAGGTCGCGCAACTCCTGGTCAGGGAAGAGGTGGAGGTTGCAGTGGTCGGCAGCCTGACGGACAACGATGCCCTGACCTTCGAACCGCTGACAAAGGATTCGATCCGTCTCGTGGTCGGTCGGCAGCATCCGTGGTACGGTGTTGACCGTCTGAGCCTGGACGATTTGCAGACAGAGCCGCTGGTGCTCAGGGAAGAGGGGTCCGGAACCGGCAAGGCCGTTCAGGTGGCACTGCATGAGGTGGGGTTTGACCCCGGCAGAATGCGGGTGCGAGCCTGGATGGGGAGCAGTGAGGCTGTCAAGCAGGCGGTAATGCTCGGTATCGGCGCTTCGTTCCTCTCGGACCTGTCCGTCCTGAGCGAACTGGAACGGGGGGAACTCTCCGTGGTCGAGATCAGCGAAGTTGCCATCGAACGGATGCTGTATCTCGCCCATCGCAGGGGGCGCGACCTGTCTCCCGCGGCCAAGGCGTTCTGTGCCGCAGCCAGGGAACTGTTCCCGCCGACCGGCGTCGTTACGACGTTGCCTCCGCTTTAGTCCGTCCGCTCAGTATCGCTTCGAATCGCTTGAACAGCTCAACGTTGAATGCCCCGGAGGATTCATCCCGCATGACCCTCATGGCGTCGGCATGGGATAGCCCCTTGCGGTAGGGGCGCTCGGTCGTCATTGCGCAATAGGTGTCGCACAGGGCGGCCATCTGGGCGCTGCGGGGGATGTTGTCTCCCTTGAGGCCGGTCGGATAGCCATTGCCGTCGTACTTTTCGTGATGATGCCGGACGATGGTCAGGGAGACGTCATTGAAGACGCCGATCCCTTTCAGGAAATCGTACCCCTTCTGGGTATGCTGCTTCACCTTGTGATATTCGATATCGGAGAGGGCATCGGGTTTTTCCAGGATATCGCTGGAAATGAAGATCATGCCGAAATCGTGGAGAAGAGCGCCCACACCGACATCGATCATTTCGTCGGGGTTCAGGTCGAACAGCTTGTCGTGGGCCAGCATGGTCAGGGCGGCGACCTGGACGCTATGGGCGAATATGTAGTAGTTGTTGGCGATGATGGCCTGAAAGGCCTTGAGGCTATCCTCCGAGTTGGCGACGTATTTCATCAGGTGCCGGATCAGGCTGCGGCAGCGGGCCAGATTCGCCACTTTTTCCGGACTGTCCAGCACATCGGTAACGTAGTTCGCGGCGGTCTGGTACAGGATAATCCCTTTGGTGTTGTTGCTGATATCGTTGCGCGCCAGCAACGAGTGCAGGTTGTCCTCCAGGTACTCGGTGATGAGATCCATGTCACCGGCCCGGACGTAGAGAAAATCGCTATTGGTCCTCTGCAGCCGGGCGCGGTCCAGTTCGGTGAATTTACGGTCATGGTTCTTGTAGAGGATATAGTTTCCGTTGTTCTTGACGAACAGGGCAACTTCGGGAAAGTAGGCGGGGTCGATGCATTCGACGGTTATTGGCCGGAAATAGCGGTCTTTCATGATGCTGTTTTCCCAAAGTCCTGGGCAGACGAGAGCATTACACTGCCTATGATATTGCCGCACTCATGCTGGAGACGACGGATGGATACTGCCAGAAGCTGCCTTGGCGTGAATTTACTGCGAGAACGGTTCCTCGGCCCACATTTACCGCACATCTATCATTTTATCGGAGAGCATGTGCAAAAATTTAATTCTAATGGTGTGCGTCAGCGGGAAGGAAAGGCTGACGCGTAGGAAACCTCGAAGGTCCGTCCCCCCCGAGAGAACTTTACGCTGCGTTCCCTGATTTCGATAATGCGGGCACCGGCAACCTCAGCCCCCTCGCCGACGAGGGCGCCATTGACCACTGCCCGCCGCAGGGCTCGTTCCTCCTGCCAGGCGATGCCGGAGATGTTGATTGCCGGGTCAGCCGGCTCGAATGCCGTGGCTGGCGGGTCTTTGGCCATTGTCTTGCGCGGTGGCACTGTCGCTGGCACGGGAGAAACGGTTGCTGTTGGCAGGGTCCGGACCGGTTCTACCGGCATTGGACGTGTCTGTGGAACTGCCGGTGGCAGTGGCGATGCCGGCCTCTCCTCAGTCCCGGCAGCACTGTTCTCGACCGGATGCGGTGGTGGCGCCGCCGGCCCGGTCCCCTTCAGGAGCATGCCGGCGCCGATACCGGCCAGGAGCAGAAGCGTCCCTGCCACAACAGGTGTGATCAGCTTGCCGCTTTTCGGTGGCTCATCGCCATGCCTGCTCAACACCGCGGGGCGGATATCCACCGAGCCTCCGCGGCGGGCCGCGCGTTCCTCTTCCATCTTTCTCAAGGCATCGAGTATCAGGCTCATCGGTTCTGCTCCGTTTGCAAGATTGTGGTCGATCCCCCGTTAAGCCCCGTGTTCGGCTGCTTCTGCCCGGTATATTGTGAAAATCCGGGCGGGAAAAAGCCGCCTGCCCGCCGGTAAAGGAGGAGCAGGGTTTGCTCGCCAGGCTTGCCATCGGCTGCGAGCCCCTCTGCCCGCTGGAAGGTACGAATCGCCCTGTCCGTCATCGGATCGAAGACGCCGCTTACCGTGCCATCGTAATGCCCGGCACCTTTCAGCAGCTCCTGCAGTTGCTTGACCCCGTTTACCCTGCTTCCCGTCTTCAGCCGTGGGGAGATATCGTGGAAGTTTTTCCACAGCAGCGTGGCATTGCCAGTCCAGACGGCTGCCAGTTCCGGCCTGGTGAGGGAGGAACGGCCGTTGACGGCAGGTGCAATGGTGGCACCGTTCCGGTCGATACTGACCAGAGCCAGAAGCCGGCTGCCACCGCCGGGAAGCGGTATCCGGAGAAGAGCCGGCGTGTCGAGCCGGGTCAGGGAGTCCAGCGTGCCGGTTACCTCGGTTGCCGTGAGACCCCGTTGCCGGGCAATGGAGCGGATCTCCATTGACCCGGTCCCCATTGTCGCTGCCGGCATCTGCCATGCCTTGAGGATGGCGTTTGCTGCTGCCAGACGGTTCTCCTGTTCAGGGGCGGCGGCAAGTCCTTCCAGGGTGCTTTCCCTGGTGAGGGGGGTGATGCTCTGCTTCACTGTCGTCTCGGCCGGCGGTTGGTTGTTGTACCGGGAAAAGGCGACTACCCCGACGGCCGCTACAGCCAGGGCGATCAGGGTAGCCCTGAACGTGAAGCGGGGTCCTAACGGCGGTGGGCCGTCCCCCTTGCGCATGTCGGCTATGGCCAGCGACGCCATGGCCGGGGTAATCGTTCGGGCCTCCTTCGTATAGGCCAGGAGCAGCGCCCGGTCGCAGACACCGTTGATCAGACGGGGAATGCCCCCGGAAAACCGGTAAATCCGCTTAACGGCACTGTTCGAAAAGGAGAGCGGCTCGCGACCGCCGGCGGCCACGGAGATCCGGTGCCGGATGTAGGTGCGGGTATCGGCGAACCCCATCGGCTCCAGGTGATAATGGACGGTGATCCGTTGATCCAGCTGGCGCAGCTCATTCTTTGCCAGCAGGGTTTTCAATTCGGGCTGGCCGACCAGGACGACCTGGATCAGCTTGGCCCGCTCGGTTTCCAGGTTGGAGATGAGGCGGATCTGTTCGAGTACCTCGATAGAGAGGTTCTGGGCCTCGTCGATGACAAGCACGACAGCCCGGCCGGCCCGGTTCTCCTCCAGCAGAAAGACGTTCAACGTCTCCAGAAGTTCGCTGGTTTCGCTGCCGGTAGAGGGCAGGCGGAGTTCGCGGTTGATCGCCTGGAGCAGGCCGATGGGCGACAGGGTGGGGTTGAAAATGAGGGCCGAGCGGTGCGTTTCCGGATCCAGTTGGTTGAGGAGGGTCCTGATGATGGTCGTCTTACCGGTGCCGACCTCACCAGAGAGTTCGATGAATCCGGCCCGCGCGTCGATGGCGTAGAGCAGGTGGGCAAACGCCTCCTGGTGCCTGGAGCTGAGGAAGAGAAAGTGCGGATTGGGCGTGAGGGCGAACGGCGGTTCGCTGAAACCGAAATGTTCCCAGTACATGGGTAGCCATTGGGCCCGACAGGGCGTGCAAGAGGTAGTGGACGGCGTTACCCCATCAGCTATATGTTCTAGTCCCGTGCCTTGTCAAGGGATTAGTCGCCCATAGCCGACCGGCGTGCTTCAGGCCAGAAGAAACCGGTCCCGGGGTATGATATCGTTTGCGGTTTCAGGGCAAATGATATATCTAATCTTGCTTTGGAAGGAGATCCCCCATGTTCAATGCCCTTATGCTGCTGGTGGCGCTCGCCATCATCCTGCTCGGCGCCACTGTCTTTACCAATGGTCTCGAATGGTTCGGGAAGAAAATGAACCTTTCCGATGGTGCCGTGGGCAGCATCTTTGCCGCCGTCGGCACCGCCCTGCCCGAGACCCTGGTGCCGATCATCGCCATCCTGTTCGGCTCAGCGGACACCGGACACCATATCGGGGTCGGCGCCATCATTGGCGCCCCGTTCATGCTCGGCACCCTGGCACTCTTCATCAGTGGTGTTGCCGTCATGGTCAACCGGAAGAAGCGGGACGATTACCCGTTCATGCGGGTGGATACCGTGGTCATGCGGCGGGATATGGAATATTTTCTCATTACCTACGCAGCCGCCATGGTCGCCACGTTTTTGACCCATCCTGTGTTCAAGCTGGTCATTGCCGTGACGCTGGTCCTCTCCTACATGGCTTACGTGCTGAAGACCCTGAAGGGGAACGGCCACGAGCCGGTAGAGGAGGCGGACCTCGATCCGTGCTACTTTGCGCCCAGGTCCCACGACCCGCATTTTTTCATCATTCTTGCCCAGGTGGTCTGTTCGCTGCTGCTGATTGTCTGGGGGGCGTACATCTTTGTGGAGAAGGTGCAGGTCCTGTCGCTGCAGTTCGGTATATCGCCGTTCATTCTCGCCATGATCATCGCTCCGATCGCCACGGAGCTGCCCGAGAAGTTCAACAGTGTTATCTGGATCAACAAAGGGAAGGATACCCTGGCCATCGGCAACATAACCGGGGCGATGGTGTTTCAGGGGTCGATTATCACGGCCATCGGCATCATGATGACCGAGTGGAAGCTTTCCCACGCCGCCTTCGTGACCGCTGCGCTGACCTTTGCCTCGGTGGGGCTGGCCTATGGCCAGATCCGGGTTAAAAAACGGCTGACCCCCTCGACGCTGCTCGTGGGCGGTGCGTTTTACTTTCTCTTTCTCATCATGGTGTTCACTGGGAATATGTGATGTATGTTGGGTACGCCGAGCATTCGCTGCCTTTCTCGTAACGGTTTTCAGCAGCCGGCTAAACTGCCAGGGGCGTTGTTTGACGTGGCTCCAGTTGTTCCTCCACCTTGGCCAATCGGTTACCTATCTTCGCAATATTTTTACGCATTTCGGGCAGATGGGGGAAGACGGCGGCTGCTTTGAGTCTTGCCTGGTGAGGAATGGCCGGTGTTCCGCTCAGGATCTCACGTGGTGCCACGCTGCCAAACACTCCTGACTGACCGGAAATCATGGCGTTATCACCAATCGTGACGTGGCCGACAATGGCGACCTGTCCACCGAGGCTTACATGCTGTCCGAGCTTGGCGCTGCCGGCAATGCCGGCTTGTGCTGCAATAATGCACTCATTGCCGATGGTGCAATTGTGAGCCACCTGGACGAGATTGTCTATTTTCGTGCCGTACCCGATGCGGGTCGTATCGAGGGCCGCCCTGTCAACGGCGGCATTAGCGCCGATTTCCACATCATCTTCTATGATAACATTGCCGATCTGCGGAATTTTGAACCATGAAGTGCCATCCGGTGCGTACCCGAAGCCGTCGCTCCCGATGACCGTGCCGTTATGGATGGTGACTCTGTTGCCGATCCGGCACCCTTCCCGTACAGACACCCCTGCGTGCAGCGTAACGTCATCACCTACAACGACCCCTTCATACAGAGTGACATTCGGATGTAGCGTTACCCGGTCTCCAATGTGAACCCCCTCGGCAATATAGGTGCCAGGGTAGACGGACGCTTCCTTGCCGATGACGGCGCTTTCATCGACATGAGCACCAGCCATAATCCCCCGGGCTTTTCTCGGCTTAGCGGAAAATAAGGTAAGTAGTTTGGCAAAGGCAAGGTATGGGTTGGCCACGATAAGCGCATTGTGGTCAAAAGGGTCCGTGTCAGGGGGGATGATGACAGCTGTTGCACGTGTTGTCTGTACCTTCAGGGCGTATTTCCTGTTGGCGAGGAAGGATATCTGTCCTTCACCGGCATCATCCAGGGTGCCGAGGCCTCTGATGATAACCGTAGGATCACCTATGATGTGGCCGTCCAGATAATCGGCCAACTCCTGCAATGTTTTATTCACATGATTTCCTTTTCTGAAAAAAAGCTGTTGGGATTTCGGCGGCTTCGGTTTTGGCGATGGGTCGTGAATGTTTCTCGGTTCGCAATCTGCAGGTTTAGGTTGGATGTCAGTATTGCAGCTTTAGTGGGATGACTATGAGGTAGTGTTACTTGATAATAAGATAGATTGGTTGGAACAAATTAAAGTCCATATGTGCAACTGTCAGGGGTGGGTTGTTAGAAATAATTAGTCTTAAAGAGCTGTGAATACTATTGGAGCATTATTCAGTCTCCCCAATAGTATAGATAATGCTTTTAAAAGTATATTAAATAGTGTCCGTCCCGAAACCCACGTCTGGCGCTAACGAGGGGTACCACACCCATAACAAAAACAGCCCTCACCCGACCGAAGTCGAATGAGGGCTGCGAACACTACATCTTGTGGTCGAAAACTCACCTACTGATAAAACTACTACCTTTTGATTTGTCCTCTGTGTGGGCAGTTCTTACATCATGCCGCCCATACCACCCATGCCGCCCATACCGCCCGGCATTGCCGGCATGGCGCCTTCTTCCCGCGGCTTCTCGGCGATCAGCGCCTCGGTGGTCAGCATGAGGCCGGCCACGGAAGCAGCATTCTGCAGGGCGCAACGGGAAACCTTGGTCGGGTCGATGATCCCGGCCTGCAGCATGTCGGTGTACTCGTCATCGGCTGCGTTGTACCCAAAGGCATCCTTGCCGTTCCGTACCTTGTCCACAACGATGGAGCCATCCACGCCGGCGTTCTGGGCGATCTGACGGATCGGCTCCTCCAGGGAACGCTTGATGACGTTGACGCCGAACTGCTGCTCGGTGGCGAGTGACAGGGCGTCAAGGACGCCCAGGGCGCGAATGTAGGCAACGCCGCCGCCGGGGACGATCCCTTCGTCAACCGCAGCGCGGGTGGCGTGGAGGGCGTCTTCAACGCGGGCCTTCTTCTCCTTCATCTCGGTCTCGGTGGCAGCACCGACCTTGATCACGGCAACGCCGCCAACGAGCTTGGCAAGACGCTCCTGGAGCTTCTCGCGATCGTAATCGCTGGAGGTCTCCTCGATCTGGGCACGGATCTGCTTGACGCGACCGGCAATGTCGGCTTCCTTGCCGGCGCCGTCGATGATGGTGGTGTTGTCCTTGTCGATGGTGATCCGCTTGGCGGTGCCGAGCTGGTCAAAGGTGGTCTGCTCAAGTTTGAAGCCGAGCTCTTCGGAGATCACCGTACCGCCGGTGAGGATGGCGATGTCTTCCAGCATGGCCTTGCGGCGGTCGCCGAAGCCCGGTGCCTTGACGGCGCAGATGTTGAGCACGCCGCGCAGCTTGTTGACCACCAGAGTGGCCAGGGCCTCGCCCTCGATATCCTCGGCAATGATCAAGAGCGGCCGGCCGGACTTGGCAGTCTGCTCCAGGACCGGAAGAAGGTCTTTCATGCTGGAGATCTTCTTGTCGTGGATCAGGATGTTGGCATTCTCGATATTGACTTCCATCCGCTCCGGATCGGTAACGAAGTAGGGAGAGAGGTAGCCGCGGTCGAACTGCATCCCTTCCACGGTCTCCAGCGAGGTTTCCATTGCCTTGGCTTCCTCGACGGTGATGACCCCTTCCTTGCCGACCTTCTCCATTGCCTGGGCAATGATGTCGCCGATGGTCTTGTCGTTGTTGGCGGAGATGGTGCCAACCTGGGCAATCTCCTTGTGGTCCTTGATCGGCTTGGAAATTTTGACGAGCTCGCCGACGATGGTCTCCACCGCCTTGTCGATGCCGCGCTTGATCTCCATCGGGTTGTGGCCGGCAGCCACCAGCTTGGAGCCCTGACGGTAGATGGCCTGGGCAAGGACCGTGGCGGTGGTGGTGCCGTCACCGGCCACGTCGGAGGTCTTGGAAGCAACCTCTTTCACCAGCTGGGCGCCCATGTTCTCGAACTTGTCCTCCAGTTCGATCTCCTTGGCCACGGTAACGCCGTCCTTGGTGATGAGGGGCGAGCCGAAGGACTTCTCGATAACTACGTTGCGGCCTTTCGGGCCGAGGGTAACCTTAACCGCGTCAGCGAGGGTGTTCACGCCCTTCAGAATGGCGTTGCGACCTTCCTGATCAAATTTGATGACTTTTGCTCCCATGTGACTCCTCCGTTCATTATTTATGAGATATATTTATCTTTTAGGGACAAACGTCTGTCAGCCCTTGCGGGGCCGGCCTACGACCCTATCAGATTGCTTGAATTACTCGATGACTGCCAGGATGTCATCCTCACGCATCATCAGGTACTCTTCGCCTTCCAACTTAATCTCGGTACCGGCATACTTGCCGAACAGCACCTTGTCGCCCTTTTTAACGTCCAGAGGCAACACCTTACCGTCTTCGGTCTTCTTTCCATTGCCAACTTCAATGATTTCACCGCGTTGAGGTTTTTCCTTGGCGGTCTCCGGGATGAAGATACCCCCGGCAGTCTTGCTCTCCTCTTCGAGCCTCTTTACGATGATGCGGTCCTGCAAAGGTCTGAGTTTCATGCGGTACTTCTCCTTTCTTCGTGTAAATTCGAGTTGTATTTGGAAAAAAATTAGCACTCACAACTGTTGAGTGCTAATCACGGTCACAATATAAACAGGGCTTGGACAAAAATCAAGGGCGTAAGCAAAAAAATTTAGAAAACGACATGGGGGGTTACGGAGAGGGTGCTGGCGCTCTGCCCTTCAGTACGTTGAGAATCTGGGTTGCCATCTCCGTTGAAAGGCGCATGGCCAGACGGCTCCGCTCCGTTGTAAGGGTGGAGCGATCGTGTTCGAAGAAACTGCTCATGGGGATTTCAGCCTCGTACAGCTGTTCCTGTGTCCCGGCCTTCAGTACCCTGACCCTGGCCTTGACCTGAAGTTCGGTGGAACAGCAACCGGAGCTCTCGATATAGCTCCAGAGCTCGCCGGCAACATACAGATGGTCAGGAGGAAGGGCCTTGGTCACCTCCTGCAGATCGTCCTTGATGATCGAAAACCATTTGATAGAAGTTTGAGTGTGGTTGTCGTTGAGGATGTCGACACAGTTATCGAAGACTGCCGTGGAAAATGTCTCGGGAACCAGGGTACCGACAAAGGGGAGGATGGGCAGCACTTCCTGGGTAGCCGGAACGGTAAAGGATCTGGCAACCAGCACCCTGTTTTCGCTGGCACAGCCGCCAACTAGGAGCAGGGAGACCACGGCGAGCAGCAAAACTGCCGTCCCTCTAATACTGACGCTCTTACCCGGGATCACCATTTCCGTTTTGCAGCCTCTTCCTGATAAAATTTCCGGTACAGAATCTCCCATTCCCGGCTTCCCGGCACCTTGGCCTGGGAGTAGGAGGCAAGTTTCTTGCGCACCGCTTCGTCGATTTCCTCGGAAACCGCAAAAAAGGCGGTTATCGAGTCCTTAACCCGATTGAGGGCGCGGGGCTCGTCGCTGAAATCGGCAAGATCGTCGCGCCAGAGCTTCTCCATGACACGGTGGGCCAGATGGGAAATACGGTCTTCGGAGATATGCATGAGTATCCTGCCAGCAGTTAATTGATAAACGGGACCAAAGCTCAGAGGACGATCTTGCGCTCCTTGGCCAGCTTTTCCTTGATCATCCTGAGCATC
>JAJZTK010000015.1 GCA_021849045.1 Deltaproteobacteria bacterium | reverse complement strand
CAAGGCCCTGGCAGAGGGATGCGAGGCCGAGCTTGGCGCCGCATTTCTCCATCTCATGCAGGAGGGTCACCAGTATCCGCGCCCCGCTGGCGCCTACCGGATGACCCAGGGCGATGGCGCCGCCATTCACGTTCACCCGCCTGCTGTCCAGCTGCAGTTCCCGGATCACCGCCAACGACTGGACCGCAAACGCCTCGTTCAGCTCGACCAGGTCGATATCGTCCGCGGTCAGGCCTCCCTTTGCCAGGGCCTTGCGAACCGCCTCCACCGGCCCCATCCCCATGATCCGCGGATCAAGCGCTGCCGAGGCCCAACTCCGGATGCGGGCCAGCGGCTTCACCCCAGCCGCCTCGGCCCGGCCCCGCTCCATGAGCAGGAGCGCCGCTGCTCCGTCGTTGAGCCCGGAGGCGTTGCCGGCAGTGACCACGCCGTCGCTGCTGAAGGCCGGCTTGAGGCGCGCCAGGTTCTCCATGGTGGTGTCGCTGCGGGGGTATTCGTCGACCGCAACCAGGGCGGTTTTGCCCCCTTTGCCGGCCACCGGCACCGGTATCAGTTCCTCATGGAACCGCTTTTCCCTGATGGCCTTGCCGGCCTTCTGCTGGGACTGGAGGGCAAAGGCGTCGGCCTCTTCGCGGGAGATCCGCCATTGGTCGGCGATGTTTTCGGCCGTGATCCCCATATGGATGTCGTGGAAGGCGTCTGTGAGCCCATCCTTAAGGAGCGTATCCTCCAGGGTGCCATTACCCAGCCGGTAGCCGGTCCGGGCGTTGGCGAGAAGGTACGGTGCCCGGCTCATGCTCTCCATGCCGCCGGCCACGATCACGTCCGCTTCGCCGGCGGCGATGGCCAGCGCTCCCAGTGCCACGCTCTTCAGCCCGGAGCCGCAGAGCTTATTCACCGTGTAGGCGGGGACCGTTTCGGGAATGCCGGCCCGGACCGCTGCCTGGCGGGCCGGATTCTGGCCGCACCCCGCCAGGAGGATCTGGCCCATGATCACTTCCTCTACCGCATCTCCTGGAATGCCAGCACGTTGCAGCACTGCCTCGATGATCAGCTGCCCGAGGCGGGCTGCCGGCACGGTGGCCAGGGCGCCGTTCAGGGCGCCTATGGGGGTGCGGGCAGCAGCCGCAATGACAACCTCTCTCATGATCGACTCCTATGTCAGGCCGGCCGACACGGTAACCGGCGGCTCGGTACAGGCCAGGATCTCATCCACGGTGTGGCCCGGCGCCAGTTCCACCAGGCAGAGCCCTTCGGGGGTCACGTCGAGAACGGCCCGGTCGGTGATGATCCGGTTCACCACCCGCTCTCCGGTGAGCGGCAGGGTGCAGCGGTTCAGGATCTTCGGCTCGCCGTGCTTGTTCACATGCTCCATCAGCACCACGACCTTTTTTGCGCCGTGGACCAGATCCATGGCGCCCCCCATTCCCTTGACCATCTTGCCGGGGATGACCCAGTTGGCCAGGTCGCCACTGGCAGAGACCTCCATCCCGCCCAGGATCGCCAGGTCGATGTGGCCGCCCCGGATCATGGCGAACGAGTCGGCGCTGCTGAAGGTGCAGGCACCGGGGATCATGGTGATGGTTTCCTTGCCCGCATTGATCAGCTCCGGGTCCAGTTCGGCCTCGGTCGGGTAGGGGCCGATCCCCAGGAGGCCGTTTTCCGACTGCAGGACAACCTGCATCCCCGGGGGGATATAGTTGGCCACCAGCGTCGGCATGCCGATTCCCAGGTTGACGTAGAAGCCGTCCCGTATTTCCAGAGCGGCCCGCCTGGCCATATCTTCGCGTGTCAGAGGCATAATGGTCTCCTTTCTATCCCCGAACGGTGCGTCGCTCGATCCGTTTTTCGTAGCCGGTGCAGGCGATGATCCGCCGGACATAGATGCTCGGGGTGTGGATCTGGTCCGGATCGAGTTCCCCGACCTCCACCAGTTCCTCCACCTCGGCAACGGTGATCCGGCCGGCAGTGGCCATCATCGGATTGAAGTTCCGGGACGTTTTCCGGTAGACCAGGTTGCCGAGCCGGTCCCCCTTCCATGCCTTCACCAGGGCGAAATCGGCTGTCAGGGCCGTTTCCAGCAGATAGTTCCGGCCATCGAAGCTGCGGATCTCCCGCCCCTCGGCCAGGGGTGTGCCGACTCCGGCCGGGGTGTAGAAAGCCGGGATGCCGGCGCCGCCGGCCCTGATCCGCTCGGCCAGGGTCCCCTGGGGAACCAGTTCCACCTCCAGTTCGCCGGCCAGGTACTGGCGCTCGAACTCCTTGTTCTCACCCACGTAGGAGGCGACCATCTTCCTGATCTGGCGGTTTCGCAGGAGGATGCCGAGCCCCCAGTCGTCGACGCCGCAGTTGTTGGAGATGACCGTCAGGCCGGTCACCCCGGTGGCAGCGACCCCCTGGATCAGCTTTTCGGGAATCCCCACCAGGCCGAAGCCGCCGGCCATGACCGATGAACCGCTCGTGAGCCCGGCCAGGGCCTCTTCGATGGTTGTGCAGACCTTTGTCATTGTTGATCCTCCGCAAGTATCCCGGATTGTAGGTTGGGTTAACGCCAGCGTAACCCGACAAATACCGCTGATTCGTTGGGTTACGGCGATACAACCGCCTAACCCAACCTACGTTTGTTCAAGAGCTACAGCGACCGCTTCAAAAGCCGTCCCAGTTCACCCACGAACCCCCGCCGGAAGGCGAGCACGCAGATGACGAAGATGGCGCCGATGACCACCGTCACCCAGGAGCCGATGGCGCTCAGCTTGGAGTGGAGCGTGACCACCGTGAAGGCGCCGGCCAGCGGCCCGAGGACCGTGCCGAGCCCTCCCAGCAGGGTCATGAGCACCACCTCTCCCGACGTGTGCCAGTTGACGTCCGTGAGCGACGCCAGCTGGAAGACCAGGGCCTTGGCAGATCCGGCCATGCCGGCCAGGGAGGCGGAGATGACAAAGGCAATCAGCTTGAACCGTTCCACCTTGTACCCGAGGGATACGGCCCGGGGCTCGTTCTCCCTGATCGCCTTCAGGACCTGGCCGAAGGGGGAATGGATGGTCCGGTGGACCAGCCAGAACCCGATACAGAAGAGGGCGAAGACGAAGTAGTAGAGGTTCAGCTCCAGGGTCTTGCCCCACAGGTGGTAGACGTGGTCCAGATCGAGCATCCCCAGGAGCCTTCCCCGAGGGATGTCCTGCAGGCCGTCTTCGCCGCCGGTGAACGGCGCCTTGATGGCGACGAAATAGATGATCTGGGCCAGGGCCAGGGTGATCATGGCGAAGTAGATCCCCTGGCGGCGGATGGCCAGGCTGCCGAAAACAAACCCTAAGGCCCCGGCGAAGAGGGTGCCGGCCAGTACCCCCAGCTCCGGGGTCAGGCCGGCATTCTTCACCAGGTAGCCGGTCACGTAGGCCGCGCCACCGAAGAAGGCGGCATGGCCGAAGGAGAGAAGCCCCGAGTAACCGAGCAGGAGATTGAAGGCGCAGGCAAAAAGTGCGAAGCAGAGGAGCTCCATCACGAATACCGGATAGATGACAAAGGGGGCTGCCAGACCCGCTACCAGGAGCACCAGCCAGAGCGTGCGATTCATACCGTCTCCCTTTAGGGTCTGCCAGGAAATAACAGTTACATTTCCTGGCAGACTCTTACTGTTCCTTGCCGAAGAGCCCGGCCGGCTTCACCAGCAGGACCAGCACCATCATGAAGAAGATGACCGTGCTGGATGCCGGCGGGTAGATCACCTTGGTCAGCCCCTCCACCATGCCGAGGGCCAGCCCGGTGACGATTGCCCCCATGATGGAGCCCATGCCGCCGATCACCACCACCGCGAAGACGGTGATGATCATCTCCGCCCCCATGACCGGGCTGACCGAGTAGATCGGTGCGGCCACCACCCCGGCAAAGGCGGCCAGCCCCACCCCGTAGCCATAGGTCAGGGTGACCATCAGCGGGACGTTGATGCCGAAGGCCTGCACCAGGTGCGGGTTTTCGGTGCCGGCCCGCAGATAGGAGCCGAGCCGGGTCCGTTCGATCATGAACCAGGTACCGAAGCAGATTGTCAGCGACACCACGATCGACCAGAGCCGGTAGGTGGGAAACATCATGAATCCCAGGTTCACCACGCCGTTCAGAAGCTCGGGCTTGCCGTCGTACGGGGTGCCGGAGACGTTGAAGTAGTTGGTGAAAATCCCCTGGAAAATCAGCGCCACGCCAAAGGTGAGGAGCAGGCCGTAGAGGTGGTCGACCCGGTAGAGCCGGCGCAGCATGGTCCGCTCCAAAATGATGCCGATCCCTCCCACCACCAGTGGCGCGACGATCAGGGCGGCCCAGTAGTTGAGGTGGAACTCGGGCATCCCCAGAAGCGGCCCCAGTTCCGTGTAGCCGAGCAGGGCCACGAAGGCCCCCAGCATGTAGAGGGCGCCATGGGCGAAGTTGATGATGTTCAAGAGGCCGAAGATCACCGCCAGCCCCAGGCTCAGCACGGCGTAGAAGGCGCCGTTGTTGAGCCCGAGCATCAGTTGTGACATGACGGTCTGGAATGTGACGTCCATGGTGCCCTCTCCGTGGTTCTGCGTAGGGGCGGGATCACCCCGCCCCTGTTTTATGCCCATAAATCGGGCGGCGCAACGCCGCCCCTACTTCTTTACCTGCGAACAGACGCTCTCGGAGAGCGGCATGAAGGCCTGGTCGCCGGGCACGGTCTTGATGATCTTCAGGATGTCCCACTCCCCCTTGGATTCGGACGGTTTCTTCACCTCCATGAGGTACATGTCGTGCACCATCCGGCCGTCGGCCCTGATCTTGCCGTTCACCGCAAAGAAGTCGCTGATGTTCATGGAGCGGAGCTTGGCCATGACCGCATCCGGATCGTCGGTACCGGCGGCCTTGATCGCCTTCAGGTAGTTCATGGTGGCGGAGTAGGCGCCGGCCTGATCCATGGTCGGCATCGCCTTGTGTTTGGCGTAGAACCGCTTGGACCAGTCGCGGCTCGCCTTGTCACGATCCCAGTAGAAGCCGCTGGCAAACTGCATCCCCTGGGCGGTGTTCAGCCCCAGGCTCTTCACATCGGTGTCGAAGACCAGCATGCCGGCAATTGTCTGCCCCTTCTGGACGATGCCGAATTCGCGGGCCTGTTTCACCGCGTTGGTGAAGTCACCGCCGGCGTTGGCCAGGCCGATCACCTTGGCGCCGGAAGACTGGGCCTGCAAGAGGTAGGAGGAGAAGTCGGCCGTGGAGAGTGGATGCCGCACCGAGCCGACTACTTTACCCCCCAGCTTCTGGACAAAATTGCTGGTGTTCTTCTCCAGGGAGTGGCCAAAGGCGTAGTCGGCGGTGATGAAGTACCAGCTCTTGCCGCCGTGGGAGACGATGGCGCTGCCGGCCACGTTGGCCAGGGCGTAGTTGTCGTAGGCATAGTGGATGCCGTAGGGGGTGCAGTCCTTGTTGGTCAGGTCGGTGGAGCCGGCGCCGGTGTTCATGGTGATCCGCTTCTTGTCGGCGCCGATCTTCTGCACTGCCAGGGCGCAGGCCGAGTTGAGCAGGCCGGTCACCATGTCCACCTTGCCGGTGTCGAACCACTCCCTCGCCTTGGTGGAGGCGATGTCGGCCTTGTTCTGGTGATCAGCCGAGACGACCTGGATCGGCTTGCCGAGTACCGTGCCGCCGAAGTCTGCCACGGCCATCTCGACCGCGGTCAGGGTTCCTTTGCCGCCAATGGCCGAATAGACACCGGACATGTCGGTAAGGACGCCGATCTTCACCACGTTGTCGGAAATCCCCTTGGCGGGTGCGGCCAGTGCCGGTGTTGATGCCAGCACCCCGATCAACATCCCTGCCAGTGCCTTGCGAAGCATCACGTTCATTGTCATTCTCCTTTCGTCTGCTCAACTGCTTGGACTTGTTCCTAAACCCCCAGGTGGCGGTTGAAGACGGCAGCACTCGTTTCCACGTCTTTTCGGTCGATCATTTCCACAACCCGGCCGTTTTCGATGATGTAATGACGGTCGGCGACTTCGGCTGCAAAGCGGAAGTTCTGTTCCACCAGGATGATGGTGAACCCCTTCTCCTTGAGCTGCCCGGTCAGCCGCCCCAGGGCCTGGACAATCACCGGCGCCAGCCCTTCGGTGATCTCGTCGAGCAGGAGCAGACGGGCGCCGGTCCGGAGTATTCTGGCCATTGCCAGCATCTGCTGCTCGCCGCCGGAGAGTCGGGTGCCGACGCTGTTGCGCCGTTCCAAAAGGTTCGGGAACATGTCGTAGATCTCGGCAAGGGTCATACCGCCGTCCTTGACCATGGGGGGGAGGAGCAGGTTCTCCTCCACGTTCAGGCTCGAAAAGATCCCCCGCTCCTCCGGACAGTAACCGATGCCGAGACGGGCGATCCGATGGGTCGGCAGATGACAGGTTTCCCGGCCGGCCACGGTAATGGAGCCGCTACGCCGCCCCACCAGCCCCATGATCGACTTGAGGATGGTGGTTTTGCCGGCGCCGTTGCGGCCGAGCAGAGTGACCAGTTCGCCTTCCCGTACCGACAGGTTGATGTCATGGAGGATATGGGACTCGCCGTAGAACGAGTTGACCCCGCTGAGGGAGAGCAGGACATTGGCACCGGTATCATGCATGGCCACACCCCATGTATGCCTCAAGGACCTGGGGATTGGCCGATACCTCGTCGTACGACCCCTCCGCCAGGATGGAGCCCCGCTGCAGGACCGTGATCCGGTCTGCCAGGGTTGCTACCACCTTCAGGTTGTGTTCCACCATCAGGATGGTCCGGCTGGCAGCCACCGTCCTGACCAGGTCGGTGATCCGCCCCACGTCCTCGGCCCCCATCCCCTGGGTCGGCTCGTCGAGCAGCATCAGCTCCGGGTCAAGGGCCAGGGTGGTGGCGATCTCCAGTGCCCGTTTGCGGCCGTAGGAAAGCTCCATTGTCGGTTCGTGGGCCAGCTCCAGGAGCCCCACGGACTCCAGAAGTTGCCGGGCACGGTCGTCCAGGGTGGAAAGGGAGGCGGAAGAGCGCCAGAAGTGGTAGGAGGTGCCGAGCCGGCGCTGCAGGGCCACCCGGACGTTCTCCATGGGTGTCAGGTTGGGGAAGACCGCCGAGATCTGGAACGACCTTACAATGCCGCGCAGTGCGACATCGGCCGGTTTCTCACGGGTGATGTCATTCCCGTTGAAGGTAATGGTGCCGGCGGTAGGGGTGATGAACTTGGTCAGGAGATTGAACACGGTGGTCTTGCCAGCCCCGTTCGGGCCGATCAGGGCATGGATCTGACCGCGCCTGACCTGCAGGTTGACGTCGCTCACCGCCGTGAACCCCTTGAATTCCTTGGAAAGGTTCCGCGTTTCCAGAATGTAGTCACTCATTGCTCGTCCTTTACAGATCTAGTGAGCCATCAGCACCGGTACGGTCATCTCCCGGAGAATCTGGGCCGCAACCGTGCCCAGCACCACCCCTCCCTGGGATGAATGGGCAAAGGCCCCCATGACCAGCAGGTCAAACTCCTCGTCGCAAACCCGGTTCAGGAGCAGGTCGCCGAGTGGTGTGGCCGTGGTCGGCACCAGTTCGGTTTCGACGTGTACCCCGTGTCGCCCCAGGTATTCCCGGACCCCCTCCCATGGATCGGGCTGGCCGGCGGGATCGGCGGGTGCCACGGTCAGGAGCCGGACCGTTGTTGCCCTGGTCAGGAGCGGCAACGCTTCGCTCAAGGCCCTGGTCGCTTCGCGCCCTTCTTTCCAGGCAACCAGAATGCGACTCCCGGTGGCGTGAAACCGCCCGGCATGGGGGACTACCAGTACCGGCCTGCCGCTGCCGAGTAGCAGGCGCTGGGGGAGGTCGGCCGGAACCCCGAGGCGCTGGGCCGGCCCGCCACTCTGCCCGACGATCACCAGGTCGGTGGAGTAGCTCTGACGGATCAGGACCTCTGCCATTCCCACCCCCACCACCTCCCACTCCACGTTACGCCACTGGACCGGGACCCCGGCTGAAATCCCCCTTTGCCGGAAACGTTCGGCCTGTTCGGCTGTTTGCTGCTCCATTACCTGCCGCCGAGGTTCGTGAGGCGCATGGGTGATGATCGAAAGCCCGGTGACGGATGCTCCGTGCTGTTTCGCAATGGCCAGGGCCAGATCGACGCGGCCCTCGCAGGCGGGTGATGCGTCGATATGCAGGAGAATATTTCGTAGGACCATATGCCCCTCTTGAAGAACAGTATTTTATCTATGTACCACTGTTGTCCGACGAAGCAACGTTTATAAATATTGCATAATTGCTATTTTGTATGGCAAGGATGGTGCCAAGCTGACGAAGAGGTTGAACTGATTTTATAAAACCATGTTTATAAATGATAATTTTCTGCGTGACCAAAGATGGGCCAACAGTATTCACGGACTCGGGTCTTCGCGGGGAGAGGTGGATTCCAGAATTTTGGAATATTAAATGGTTTGGTTTAATGGGTATACGGGGTGTACGAGAGGGCAGCTGTTCTAACGCCCCTATAAGCGGGGGTTAGCAAGGAGTTGTCGGTAATGGCAGTTGATTCCAGGTTTCTGGACAAAGATTCCAGTTGTCTGGAATGTATGGGCGTTAGCAGCGGACCGCTCAGTCACCGATCTCATACTGGCCAATTTTCGCATAGAGAGAGGATTTGCTGATACCGAGGCGGGCTGCTGCTGCCAGCTTGTTCCCCTTTTCTTCCTGGATTGTCCGGCGGATGGCCTCTTCCTCCACCTGCTGCAGGATGTACTTCAGGGTCCGGCGATGGTCGAAGGGGCTGTCGAGGGGGCCAGTCCGGGCCAGTGCTCGGGGAAGGTCCTGCTTCGTGACAATAGTGCCGCTTTTTACATACAGGGTCTGTTCCAGCACGTTGCGGAGTTCCCGGACGTTGCCGGGCCAGTCATAGGCGGTGAAGATCTCCTCAACTTCGTGGTCCACCCCCTCCACCGGGATACCGGTCTCCTTTTCCAACTGGCGCAGGTGGAAGCGGATCAGCTGCGGGATGTCGTCGCGACGTGCTCGGAGGGGCGGGATCTCCAGCATGACGACATTGAGCCGGTAGTAAAGGTCGTGGCGGAAGAGCCCCTGTTTGACCAGGGTCTCCAGGTCACGGTTCGAGGCGGCGATGATTCTTACGTCCACCGTTTCGGGCCGCTCGGCGCCCACCGGTTCTATTTCGCGCTCCTGGAGAACCCGGAGCAGCTTCACCTGCATGGTCAAAGGGAGCTCGCTGATTTCGTCCAGAAAGATGGTTCCCTGGTGGGCCATGCTGAAGCGGCCGCGTTTTCCCTTGGTCCGGGCGCCGGTAAAGGCCCCTTCCTTGTAGCCGAACAGCTCAGCTTCGAACAGGTTTTCCGGGATGGCGGCGCAGTTCACCTTGATGAACGGACCCAACGCCCGCTGGCTTTCGATATGGATGGCATGGGCAAACAGCTCCTTGCCGGTACCGCTCTCACCTTTCAACAGGACCGTGGTGTTGCTTTTTGCGACCCGTTTCCCCAGTTCCTTCACCCACTCCAGTTCCTTGCTGTTGCCGACAATGTGATTGAACGAATACTTGGCGCTCAACTGCCTGCTCAGAGCGCTCTTGTAATACTCCAACTCGCTATTGAGCGACTTGAATTTGTCCGTCATGGCAAAAAGGTCGGCCAGGTCCTGGAACATCACCTTGCCGACCACTGCCACCACCTTGCCGTTCTCAAAGATGGGGATCCGGCTGCAGATCATCTGGTGGCCCTTGATCTTCTGCACCTGTGCAATTTCCGGGACGCCGCTCTTTGCAACGATATGCATTCGGGTATTTTCCACCACTTTCGTCACGGGCTGGCCAACCACCTCATCCTCCCGTTTCCCGAGAAATTTGGCATAGGATTGGTTGATCTTCAGGATGACACCATCGGCATCGGTGATAATGAGCCCTTCGTAGGCATGCTCCAGGAGCTGCTCCAGCATGTCCCGCTCTTTTCGGGCCTGGTGGGCTGTTGCCGACATGTTCCTGATGAGTCGGTGGACCCATCCCTGGTAATGGATTTTCATCGGTCTCTCCCAACGGGTACTGGGAACGGATTGGTGGGCAGGCTGCGAGGGTCCAAGGGGCGGGCTATTTGCCTACTTTTCCCGTCCAACGGTTACGGCACCCTGCCCATAATGATCCCGGCACCGTTGGGGAGTTCGATGGGAAGCCGCCGCACGTCACTGGCACCGGCCGTGCACAGCATCTGCATCAGCTCCCCCTGGGAGTAAGACTGGCCGGCCGGTGTCCCCAGCAGCATGTTCAGGGAGAAGAGGGCCGGGAACAGCGGGCCGGCTTTGGCGTCGTCGAGGATGAACTCCTGGATCAGAATCAGCCCGCCCGGCTCCAGGGCGGCCACGGCCTTCTCCAGGATGATCGCGCACCCGGCCCCGTCTTCGCTGTGGAGGATGTGCGACAGCCACGCCACGTCGTAGCGCCCCTCGATCCCTTGAGCAATGAAGTCACCGTCCGTAAAGACAATCCGGTCGGCTAGGTCGAAACTGGCGATAGTCTTTTCGGCAAAGGGGCGGGTAGAGGGGAGGTCGTAGACAACGGCAGTCAGGTCGGGGTTGTGCTGGCAGAAATGGATGGCATAGGTGCCGGGACCGCCGCCCAGATCGAGCAGGCGCCGCCGACCGGAGAGGTCGATCTGCGGGACGATGCGGGGGGCGAGCTGCATGGCCAGGTTGAACATCCCCATCTCGAAGCTCTCCCTGGCCTCCGCATCGTTGCCGTGGGTAATCCGCTCTCCTATCGGCCCACCTCTTCGCACTGACTCGTCAAGCCTCGCCCAGCCTGCCATCAGATGGTGGTGGTGGCGGATGATGTACCCCAGATAACCGGGCGAGGTGCGGGACAGGTAATCAGCGCTAAACGCGGTTGCGGCAAAGGCTTCCCCCTGCTTTTCCAGCAATCCGAGGGCCGCCAGTGCGCCGAGAAGCATGGCCAATCCACGGTCAGCGCACGACAGCCGCGCAGCAAGTTCTGGCACGGTGTGGGGCCGCTCGGCCAAGGGGGTGAAAAGATCCAGTTCCACCCCGGTATGCAGGGCGCAGGCGCTCCAGTAAGCGCCAGACATCTGCAGCAGGTCTGCGGGTGTCCAGATTGTCTTTTCCATGGCTGCCTCCTCTTTCATTCAGTTGGTCGCGTCCCGCTCCGCTTTCTTCTGCTGGCGGAGCTCTTTGAAAAAACTGCTCAGGATACCGGAGCATTCCTCTTCCCGAACACGCGGGGTAACGGTAACGGTGTGGTTGAAGCGCCGGTCGTTGGTCAGGTCGTACAGGGAGCCTGCTGCCCCGGCCTTGGGGTCGAAGCAGCCGAAGACCAGCCGTTCGATCCGCGCCAGCAGAATCGCCCCCATGCACATCGGGCACGGCTCCAAGGTCACGTAGAGGGTCGTACCGGTGAGGCGCCAGCTCTTCAGCTTCCTGGCCGCTTGGCGGATCGCCAGCAGCTCGGCGTGGGCGCACGGGTCGTTCTTCGCCTCCCGCTGGTTGAAGCCATACGCAATGGCAATGCCATCCCTTACAAGGACAGCCCCGATCGGCACCTCGCGCCGCTCCCCTGCCCTGGCAGCCTGGGCAAGCGCCTTGTCCATCCAGTAGAGATCATCCTTTATGACCTGCCGTTTTTCCCGAGCCATTATCTGTGCCTTATAGCACACCCTCCCGCCCCGGACAAGGGATGAAACAGGCACGCTTCTGGTGTCATTTTGCCGATAAATGTGATAGGTACTATGTGATCAGAAGGCTAGCCAAATGTACAGGAGGCCCCGATGAAGATCCGCAAGCAGATCCTCGACTTCGAGTATAGCGAGGTGCTCGACACCAAAACCCGCGAGTTGATCCGGGTCGGCTGCGCCGTGGCTGTCGGCTGTCCCACCTGACTGAAGAAGCACTTCGCGGTCGCGAAGAGTGCCGGCGCAACGGAAGAGGAGCTGAAGGAGGCCATGGCCTACGGGATAATCGCGCCGTCAGGCCGGGCCAAGAATTTTGTACTGAACATGAAGGAGGAGTTGGACTGGTAGCATGACCGCAGCGGCACTCAAAAGAATCCGGAACCGGCTGGTGGGCAATCCGGGCAAACCTGTTTCCATCCGGCGAAACGTGGTAAACCTTTCCCTGCCGGTCCTCCTCTCGTCCCTCCTGCAACGGCTGGTCTCCATTATCGACATCTTTCTGGTCGGCGGCGTAGGGGCGGCCGCAATTGCCGCTGTAGGGCTGGGACAGCTGCTGGTCTTTGTCGTCATGACAGTGTTCTGGGGGCTTTCCACCGGCACCACTGTGGTCATTGCCCAGCTGTGGGGTGCCGGGCGCCAGCGGGATGCCCGACGCGCCGCTTTTGCCGCACTGCTTATCTGCGGCATCATGGCGTTTGCGGCTACAGTGATCGGCGGCCGCTACGGTGCCGAGCTGGCGCGTCTGATGGGAGCCAGTGACGATGTGATGGCGTATGCCGGCGCTTATATCCGGCTGGTCTTCCTCTGGTTCGCCTTTACTGCCGGGCTCAATATACTGTCCGGGATCATGCACGGCATCGGTGACACCCGCACCCCCATGACCGGCGTGCTGCTCTTAAACATCCTCCACGTGGCAATTGCCTGGCCGCTCATTTACGGGCTGTTCGGCATCCCCCCGCTCGGGGTTATCGGCGCCGCCTATGCCATCAACATCTCGGAATGCCTGGCCTTTCTCTACCTGCTCTGGCAGGCGCTACGCCGACATTACCTGGCAATCGGCCGACCAGACCTCCTTCTGGCCCGCCGGATCTGGCAGGTCGGCTACCCGGTGGCCCTGGAGCGGGTCGCCCAGCAATCCGGCCAGCTCCTCTACTCCAAGTTCATCATCGGTTACGGTACCGCAGCCTATGCGGCCCACCAGGTTGGTCTCTCCATCGAGTCGCTCTCGTTCATGCCCGGCGCCGGCATGGGAATCGCCGCCGCCACCCTGATGGGACAGGCCCTGGGGGCACGCAAGCTGCGCCGGGCGAGGATCAGCCACCGGGAGGCGCTTCGTCTGGCGGTACTGGTCATGGGGATCATGGCGCTCTTGTTCCTTGCCTTCCCCCACCTGCTCATGGCCCTGTTCACCTCCGACCAAGCGGTTATCGAAAAGGGGTGCGTGTTCCTCCGGATGGTCGCTTTTGCCCAGATACCGCTCGCTCTCTCCTTTGTCTATGCCGGGAGCCTGCGAGGAACCGGCGACACCTTCTATGTCTTCATCGTCACCCTGCTCAGCATGTGGGGCGTAAGGGTGCTGCTGGCCTGGGTGGTCAGTTCCCTCCTCCATCTCTCCCTCTATGCGGTCTGGGGGGTCTTCGTGATCGACTGGTTCGTCCGGGCCGCTGCCTTTGCCTGGCGCTACCAACGTCGCGACCTGCACGCCATACCCCTTTAAACGCAACAAAGGCGGGGAGGTTCCCGCCTTCGTCACAGTGCCAACGATTTTTCCTCGTTCCTTTTTTCCTGTTCCTCTCCCCTACTTCTGCACCCAGCGCCCGTTGGGAAGCTGGGTCCACCACCCTGCCTTCGCCCCCTCCTGCTTGGTTGCCGCATAGGTGGCAGCTGCCTTTCCCAGTACCTGCTTCACCCTGGCATCGGTGACCGGCTGCCTGTTCACCTTGAGGATCGCCTTGGCCATACCGGTAATAACTGCTTTGCGGTTTTCGTTCTCGGCCTTGACCAGTTCGTCCTTGCCCGCCGCTTTTGCCTTGTCGCGGATGGAGACCAGCCCCTGGTTGGTTTCGCCCACCGCCCCGCTGTCCCGGAGCCGGTTCAGTTCGGGAAGCCGCTTGTTCATATCATCATAGGCCTTGAGCACCTCGGGCATGCTGGAAAGTTCAACGGCCAACTCGTCCGCAACGTTTGCCTCGGCGGCATCTGCCGCTGCCACCAGGGAGAAGCCCGGAATCAACAGGCGGCTCTGGGGCTTGGGTGTCTCCGGGGTCTCACCTGCTGGCGGCGCGGGTGCCTGATCCGTGGCGCCCTTGCCGTTGCCCTGCTTGAGGAGCATGTCGTCAAGCGACTTGTAGGCCTGCTTGACATCCTTTTCCGGGAAGTAGACGTTCACCGTGATGATGGCGCATGCTGCCAGCAGTCCACAGGCGGCGGCGATCGACAGTTTCAGCCAGTTTCGGTGTGGTGCACGCATTGCTCGCTCCTTTTCGCATGTTAACCTATAGTTTCAGACTCACCGAGTGCAGCTGGCCGGTTTCCCGCTCTTTCAGCTGGATACGCAGCTCCTTGGCGCTCTTGGCCTCGCCGGGGAAGAAGATGAAACCGTTGGCCAGATTTTCGTTGGGAATCGCCTTGCCTTCCAGCCCCTTGGCGCGAATATCGTCCGTGATCCGATATTCCCGCTCGCTGGAGGTACCTTCCTTGACCCCGCCGATGACCGCTCCGCCAGCGGCACCGATGGCCGCCCCCTTGCCGAGCGCCTCGCCGACATTTTTGCCGGAAACAATGCCGAGTGCCGCCCCGAGGATTGCCCCACCGGCGGCCCCGAGCAACGCCCCTTTACCGGCCCCCTTGCCGAAAAATGATGACAACTGGGTCGAGCTCTCCAGCCGGTCGATCGCCGTGTTGTTGGGCACCACCTGCCAGTACCGGCCATCGGCATCCACCAGGAAGGTCTGGCCGCTGACGATCTCCAGCGTCTTGCCGCTCTGGTTGTTCATCACCAACTGGACCGGCAGCAGCCCGGCACCGCGGATGTCGAACCCGAAAGCATCCTCGGCAGCAGCAGCGTCGGCATACGCCTCGCCGCCAATGGCGATGCCGCTGACCAGCTGCTTGTTGGCATAGGCTTCCGGAGGACGGAAGGAAACAAACTGGCTCTTGTAGGTGGTGCATCCGGCCAGAAGAAATACCGGCAGCATGATGCCCGCAATGATTTTTTTCATCATGAACAGACCTCCCTGAAATTTGCTAGTAACAGCTTACCACTCAGCAACAGCCATGCAACAACCCAAACATATTTGTGCTTACTTTTTAGGCAAAACCCGACGAGCAATTTTGCCCCTTTTTGCCGTTTTTTAGCGCTAGCCCTCACCCAAGCCTTCGCTAACACAAAAACGTAATAAATGATGCTTTTTGATCGTTTTGGACTATAAGCATCAGATCAGACTCAGGAGGGGCGCCCCGTGCCGTCCTTCCGAATAAGGACCAGGGTCCGTGTGGCGTTGTCGTCCGGAAGGTGGAGGGTATTCACCCTGTCAACCCGGAGTCCCATTTCGGCCAGTTCGGATTCAGCAGCTGACGCCTCCTGCTCCCCTTCCCTCCCCTTCATGGCCACGATGGTGCCGTCCTGCTTCAGGACCGGCAGAGCCAGGCGGGCGAACAACGGTACGCTGGAAAACGCGCGGGAGACGATCCAGTCGAACCCGCCCGGATCGCTATCGGCAAGGGTTTCGGCCCTGGCATGGATGGCGGTGAGGTTGGTCAGAGACAGGAGCCGGCCGATATGTCTTTGAAAGATTATCTTCTTGCCCACCGCATCAACGGAGGTGATGGAGAGGCCGGGAAGGACGATGGCAAGGGGAATGGTGGGAAAGCCCCCACCCGAACCGATGTCCAGCAACCGTCCCGTTGAAGGAAGAATGGACGTCAGGGTGAGGGAGTCGAGGAGGTGCTTGACGACAATCTCCCGGTCTGAGGTGATGGCCGTGAGGTTGATACGTTTGTTCCACCGCTTCAGTTCGTCAACGAACAGGGCGAAGCGGTCGATCTGGTCCGCATCGAGTGGGCGCCCCATGCCGGACATCCCGGCAGCCAGGATCTCCTGCCAGCTGCCGATCATGCCCCGTTCCTCGCCTTCAGGGCAATGGACAGCACCGCAACGGCCGCCGGGGTGATGCCGGAGATGCGGGATGCCTGCCCCAGGGTATCGGGCCGGAACCGCTGCAGTTTCTCCCGCACCTCGGCCGTGATGCCCGGCAATGCGCTGTAATCGAAGTCGACCGGAATCCGCGCTCCCTCCATCCTCTCCTGCCGGCGCACCTGATCCAGCTGGCGGTCGATATACCCCTGGTACTTCACCTGGATCTCGACCTGCTCCCGTACCTGCGGCGGCACCGCTGCCGAGTCGGCATCCAGGCGCTCAAGTTCTTCATAGCCGATGTCCGGCCGCCGCAGGAGCTGGGTAAAGGTGAGGGCGTTCTGGAGCCCGACCAGTTCGAACTCGGCCAAAAAGGCCGGATCGGCCCCGGAGGGAAGCAGCTTCCTCTGTTGGAGCCGCTCCAATTCGTTCGCGATCTGCTCCCGCTTCGTCAGGAAACGGCCGTACTCTTCTTCCGGCACCAAACCAACGGCATGGCCATGCTCCCGCAGCCGCAGATCGGCATTATCCTCACGCAGCAGCAGCCGGTACTCGGCCCGGGAAGTGAACATCCGGTATGGCTCCCTGGTGCCGAGGGTGACCAGGTCGTCGATCATCACCCCGATATAGGCCTCACTCCGGGAGAGGACCAGCGGTTCCCTCCCCTGTGCCCGCAGGGCCGCGTTGATCCCGGCCATGAGTCCCTGGGCCGCGGCCTCTTCGTAGCCGGACGTGCCGTTGATCTGGCCGGCGTGATAGAGGTTGGCGACCGCCTTGGTCTCCAGGGAGGCGTGAAGCTGCACCGGATCGACGTAGTCATACTCGATGGCGTAGGCGGGGCGCATGATCTCCACCCGCTCCAGCCCTTCGATGGAGCGGTAGAAAGCCCACTGTACGTCAATCGGGAGCGAGGTGGACAGGCCGCTCGGATAGCACTCGACCGTATCCATCCCTTCCGGCTCGATGAAGGTCTGGTGCCGTTCCTTTTCCGGGAAGCGCACCACCTTGTCCTCGATGGAGGGACAGTAGCGGGGGCCGATCCCCTCGATCACCCCGGCATACAGGGGGGAACGGTCCAGGCCGCCACGGATGATCTCGTGGCTGCGCGGATTGGTATAGGCGATGTGACAGGGAACCTGGGGACGGTCGATCCGCTCGGTGGAAAAAGAAAACGGGATCGGCGGGTCATCGCCGTATTGGGGTTCAAGGCGGTTGAAATCGATGGTCCTGCCGTCCAGGCGGGCCGGGGTCCCGGTCTTGAGGCGTCCCACCGCGAAACCGAGCTCCTTCAGCTGATCGGACAGACCGATTGACGGGAGATCGCCGGCCCGGCCGCCGGGATAATTGGTGAGGCCGATATGGATCAGACCGCGCATGAACGTGCCGGTGGTAAGCACCACCGTCGTCCCCTGGTAACGGACCCTGGCCCTGGTGTCCACTCCCTGCGCCCGGCCGTCGGCCACTACCAGGCCGGTCACCTCAGCCTGCTTCACATCGAGGTTGGCCTGATGTTCCAGGACCCGCTTCATCCGCAGCCGGTACAGCTGCTTGTCGGCCTGGGCCCGGGAAGCCCGGACCGCCGGCCCCTTCCGCGTGTTCAGGATACGGAACTGGATGCCGGTTGCATCGATATTCCGCCCCATCTCCCCGCCAAGGGCGTCGATCTCCTTCACCAGGTGCCCTTTGGCCAGGCCACCAATGGCCGGGTTGCACGACATCAGGGCAATGGCATCCAGGTTGATGGTGAGGAGCAGGGTGCGGCACCCCATACGGCTGGCAGCCAGGGCCGCCTCGCAACCGGCGTGTCCGGCTCCCACAACAATCACATCGTATGTCCGATCATAGAGTATCATGGTCTCACCTGCGGCAAAGCCATCGTTTCACAGCGGCTACTATAAATACACTGTATACCAGTGGTAATGCCTTGCCTCTCAACGGGTTGCAGCGATTGTTTCACGTGGAACATGATCATTTTCCGATGCAGAACTGGCCGAATATCAGGTCGAGAACTTCGTCCGGGGTTGTCTCGCCGGTGACCTCGCCCACTGCAGCCAGGGCATCGCGCAGGTCGATGGCAAGAATTTCTGGAGGCAGGCAGGCCGACTGGTTGGCACTGAATCTTACCAGGGCGGCAGCGGATTTGACAAGGGCGTCTCTGTGCCGGGCTCTGGAAAGGGCCACATACTCCCTGCCGTCGACCGCATGCCCATGAAGAAAAGAGCTGCTGACCGCATCCTTGAGGGTATCGATCCCCTCGCCGGTCCGAGTCGAGATAGATACTGTTCCGCTGGCAGCAAGTTCGTCGGGGAGCAGGATGACTGGGGCCAGATCCGCTTTGTTGCATACCGTCAGGAACCTTTTGTCGGCCAGGGCTGCCAGAATCTGCCGGTCGTCATTATCAAAGGGCCGTGAGGCATCGAGCAGGAAGATGACAAGATCGGCACGGGGTATCGCCTCCAGGGTCAGCCGCACCCCCTCCTGCTCCACCAGGTCGCCGCTCTCCCGCACTCCGGCCGTATCAATGAGGGTAACCGGCAGGCCACCGACATTCACGACTTCCTGAATCAGGTCGCGGGTGGTTCCGGGAATGGCGGTGACAATAGCACGCTTCTCCTTGAGCAGGGTGTTGAGAAGGCTGGACTTGCCGACGTTTGGCTTGCCGGCGATGAGAACCGATACGCCGTCGCGGAGCACCCGCCCCTCTTCGTAGGTTGCCAGGAGCTGCGAAATGATGGAGTGGGAGTCGGTCACGCGGGTAGCGATCTGATTCAGGTCAAAGGTATCTATCTCGTCCTCGGGAAAATCCACATACGCTTCCAGGAGAGCCAGCGCCTGTACCAGATGCTGCCGACAGTCGTGAATGACCCGCGACAACTGCCCCTCGCGCTGGTGCTGCGCCAGGGCAAGGGCAGCGTCGGTCTTGCCGCGGATGACATCGATCACCGACTCGGCCTGCAACAGGTCGATCCGCCCGTTCAGAAACGCCCGGCGGGTAAATTCGCCCGGTTCCGCCAGCCGGGCACCTTCGCCCTGCACGCAGGCCAGCACCTTCTGCACGAGCAGATAGCCGCCATGACAGTGCAACTCCACCACATCCTCCCGGGTAAAGGAGTGTGGTGACCGCATATAGACGCAGAACCCCTCGTCGAGTATTTCGCCATTATCGGGATGACTGATCACCCCATAATAAAAACGGTGGCTCTGAAAGCCACCGCTGGTTCTGCGCGAAAAAAGCCGTTCCGCTATCGGAAGGGAGGCGGGACCGGATATCCGGACGATCCCGATGCCCCCCTCCCCTACCGGGGTACTGATGGCGGCTATGGTATCCGCAATGTACATCCGGGCTCCTGTCTACGCTTCCTTCAGGGACTTGTTGATGTACGTCTGCTGGGCAATGGTGAGCACGTTGTTCACCAGCCAGTACAGCACGAGCCCCGACGGGAAGTTGAGAAACATGAAGGTGAAGACCACTGGCAGTGCCAGCATCATCTTCGCCTGAACCGGGTCCATCTGGGACGGGGTCATCTTCTGCTGGATGAACATGGTGACACCCATGATGATCGGGGTCACATAGTAGGGGTCCTTGCCGGCCAGGTCGTGAATCCAGAAGTAAAAAGGCGCATGGCGCAGCTCAATGGAAAACATGAGGGCCTTGTACAGGGCGAAGAATACCGGAATCTGAACGACCATCGGCAGACAGCCGCCGAGCGGGTTTACCTTGTGGGTCTGGTACAGCTCCATCACCGCCTTGTTCATGGCGTCCCGGTCGTCCTTGTGCTTTTCCTTCAGTTCCTGCATCTTCGGCTGGAGCTTCTGCATCTCCTTCATCGACTTGTAGCTCTTGTGGGTAAGCGGGAAAAAGAGAATCTTCAGTATTACGGTGATGACAATGATCGCCAGGCCGTAGTTGCCCAGATAACGGTGGAAGAACTTGAGCGTGAACAGAAGTGGCTTGGCAATGGCCGAGAACCAGCCCAGATCGATCGACTCCTCCAGCCTGCTCCCCTGGGACTTGAGAATGTCCAGATCCTTGGGACCGAAATAGAGTCGTACCGGGACAGTCACGCTCTCGCCGGGTCTGGCGGTCAGCTGGGCCGAGCCAATGACGTTCTCGATATAGCCGCCGACAGTTTTGATGCGGACAGACTGAATGCTGTTGTTAACAGCCAGGGCGGCGCCGAGAAAGTACTTGTCGGCAAAGCCGGTCCAGAGAACCCCCTTCTGATAGGCCTTCTCCCCCTTGTCCAGTTCCTTGATCTTGTCGAACGAGACGCCCTCTGCTGTCAGGGTTGCCGGACCAAAAACCTCGAATCGACCGCCACCATCCTTGGGAGGGGCTGCATGATTGGTCAGAAGGAGCTGAACCGATCCTGACTGCGGGGCAGACCCGGTATTGGTGACTTTTTGCACCAGATCGATGGCATAGCTGTCGCCGCTAAAGGTGTAACTCTTCTGGAACACGACACCGCTCGGAGACGTGAGGGTAAAATCGAGCACCCTTTTTTCGCCCTTTGCCACCGAAAGCGAGCTGGCAGTAACGCCGAAAACAGTGCCGGCATCGACGGGGAACCCTTCCAGATTGCTCCTCAGCGGGTATACAGCAGCGTTGTCCTCGGCCACCATGGCAACGTCCTTACCCTGCGGACCGGCCGTTTCCTTGTACCGTTTCAGCACGAGCCGCTTCAACGCCCCGCCTTTGGTGGAGAAAACCGCTCGGTAGAGGTCCGTTTCCACGGTCACATCCTGGGCCGCTTGCGTCGCAGCGCCAGCTGGCACCAACTGCGGCAACGGTGCGGACTGTTCCTTCTGAGCGCCAACCGGCGCCGGGGCGGCCGTAGCTGGCTGCGACTGTGCCGCCTGCTGACCGGAAACCGGTTTGGGAGGCTGTGGGACCAGGTACGAATAAGCGTACATGACCGCAATGGAGAGGACGACAGCAATGAGAACACGTTTTTCCATGGATTATCCCCGTGGTTGGTTACTTGACCGGATCATACCCCCCCTGGTGGAAGGGGTGACAGCGGGCCAGCCTGGCAATGGTCATTCCGACACCCTTGAGCAGGCCATAGCGTTGCAGGGCCTGACGGGCATACTCGGAACAGGATGGATAAAAACGGCAGGTTGCCCCTTTCAAGGGGGAGAGGTACAGCTGATAGGTACGCAGACCCCTGTCAAGCAGTCTGATAACGGAAGAGTGTTTAGCGGCGGCCAAGCACATGGGCCAATTCCCTGCAGAGTGCGGAAAAATCAAGCTCACCTGCCCCGGGTCGAGCCACGACATTATAGTCGGCGCCGGCAAAGAGCCCTTTGTTGAGCCTGAAAAATTCCCTGAGTAGACGCTTGATCCGGTTACGGACCACAGCATTGCCGACCTTGCGGCTGGCTGTTATGCCGAGGCGCGGTCCCCCACCGTGTACTGGCCCGCGTATGACCAGAAAATGGGGAGACCGGGCCTTGGTGCTGACAGCCGACAGTCGCGCATATTCCGCTGACTTTCTCAGCCGCTCATGTCGACCGAAGCAGGTGGTGCAGGAAAGATTACTTGGTGGCAATGCCAACTGCGAGACGCTTGCGCCCTTTAGCGCGACGACGCTTGATCACCAGGCGGCCGTTCTTGGTTGCCATACGAACCAGAAAGCCGTGGGTCCGCTTACGGGAAGTATTGCTCGGTTGAAATGTTCTTTTCATGATCATGCTCCTTGAAGCGATTAAATAAGTCGGAAAAGGAGTTTATTATTCATACGGGCTCTATTTTGTCAACAGTTATTTCATCTACCGGGACACGAAATTCCTTGCAAATTGCCAAGTCGTCTGTTAGGCTCACTTCGCTTCGGCACATGGGATTTATGCCCGCGAGCCGCCATCAACAGCCGTTCCGCACTTATCAACAGCTGTTGATAAGCCTGTGAATAACCCCACAGTTCTCCAACACGTTCATATCGTTACTTTTTTCTCATTTACCCATTCCGTGTACCTTCCGTGGCTTTCTGCCGGGCAACTGCGGCAGACACCACGGCGGAAAGGGTTTCTCCAATCAGTTTCAGTGAAGGTCCCGCCATGGAAAACATCTGGCAAGCCGCCCAAGACAATATTGAAAAGGTGCTCACGCCCCAAACCTTCACTACCTGGATCAAACCGATCCGGTTTTCCCACATCAACAACAACCAGTTTATCCTGCAGGTTCCCAATAAATTCATTAAGGACTGGGTACGGGAGAAATACTTCTCCATGATCCAGGAAGCTGTGAATTCCCTGGCCGAACGACAGTACCAGCTGGAAATACTGATCAGTGAGCATGATTCCAATGAAGTTACACCGGTAGAACCGAAACCGGCACGCAAGGCAAAGGAATCGGTGCCTGCTGCGGAAGCGGAAATAGCTTCCAATCTCAACGGCAACCTGAACCCCAAATATACCTTTGACACCTTTGTATGCGGTTCAAGCAACCAGTTTGCCTATGCGGCATCCCAGGCGGTGGCGGCCAAGCCGGCTACCAACTATAACCCCTTATTCATCTACGGCGGTGTCGGCCTGGGCAAAACCCACCTGCTGATCGCCATTGGCAACGAAATTCTCAAGAACAAACCAAAGGCCCGCATCTGCTACTACACATCGGAAAAGTTCATGAACGAGATGATCAATTCCCTCCGCTACAAGAAGATGGAGGAGTTCAGGAACAAGTTCCGGAAAGCGGACCTGCTGCTCATTGACGATATCCAGTTCATGCAGGGGAAAGAGGCCACCCAGGAGGAGTTCTTTCACACCTTCAACTCTCTTTACGAGTCACACAAGCAGATCATCCTCACCTCGGACAAATTCCCCCGGGAGATACCGGGACTGGAGGAGCGCCTGCGCTCCCGCTTCGAATGGGGACTGATCGCCGATATACAACCGCCTGACGTAGAGACCAAGATAGCCATTCTTAAAAAAAAGGCCGAACTGAACGGCATCGAACTCCCGGACGACGTGGCGCTGTTCATCGGCTCCAGTGCCTCGAGCAACATCCGGGAACTGGAGGGAATGCTGGTACGCCTCGGCGCCTATGCCAGCCTGACCCGGAACAAAATCTCCCTGAACATGGCCCGTGATATTCTCAAGGATATAATTGTGGACAAGTCAAAGGAGATCACCATCGAAATGATCCAGAAACATGTTGCCGACCACTACAAACTGAAGATCAGTGATCTGAAATCGGAAAAGAGACTAAAAGCCCTGGTGGTGCCGCGCCAGATAGCAATATATCTCTGCCGGGACATGACCAAAGCCTCATATCCGGAAATAGGCGAGAAATTCGGCGGTAAGGACCATTCAACCATCATCCATTCGGTCAAGAAGATCGATGGTCTGCTGGCCGCTGATCCGGCATTGACAGAAACCCTGCGCATGCTTAAACATGACCTGTTGAACTAAGCGGGATAACCTGTCGATAACCTGCCGCGGCTGTTGATAACAACGAGCAGCTGTTGATAGAAAAGAACTTATCAAGGCAGTTCGCCACATGAACAACAAAGAAAAAAAGCAGCATGTTTCGATAATTGCAAGTTCTGTCAACTTATCAACAGGACCTACTGCTACTACTAAATAAAAGCTTTTATATTTTTATACTAACAGCAAGGAGGGTATGCCATGGAATTCACCATCGACAAGGATACCTTTGTCAAGGCGCTCCAAAAAATTCAGGGGATCGTAGAAAAACGGAATACCATGCCGATCCTTTCCAACGTCCTGATCGATGCAACCGACGACGCTATCCAGGTAACGGCCACCGACCTTGAAGTGGGTATGCGGAGCAATTACGCAGCAAAAGTCACCGCAAAGGGAAGCATCACCGTCTCAGCCAAGAAACTGTACGAAATCATCCGGGAGTTACCTGATGAAAATATCCGTTTCTCCACCCGTGAAAACGATTGGGTCGATATCAAGTGCGGCAAGGCAAGTTTCAATCTGGTCGGCCTTTCACCGGACGAATTTCCCCGTTTTCCGAAGGTTATCGAAGAGTCCTTCGTCAGGCTCGGTGCACCGCTTCTCCGGGAGATGATAGAACAGACCTCCTACGCAATCTGCCAGGACGAGACCAAATATAATCTCAATGGCATCTTTGTGAAGGCTGCCAGCGAAGACGGACGGAACGTAATCCGAATGGTCGCCACCGATGGTCACCGGTTGTCCATTGCCGAACGGGAAGTGGAAGGGGCTGTACCTCCTGAACTGGCCAATGGCGCCATCTTTCCCAAGAAAGGGGTGCTGGAGCTGAAGAAGCTGGCGGACGAAGGCGACGACGAACTACTGATCGGCTTCATGGATAATAACGCCGCTATCCGAAAAGAACAGACGGTCGTTGTCATGAGATTGGTTGACGGTGAATTTCCGGACTACACACGCGTTGTTCCAGCCCAAAATGACAAAGAAGTCACTGTCAATCGCGACCGACTACACCATTCCCTGCGACGGATGGCAATCCTGTCCAGCGAACGGTTCAAAGGAATCAAGTTCGACATCAACGGTTCGGTCATGGAGATCTCCTCCAGCAACCCGGAACTGGGAGAGGCCCGGGAAGAGCTTGAAGTTTCCTACGATGGGCCGGCTCTCATTTCCCGATTCAATGCCCGTTACCTGATCGATGTCCTGAACGTCCTGACAGACGACAACGTGGTCCTTAAGCTGCGGGACGAGATGTCACCCGCCTTGATAACAACCGAAAACGGCAACAGTTTCCAGGCGGTGATCATGCCGATGCGACTTTAGACCTGTTTGCCGGATTTCACTTTGGATGAGGCCTCACTGGAACGGCGGGGCCTTTTCTGTGTCCACCCATGCGTATCGAGAAAATAGCCATACATGCCTTCCGAAACCTGACCGAGGTGCGGCTCGACTGTGCCGGGCGCTGGAACGTGCTGGTCGGGGCCAATGCCCAGGGCAAGACCAACATCCTGGAAGCGATCTTTCTCCTGGGTACCCTGAAGTCGTTTAGGATGGCAAAAAACTCGGAACTCATCGCCTGGAACCGCCCACATGCCCTGCTGAAAGGAATGGTGGAAAGCCAACAGGTAAAGCGCGAACTGGCATTGGTCATAGAGCCCCACGGGAAACGGGTGCAGGTGGACCGGAAGGGAACAGCGACTCTAAAGGACTTTCTCGGCGTCCTGAACGTAATTGCCTTTTCTCCGGAAGAGCTGTTCATGGTCCGGGGTAATCCGGAAATAAGGCGTCGCTACCTGGATCGGGCCGTCTTCAGTGTCGATCCGACCTATCTGGCCTGCCACCGCGAATATTTCCGGATACTCAAGAACCGGAACACGCTCCTGCGTCAGCGCTCCTTCGCGACGCTCGATGCGTGGAGCGAACAGCTGGTCAGTGCCGGAGCACAGCTGGTCTGGAAGCGGGCAGCTTTCGTCCAGGAGCTCGCTGCATTTTTCACGAGACTTTACCAACAGATAACCGGTAGTGACGAAGAGGCTTACCTGTGCTATTATGCCGACTCTTGTCACAACCCTGACACGGTTGAGGGGTGCGAGACGGCACTCCGTGCCGCGCTGACCGCACGAAGCGATGAAGAGCGGCAGCGGGGAACAACCCTGGCCGGACCGCACCGGGACGACCTCAGGTTCTTTCTGAACGGCATACTGCTCAAGCAACATGGATCACAGGGACAGCAGAGGAGCTTCATCCTGGCCATGAAGATGGCGGAAATAGAGAACGCTTGCTGCCACACCGGCTTCCCGCCGGTACTGCTCCTGGACGACCTGACATCGGAACTGGACAAAAACCGGCTGGGACATCTTCTGGAATTTCTGACACAGCGGCAGATCCAGGTATTTATGACAACCACTGACCTTGCCACCCTGCCGGCCATTGCCGGCGATAGTGCCGTCTACCGGGTAAACGTGGGCGAGGTCAGCCAGCGAGGAATGAATGACTGACGAAAAGCATAGCGAGTACGGTGCAGAACAGATAAAGGTACTGGAAGGGCTGACTGCGGTCCGCAAGCGGCCCGCCATGTATATCGGTTCGACCGCCAGCCAGGGGCTCCATCACCTGGTCTACGAGATCGTCGACAACTCCATCGACGAGGCGTTGGCCGGCTACTGCAACGAGGTGAACGTCACCATCCACCTGGACGGCTCGGTCACGGTCGTCGACAACGGCCGCGGCATCCCCACCGACATGCACCCGACCGAGGGACGTTCGGCCGCGGAAGTCGTGCTTACCGTGCTCCATGCCGGCGGCAAGTTCGACAACGACTCCTACAAGGTCTCCGGCGGTCTGCACGGCGTCGGGGTCTCGGTAGTCAACGCCCTGTCCAAGAAGTTGGAGCTGGAGATCCGGCGTGACGGCAAACTGTTCCGCCAGTCGTATGCCTGCGGCGACCCGCTCACCCCGCTGCAGGAGGTGGGGGAGACCAAAAAGCGCGGCACCAAGATCACCTTCCTCCCCGACGATACCATCTTCGAGACCACCGACTTCTCCTTTGATGTCCTGTCGCAACGGCTGCGGGAGCTGGCCTTCCTGAACGCCGGGGTCAGGATCACCATTGCCGACGAGCGGGAAGAGGGGAAACACCACGACTTCCACTACGAGGGGGGGATCGTCTCCTTCGTGGAATACCTGAACCGGAACAAGAACGGCCTGCACCCCAAACCGATCTTCTTCCGGGGCGAAAAGAACGGCGTCGACATCGAGGTTGCCCTGCAGTACAACGACTCCTACGACGAAAAGCTGTTCTCCTTTGCCAATAACATCAACACCCATGAGGGTGGCACCCACCTGATCGGCTTCAGGGCGGCGCTCACCCGGACCATGAACACCTATGCCACTGCCAACGAGCTCTTGAAGAAGGAAAAAGTGGCAATTTCCGGCGAGGACCTGCGGGAAGGGCTGACGGCAGTCGTTTCGGTCAAAATTCCCCAGCCCCAGTTCGAGGGGCAGACCAAGACCAAACTGGGCAACTCCGAGGTGAAGGGGTACGTTGAGTCCCTGATGAACGAAAAACTGGCGGTCTTCCTGGAGGAAAATCCGAAGGTTGCCAGGGACATCATCGGCAAGTCGATCGATGCGGCCCGGGCACGGGAAGCGGCCCGCAAGGCCCGCGAGCTGACCCGCCGCAAGGGGGCCCTGGACATATCAAACCTCCCCGGCAAGCTCGCCGACTGTCAGGAAAAAGACCCGGCACTCTGCGAACTCTACCTGGTCGAGGGCGATTCGGCCGGCGGCTCGGCCAAGCAGGGACGGGATCGGAAATTCCAGGCGATCCTGCCGCTGAAGGGGAAGATTCTCAACGTTGAAAAGGCACGTTTTGACAAGATGCTCTCCTCCCAGGAGATCGGCACCCTGATCACCGCCCTTGGTACCGGCATCGGCAAAGAGGACTTCGATGTTGCCAAGCTCCGCTACCACCGGATCATCGTCATGACCGATGCCGACGTGGACGGTTCCCACATCCTCACCCTGCTCCTCACCTTCTTCTTCCGCCAGATGCCGCAGATCGTCGAGCGGGGGCACCTCTACATCGCCCAGCCGCCGCTCTACAAGGTCAAACGCGGTCGGAAGGAGCTCTACCTGCGCAACGAAGCAGCCATGCAGAACTACCTACTGGAAGAGGGGACCGAAGAGACCACGCTACTGCTGGAAGAGAGCGGCAAGAGCTATACCGGCAAGCAGATCATCCCACTGCTCAAACAGATGGTTGAGTATCGTACCCTGCTGGACAAGGTGACGCGCAAGGGGATCAACGAGGAGGTGGTGCGCCTCTGCCTCCGTCTCGGCATAAAGGATATCGAGGATCTGGAGGGAATCCACCCCTTTCTGAGCGGGTTGGCCAAGGCCTATGGGGGGGCGGAGTACAGCATCCTCGACGACCACCGGATCATCCTGCGCCTGGGGAACCTCCGCTACGCCCTGGACCATCACGCCCTGAACATCATCACCTCATACGAATACGGTCTGCTCAGGGAGAGCCATCGAAAAGTCAGGGAGATCTTCGGCAACGGCCGCGCTGTGGTGTCCGGAGAGGGGAAAGAACTCTTCAGTACCACCATAGGTCTCGATCTCCTTGGCTTCTACATGGACACGGCCAAGAAAGGGCTCTCCATCCAGCGGTACAAAGGCCTGGGAGAGATGAACCCGGAGCAGCTCTGGGAGACCACCATGGAGCCGACCAACCGGACCCTGCTTCAGGTGAAGATAGAGGACGCCGTGGAGGCGGACAACGTCTTTACCGTCCTCATGGGCGACCAGGTGGAGCCGCGCCGTGAGTTCATCGAGCAGAACGCGCTGAATGTCTCCAACCTGGATATCTAGGCCGGTTGACTTGTTACACTTGAAGCATACAATTGATGCATATTCAGGAGGTGCATTGTATGCGTGCGACACTGAACATACCGGATGAGTTGATATCTGAGGTGCAGAGACTTTCCGGCCAGAAGTCCAAGACCGGCGCCATTGTGACCGTGATGGAAGAGTATGTGCGTCGGCGTCGGATGGAGGATTTGCTGGCGTTACGCGGCAAGGTGCAGATCGATTACGACTGGCAGCGCGAGGAAGAACGGGAAATTGCGGCGGCTGAAGAGCGTGAGCGCTATGGCAACCCCTAGCATTCTCCCCGACACATGCGCCTGGATCGATTTTTTCCGTGGCAGACAGACCCCGCTCGCTACGGCCGTGGAACAGGCGCTGCTGAACGGTTCGGTGGTGACCTGTGGCGTGGTGCTGTATGAATTACTGCAGGGGATTAAAGGCGCCAAAGAGGAAAATGCCATTCTCGATGCCTTTCAGGCAGTTCCCGTCCTGGAACTGACTGCAGGGCTATGGATTGAAGCCGGCCGCCTTGCCGCCAGGCTGCGCAGCAAGGGTACCAACCTGCCGCTGTCAGATATTCTCATAGCGACGTTGGCCGGTAAGCATCACGTCACGGTGCTGACCGTCGACCAGCACTTTTCAGCTGTTCCGGCCCTGAGAGTAACCGCGGGGTAGTAGTGTTTCCAGTCTGTAAATTTGTATAACTAAGCAATCGAATAGAGGAAATAGATGCTCGACAACAACATGAACAAAACCGCTGTCAACATCGAAGACGAGATGAAGCGGTCCTATATGGACTATGCCATGTCGGTCATCATCGGCCGGGCCCTGCCCGATGTCCGGGATGGCCTGAAGCCGGTGCACCGGCGCTGCCTCTATGCCATGTACGACATGGGGAACGACTACAACAAACCGTACAAGAAATCGGCCCGCGTGGTCGGTGACGTCATCGGTAAGTATCACCCCCACGGCGATACGGCTGCCTACGACACCATTGTCCGGATGGCCCAGGACTTTTCGCTCCGCTACCCGCTGGTGGACGGCCAGGGGAACTTCGGCTCGGTGGACGGCGACTCGCCGGCGGCCATGCGCTATACCGAGATCCGGATGGACCAGTTGGCGCATGAGCTGTTGAACGATCTTGAAAAAGAGACCGTGGACATGGGGCCGAACTACGACGGCTCGCTGCAGGAGCCGCTGGTTCTTCCCTCCAAGTTTCCGAACCTTTTGGTCAACGGCTCGGCCGGCATCGCCGTCGGCATGGCGACCAACATCCCGCCGCACAACCTGACCGAGGTGATCAACGGCTGCATCGCCGTCATCCATAACCCGCAGGTTACCTTCGAGGAGATGCTCTCCATTATTCCGGGTCCGGATTTTCCCACCGCCGGCTTCATCTACGGCCGCGAAGGAATCATCCAGGCCTACCGGACCGGCCGCGGCATCGTGCAAATGCGCGCCCGCGCCACCATCGAGACCCAGAAGAAGAGCGAGCGGCAGTCGATCATCGTCACCGAGATCCCCTACCAGGTGAACAAGGCGCGGTTGATCGAGAAGATCGCCGAACTGGTCAAGGAGAAGAAGATCGAAGGAATCTCCGACCTGCGGGACGAATCGGACCGGGACGGGATGCGGATCGTCATCGAGCTGAAAAAGGACGAAGAGCCGCAGATCATACTCAATCACCTCTACAAGCAGACCCAGATGCAGACCTCCTTCGGGATCATCATGCTGGCCATCGCCAACGGCCGGCCCAAGGTTCTGACCATCAGGGAGATGATCGACCACTTCATAGATCACCGCCGCGAGATCGTGACCCGGCGGACCATCTTCGACCTGAAGAAGGCCGAGGCACGTGCTCATATCTTGGAAGGCCTGAAGATCGCGCTGGACTGGCTCGACGCGGTCATCGAGCTAATCCGGGCGGCCAAGAACCCGGATGAGGCCAAGCAGGGGCTGATGGCCGGTAACTTCTCCGACCCTGACTATCTGCGAAAACTGGGGCTTCCGGATGCCGTCTTCAGTAACAGCGTCCACCTCTCCGAGGAGCAGGCCAAGGCGATCCTGGAGATGCGACTGCAGCGCCTCACCGGCCTGGAACGCGAGAAGATCATTCAGGAGTACACCGATATCCTGAAGTACATCGCCCGGTTGAAGGAAATCCTCGCCTCCGAGACGGAGATCCTGAATATCATTGTCGGCGAACTGACCGAGCTCAGGGAGAAGTTCGGCGACGAACGGCGCACCGAGATCGTCGACAAGACCGGCGAGATCACCCTGGAGGACACCATCGTCGAGGAGGACATGGTGGTCACCATCTCCCACACCGGCTACATCAAGCGGAGCGCCGTCTCCCTCTACCGCGCCCAGCGCCGGGGGGGCAAAGGCAAGTCCGGGATGAAGACCAAAGAGGAGGATTTCGTCGAGCACCTGTTCATCGCCTCCAGCAAGGACTTCATGATGTTCTTCACCGATGCCGGGCGGGTCTATCTCCTCAAGGTCTACGAGATTCCCGAGGGGGGCCGGGCCACCCGCGGGAAGGCGATCGTGAACCTCTTGAACCTGAACCAGGGGGAGAAGATCTCCGCCATCCTCTCCATCAAGGAGTTCAGCCCCGACCGTTACCTGATGATGGCCACCCGTCACGGGGTGGTGAAAAAGAGCCCGCTCAAGGAGTACGCCAACATCCGCTCCGGCGGGATCATTGCCGTCAACCTGGACGAAGAGGACAAACTGATCACCGTGGCGCTGACCGACGGCAAACAGGAAGTGCTTCTGGCCTCCAGCCACGGCAAATCGATCCGTTTCAAAGAAGAGGATGCCCGTTCCATCGGCCGGGTCGGGCGTGGCGTTCGGGGGATGAGCCTTGAAGACGGCGACGTGGTTATCGGCATGGAGATCATCAACGAGGCATTCACCGGTTCCACCATCTTCACCGTCACCGAGAACGGTTTCGGCAAGCGGACCGAGCTCAGCGAATACCGGACCCAGAGCCGGGGCGGCAAGGGGGTCATTACCATCAAGACCACCGAGCGGAACGGCTGCGTGGTTGACATCAAACAGGTGACCGACGAAAACGACCTGATGCTGATCAGCGATCAGGGAAAGATTCTCCGGGTACCGGTGGCCGGGTTCTCGGTCATTGGCCGCAACACCCAGGGGGTACGGCTGATGGTGACCGAGTCCGAAGAGCGGGTCGTGGCCGTGGCACGGCTTGCGGAAAAGGATGATCATGAGGATGCCGTCGATGACGACGAGGATATATCTGCCGCCGATTCGAGTGATGGTGATGAGGAATAACGCGGTATAATTGATTCTATGGAAAACCATCACCGCAACATAGACGAGAGCCTGCTGGAACGGCACCGGATACTCCGGCTCCTGGAACGGCTCAAGCAGGATAACATCACGGTTGCCGAGATCGACGAGATCGGCGGTACCCTGCAGAAAGCCGGGCGCCACGCCCTGCCGCCTCTGGTCCGCAGCCTGTGGCGCGAGAAGAGCGGCGAGCTGATCTCCAAGTACACCTATCTGCTGGATTTTTTTGCCGACGAGGAATGGCTTGATCAACTGATCCAGATAGCGCTCCGCCGTCGCGACCTGGAAGACGAAGGAAAGGTGGCGCTCCTCTCCACCCTGCAGAACTGCGGCATCGACGTTACCCTTCCCCCGTTTGCCGGTCTGCTCGCCAGTTACAGCGGCCCACTCAAGGAATCGCTCGTCCGCTTCCTGGACCGGGGGGAGCGAGGGCTCCTCTGGTTATTGGAGGACTTCGTTTATGCCGCCGAGGAGCGGCAGGTGATGATGATCAGGGAGCTGGCTCAGGTTGACGATCCGCGTGTCGTGGAGGTCTGTGCGCTGCTCCTCGCCTTCGACGACCCACTGGTGGTGCAGGAGGTGCTGACCACCCTCGGCAGAATCCGCCTCCCCGCTGCTGCAGCACTGGCGCTGGAGTGGTCCGGTCATGGCGATCAATCCTATCGGGACCTGGCGACAAAAAGCCTTCGCCGGCTGGCCTTCCTGGGTGTCGAGCCCATGCCGGCACCGGTAGCCGAAGTTCCGCAGCCGTTTCATGCCGTCTATGCCAGCCCGGTTGATGGCGGTGGCTATCGAACCCTCTGGATTGCCCGCCACCTTGACGGGGAACGGGTGGCGACACTCTACCTGCAGCTGCACGACGAAGGGGGGGTGAAAGGTGCCTGGGGGGTACCGGAGACGACGATTGCCGAATTCACGGAGGAGGTCACCGCTGCCCGGGGAGATGAACGGCTCCATTCCGTCGATATTGACTACGGCCTCCTGCTGCTCAGGGATGCCCTGTACGCCACGCGCCAGCAGAATGCCCTGCCGCCGCCGGAGTTTTACCTGCGAAGCGGGATGTTTACCAGGGAAGAGTTGACAGCGGCCTGCTACATTCCTCCCCTCGCTCCCACCAGCGAGGATATGGCGATCAATCCGCGGCTCCTGGCAGCGTCGGCGCGCCTTATGGACGACGACTTCTTCAGCGGCTGGTATATGGCCAGCGGTCGGGTTTATGACTACGCGGAACAGTGGTTGGCCCTTGAGCAAGACGAGTCGCGGGGGGCAGCGGTCCGGGTGGAAACGCTTCTGGAGGAGTTCTGTGGCGAGTTGATCCTGCCTCAGGTCAACCGGATCGCCCGGCGACTCCTGCTCAATGCCGACCTGATGCAGCGCAGCGGACGGGGAACCGCCATCGTGGAAGTGACCCTGGCAGCAGCGTTCAGTCTGCTGGACTCTCCCCTCCCCCTTCATGTCCACCCGTTCCTGCGGCGTTTTGCCATGGAAAGCCTGCTGGTGGCCAGGGAGGCGCTGGGTGAGGGGTATGATCTGAGAGACCATCCGGACGATGAAGACGAGGACTGGTGGGACTGAAAAGGGGCGCACTCGTGTGCCAGGCAACAACCTTTTTTTAGAGGCTTTTATTTATGGCATGCAAAATCGGGGTAATCGGGGCGGGGAGCTGGGGGACGACCCTGGCGGACCTGCTGGCTAAGCGGGGGCACGAGGTTACCCTCTGGGCCTATGAGCCGGAGCTGGTGGCGGAGATGCGGACGACCCGGATCAATTCGCTCTTCCTCGCCGACATCACCCTCTCCCCTGCCCTTGCCTTTACCAATGATCTGACCGAGGCGGTCAGCGCTAAAGAGCTTATCCTCTGCGTGGTACCGACCCAGGTGCTGCGAGGGGTTATCAGACAGGCCCTGCCGGCCGTCCCGGCCGATGCGGTCATTGTCAGCGCCTCCAAAGGGATCGAGCTGGAAACCTTGCAAGCGGTTTCACAAATTTATGAGGAACTGCTTCCCCCCAACCTCTACCAACGTTTTGCCGTTCTGTCCGGTCCGAGTTTTGCGCGGGAGGTTGCCCTGGAGATGCCAACGGCCGTGGTGGCTGCCGCCGCGGACGAGGCGATTGCCCGGACCGTACAGGAAATCTTTACCAGCCGCTGGTTCCGGGTCTACACCAACAACGACGTGATCGGCGTGGAGCTCGGCGGGGCGCTCAAGAACGTCATTGCCATCGCTGCCGGCATTGCCGATGGCCTCGGCTTCGGCCACAACACCCGTGCCGCTCTCATCACCAGGGGGCTGGCCGAAATTTCCCGGCTCGGCCTGGCCATGGGAGCCAGGCCGGAGACCTTTGCCGGTCTGGCCGGCATGGGGGACCTGGTGCTGACCTGCACCGGCGACCTTTCCCGCAACCGGACCGTCGGGGTGCAACTGGGACAGGGGCTGACGCTCACGACCATCCTCGGCCGGATGCGGATGGTTGCGGAAGGGGTAAAGACGGCTGAATCGACCTATCTCCTGGCCGGAAAACTCGGCGTGGATATGCCGATCACCGAGCAGGTCTACCGCGTGCTGTACGAGGACAAGCCGGCCCGCGCCGCGGTCATTGAACTGATGGCCCGCGACCTGAAACCGGAAGGGGTCTAGCCGGCGCACACTGCCGGCCGAAAGGAACGCATGCGACGCCAGTTCAGCATCCGCAGCAAGCTGTTCGCGGCCATTCTTCTGACCCTGGTCGTCTCGCACCTGTTCCTGTTCTATGTTACCATCACCAGCAGCACCTCCTCCCTGAACAAGGAAATCGACAAGGACCTGGAGGCAAACCTCAGGTTTGCCAAAAGCCAGTATCTTGGCCAGGCCGATCTGATCAGGAACTCCCTCGCCCTTCCCATCTCGGCCCAACCGGTTCGCGAACGTATCCTGGCCCGCGACCGGCTCTGGCTGGCGGATGCCCTGCGTCGCTGGCACCACGCCCTCCCCTTTACCGATCTGCTCAGTATCGTCGATAGCAGCGGCCGGGTGATTGTCCGGCTGAACGGCCAGAGCGGTGATGATCAATTCAGGCCGGCGGCTCTGCTTCAACTGGCCCACAGCCGGCGGGCGCCGCTGGTAACGACGGAACTGATCAGCCGCGACGATTTTTGCCGTGAGGGTGATGCGGCGGTTTGCGCATCAATACCACCTGACGGCGATCTGATGATGATCACCGTGGTGATGCCGGTCATTGCCGCTGATGACTCTTTTCTGGGGTGGGTGGTGGTTGGCAATGCTCTTAACAAGGACACTCGCCTGCCGTACCAGATTCAGAAGGTGTTCGGCAAGGAGGTGGCAGTCGCCATCACTCAACGTGGCGCATTGATCGCCAGCAGTTCCGAAGCACTGGGCACCAGGACGGGACGGCTCTCCACCAAGATCCTCAATCGGCTGCAGAGCGGCTACACCTATCACGGATCGACCACCTTCGGTAACCGTTCCTTCGAGATGGTCGCTGAGCCCCTTACCAACAGCAACGGCACATTCATCGGCAGCCTGGCCGTGGCCCTCACCCGGGAAAACTACCTCAACATCCACCAGGACAGTATCAGAACTACGCTCATCTCCGGCGTATTCGGCATCTTCCTTTCCTTTGCCATTGCGTATTCCGCGGCCAGACGTTTCACCACACCGCTCTTGGAGTTGAACCGGAAAGCGGAAGAGATCCAGGCCGGCGACTTCACCCAGCGGGTGACCGTAGCGTCCAACGACGAACTGGGCCAACTGGCGGACTCATTCAACAGAATGGCCAAGGCTGTTGCTGAACGCGATGCCACAATTCGGAAGAAAAACGAGGCGCTGGAGGAACTTAACGAGGTGCTGGAGAAGCGGGTAGCCGAGCGAACGGCCCAACTCAGAATGGAAATGGAGATGATGGAGGCCATCCTTACCAGCATGGTCGACGGGGTGGTGGTAACCAACCGGAAGAACCACATCGCCCATATCAACCCGGCTGCCCAGAAAATCTTCGGAGTCGCTGCCGAGGACATCCTGGGTCTTCCCATCGACCAAGCCTGCCGCCGGGGAGATTTTTGTGCCCTGGTCGAACAGATTCGGGAGTTTTCTGCGGAATCGGTGCGTGTCCTGGAGCTGCCGATCGGCGGCAAGGATCTGAAGATCTCCATTGCTCCGCTTCTGGATGAAGGTGGGTTCTACAGCGGTCTGGTGATGTCGATCCGGGACGTGACCCTGGAAGGGGAAGTGAACCGGATGAAGAGTGCATTCATTTCCACCATGTCCCATGAACTGAAGACCCCGCTCACCTCCATGAAGGGCTCACTCCAGGTGATCCTGAACAAAGGGAAGTGGCTGACCGGCACGGAACGGGAACTCCTGGGGGTCTGCCTGAGGAACACCGACCGGCTGATCAGGATGATCAATAGCATCCTGGAAATATCGAAGATCGAGTCAGGCAACGTGGAGTTCTCCATGAAGCCGATTCCGGTCAACGAGCTCCTGATCTATGCCATTGAAGAACAGAAAGGTTTTGCCCTTTCCCGCAACATATCCCTGGTCAACACTGCGGCGAGTGATCTACCGATGGTGCTCGGGATGCGGGACCGGTTGATTCAGGTCCTGGCCAACCTGATCTCCAATGCGGTCAAATTCTCGCCGGCCGGCACGGTGGTCATGATCTCCGCCCAGCGTGACGGGGAGTTTATAGCCATCTCCGTTGCCGATCACGGTCGGTCCATCAGCCCGGACGACCGGAGCAAGCTGTTCACCAAGTTTCAGCAATTTCCCACGACCGAAGAGAGTGGTATCGGCGGGACCGGGCTCGGTCTGGCCATCTGCAAAGAGATCGTCGAAAAGCACGGCGGCCTGATCTCCTATCAACCAGGTCTGGCGGGCGGCAACGTTTTCACTTTCACCGTGCCGATATTCGAGGAGAGCCATGGTCAAAAACAAGATTCTCATCGCTGACGATGAGGCGGATATCGCTCTGATCCTGCGGCTGCAGCTGGAGGATGCCGGTTTTACCACGGTGCGTGCCAGTGACGGGGCCGAGGCCCTGGAGATGCTGGAACGGGAAGATTGCGAGCTCATGCTGCTGGATATCAGGATGCCCAGGGTTGACGGCATGCAGGTCCTGGACCGGGTGCGGACGGAGCGTCCCGAGTTGGCGGTGGTGATGATGACGGCCCACGGTAGCGAGGAGATCGCCGTGGAGGCGATGAAGCGGGGGGCACTGGATTACATTACCAAGCCGTTTTCCACCGATGACATGCTGAAACGGGTGGAACGGGCAATCAGGTACAGCCGGACCCGCTATGAGAACCTGGTCCTCCAGCAGGAACTGGCAGCCGAAAAGAAGAAGATCGAGGCGATTCTGGAAGGAATGGCCGATCTGCTGGTGGCGGTCGACACCCAGGGGCGGGTCATGACCGTCAATCACAAGGCGGAACTGGTGTTGGGGAGTGGCCGAGAGGAACTGCTCGGGCGGAACGTGAGCGAGCTTCTGCGTGTCGACATCCCGGCCGAGCGTCTCCCCTGCCGGGTGGTGCTCGCGACCGGTGCGCCCTGTCTGGCGGTGGCCTATACCCTGCACTGCAGTTCCGGGGACCTGCCGGTGCTGGCCAGCGCCACCCCTTTGTACGGCAGTTCCGGAGAAGTTGTGGGTAGTGTGGAGATCATCCGTGATATTTCAGTCCTGAAGGCGCTGGAACAGGAGCGGGAGGATTTTGTCAGCATGCTGTCCCACGACCTGAAAACGCCGATAACCGCTATTGTCGGCTCGCTCGACCTGGTGCGGGAGGGGCGGCTCGGACCGATCAACCAGGACCAGCGTGAGTTCATCGAATCTGCCGAGGAGAGTTGCGACGAGATGGTGGAAATGATCAATGCGCTCCTGGATATCCACAAATTCGAGGCCGGCATGATGGTACTGCACACCAGGCGGGAAGAGCCGGTGCCGGTGCTGGAAAAAACGCTGGCCAAGTTTTCGCCGGTGGCGAAAAGGGCCGATCTGGAACTTGTCGCCTCATTTGCCGAACACCTTCCTCAACTGATTATGGATCGGAATCTGGTGACCCGCCTGCTGGGCAACCTGCTGTCCAACGCCGTGAAATTCACCCCGGCGGGCGGCCGGATCGAGGTGACGGCAGAGGTAGTGGCGAATGGCGGACAGATTCGGCTGTGGCTGGCCACCCAGCCCTATCCGGTGGATACACTCAGGACTGACGGTCGTTTTCTGATGATTACGGTACGCGATACCGGAGTGGGCATCCCCTCCGATGCCCTGGGGACCATCTTCGACCGCTTCGTTCAGGCACGGAACCGGCGCCAGGGCAAGACCAAGGGGACCGGTCTTGGGCTGGCGTTCTGCCGCAAGGTGATGGATGTCCATCATGGTTATATCTGGGCCGAGAGCGAAGAGGGGAAGGGGAGCACCTTCGGCCTGCTCTTCCCCGTGGATGAGCGCAAAAAAGGGGAAGGGGCAGCCAGGTGATGAGCGGCAAGCGGCTGCGGCTCCTGCTCATCGAGGATTCTCCGGAGGATGCCGCTCTCATTCTCAATGAGATCAGTGCCGGCGGGTATCAGCTGCATTGTGAACGGGTCGCCAATACGGCAGCCATGCAAAAGGCTCTGGTCGACAATGTCTGGGACCTGGTCATTGCCGATTTCATCCTGCCGGGTTTCAGCGCGTTCGATGCCCTGATAATTCTCAGGGAAAGCGGTCTGAACCTGCCGTTCATCATCGTTTCCCGGCCGATCGGCGAGGATCAGCTGGTGGCGGCCATGAAGGCCGGTGCCCACGATTACCTGCTGAAGGAGAACCTGTCCCGGCTGGTGCCGGCCATAGAGCGGGAGCTCCGGGAGGCCGCCGAGCGAAGCCGGCACCGCAGGGCGGAGCAGGCCATCAGTCAGGGTAAAAAGGAGTGGGAGGCCGCTTTTGACTCGGTTTCCGACCTGATCGTACTTACCGACCCTGATGGTGTGGTCATCCGCTGCAACAAGCGGCTCATCGAGTATTTCCTCACCTCGTACAGCGACATGCTGGGAAGGAATATCGTCGACATCTTTTACGGTTCCACCGAGCCGGACAGCCCGGTGTTCCAGCCGGGACACTTTTCCCAGGGGATCGACGATCTGGCCTTCCCGATGCTGGAGGGGTGGTTCACTGTCTCCAGCTACCCGTTTCACTGGGATGACAATCAGCTGGCCGGCGGTGTGTACGTCATCAAGGATGTTACCAAGCGGAAACAGATCGAGCAGGAAAAGCAGATCATCGACCGGGAGCTCCTTACCCTTTACGCCATTGCCTACCGCCTCAATTCCGCCCGCAGCTCAAAAATGGTCATGGTTGACCTGCTCTTCCAGCTGCACAACATGCTGCAGATCGACTTTTCCAGCATCCACCTCCTGGACAACGGCGTGCTGAAGCTGCGCGCCTCCCTTGGGCTGCCGCGGAGCGCCGAAGATGCGATCAAGCGTCTTCCCGACTACGCCCCCTGGGTGAACCAGGTCTTAGCGGGCAAGCCGTTCCGTTCCCACACCCTGGTGGGTCGGCTTCCGATGAAGATGGTCAAGGGAGCCCGTGAAATGGGGATTCGCGCCTGGTGCGCCGTGCCCCTGACCATTGGTCAGGACGTACTCGGCGTGCTCATGGTGGGACACAAGGCGGAGCGGCACTATACCGACCGTGAGCTTTTCCTGCTCTCGTCCATTGCCAGCCAGCTGGCCGTGCTGATCGAGAACCATGCCCTGTACGACCAGATGAAGGCCAAGGCCGAGGAACTCCAGCGGAGCCGCCAGGCCCTCAAGGAAAATCTGCAGGAGGTGAAGAGGGCAAATATCGAACTGGGGCGACTGAATGCCGCCAAGAACAATTTCATCGGCATGGCGTCCCATGAGCTGAAAACCCCGATTACGTCAGTCCTGGGCGGAGTGCAGTTCCTGCTGCATTACAGCGGCATCTCACTGACACCGGAGCAGCACGATATCTTCACCTCGGTCTACGAAGGGGTGCTCCAGTTGAAGGATATCGTGGACAATCTGCTCTCCATCTCCCGGATCGAGGCCAAGGGGCTGGTGTTGCAGAAACGCCCCCTCAACCTGGCCCTGCTCTGTCGGGAGGTCTACGATACCTTTGCCCTCCCCCTGTCGCGACGGCGGATCGTGGTGGATATCGAAGCGGATGAAGAACCGGTACCGGCAGACGACTCCTTTACCAAGCTGGTGGTCAGGAACCTTCTGGAAAATGCCATCAAGTTTACTCCTGACGGCGGCTCGATCCTGCTCAGCGGCCGGGTGACGACCCGACAGGAACTTCTGGCCGGTACCGCGCTCATCCAGCAGTTCTATCCGCATTTCCCCAGGAATCTGGCCAAAGGGGAGCACTTCTACCGCCTGGAGGTGGTGGACAGCGGGATCGGCATACCATCGGCGGAACGGCAACGGATCTTCGATAAGTTTTACAGCGCCGGCAGTCTTGACCACCATTCCTCCGGCAAAACCGACTTCATGTCCAAGGGGACCGGGCTGGGGCTCTCCATTGTCAAAGGGATACTGGACGCCCACGACGGCCTTGTCTGGGTGGAGGATGGCGTGCACGGGACCGGTAGTGTCTTCACCCTCGTCTTTCCCCTTAATGACCCGCTGTAGCCTTTACCATCGGCGAATCTTCTTGTTTTTCGCACACTATTCATAGTAGGCTTTTCAGATTGGCAGCAACCGATCGGAGAGACCATGAACCAAGAGTTTGTCCCGAAATGGGTCGCCTGGGAAACCACGCAAAAATGTAACCTGAAGTGTGTCCATTGCCGCTGTTCGTCGGACATCACCTCCTCGGAAGGGGATTTCACCACCGACGAAGGAAAGAAGCTGTTGAAGGAGATCGCCGATTTCTCCAAACCGGTTATTGTCCTGTCGGGCGGCGAGCCGCTGCTCCGCCCGGACATCTTCGAGCTGGCCGAATACGGCACCTCGCTGGGCTTGCGGATGTGCATGGCCACCAATGGTGCCCTGGTGACCGACGACGTTTGTCTCAAGATGAAAAAGGCCGACATCAAGATGGTGTCGCTCTCCCTGGACGGCTCGACAGCCGAGGTCCATGACAACTTTCGCCAGTGCCCGGGCGCCTTCGACGGTGTGATGAACGCCGCAGCCCTGTTCCGGAAGCACGGCCAGAAGTTCCTGATCAACTCCTCATTTACCAAGCGGAACCAGACCGACATCGCCCATACCTTCAAGCTGGCCAAGTCGCTCGGCGCTACTGCCTGGTACATGTTCATGATCGTTCCGACCGGTCGCGGCGAAGAAATCATGAGTGAGCTGATCTCCAAGGAAGACTACGAGGAGATTCTCGACTGGCACTACGAGCAGGAGAAGCTGGAAGACGATATCCTCATGCGTCCCACCTGTGCCCCCCACTACTACCGGATCGTGCCGCAGAAGGCCAAGGCCGAAGGGGTCAAGTTCGAGCGCCGCTCCCTCACCTTTTCCACTGGCGGCGGCAAGGGGTGCATCGCGGCCCAGACCATCTGCCTCATCGACTGCTTCGGTAACGTCAAGCCCTGCTCCTATTTCCACCGTACTGCCGGCAACGTGAAGACCACGCCGTTCCGCGAGATCTGGGAAACATCGGAACTCTTCAACAACCTGCGCAACTTCAAGGCCTACAAGGGGAAATGTGGCCAGTGCGAGTACCTGAACGTCTGCGGCGGCTGCCGCGCCAGGGCCGATGCGGTGTATGGGGATTATATGGAAGAGGAGCCGTTCTGTAATTACGTCCCGATACGCATACAAAAATCCAGTGAGGAGTGAGGAGTGAGACGTGAGGTGGCAAAGACTTTTCTCCTCACTCCTCACTCCTTACCCCTCACGCTTTCATTAGGAGGGTAATTCATGAATACACGTTTTCTCGATGCCTGCTGGGGCAAGCCGGTTGACCGTACCCCGGTATGGCTGATGCGTCAGGCTGGCCGCTATCTCCCCGACTACATGCGGGTCCGGAGCAAGTGCACCTTCCTGGAGCTTTGCAAGACCCCTGAACTGGCCGCCGAGGTGACCATCCAGCCGGTGGACATCCTCGGGGTCGATGCCGCCATCATGTTCTCCGATATCCTCACCCCGGTGGAGCCGATGGGGATGAAGCTCGATTTCGTTCCCGGCCCGGTTTTCGAGCACCCGATCAGGACCATGGCCGACGTGGAGGCACTCCGTATTCCCGAGATGGAGGCCGATGTTCCCTACGTGCTCGACACCATCAAGATCCTCAGGAAGGAGCTGGCCGGCAAGGTGCCGCTCATCGGCTTCGGCGGGGCGCCGTTTACCCTGGCCTGCTACATGGTCGAAGGAAAGGGGTCCAAGGACTGGGCCAACATCAAACGGATGATGTACGCCGCCCCGGAGGTGTATGCCGCCCTGATGGAGAAGGTGACCACCATGGACATGGAGTACCTGAACGCCCAGATCAAGGCGGGTGCCCAGGCGATCCAGATCTTCGACACCTGGGGAGGCGTCCTTTCCCCGACCGATTACGAAAAGTTTGTCCTTCCCTACACCACCAAGCTGATCAATGGCCTGAACCGCCAGAACACGCCGGTCATCCACTTCGTCAAGGGGGCCGGCACCATGCTCGACCTGGTCAAGAAGGCGGGCGGCGACGTGATGGGGCTCGACTGGCACATCAATCTCGGCAAGGCCCGCGACATCCTCGGGCCGGATATGGCGGTACAGGGGAACCTTGATCCGACCGCTCTCTTTGCGCCGAAAGTGGTGATCGAGACCGAGGTCAAGCGGGTGCTGGCCGAGAACGCCGGCCGGCCTGGTCACATCTTCAACCTGGGGCACGGCATCCTGCCGACGGTACCGCCTGAGAACGCGATCCACATGGTTGAGTGCGTCCATCGCCTGTCGCAGAAGTAGAATTTGATCAATAAAAAACGAAAGGCGGGGTCATTCCCGCCTTTCGTTTTTTATTGATTCTCGTCTTTGGCCTTTAACTAGAGAATCATACATCGAGAGCTTGCAACAAACGATTTTTTT